>CAJTNK010000001.1 GCA_910577885.1 uncultured Rikenella sp.
ACAAGAGAATATCCCAGTTCGATAAGATATGACTTTTTGCCTGTGAAGCGGAACGGATATTTGAAGCATCTTTGTAGGTTATCTTCTATCTGATTATTCGTTACCAGTTTCACCAATCGCTTATTCAAATAAATGCGCAGCATTTCATTGGCGATAATCTTTGCCACTTTGTAGTCATATCCGGTTGAGAAATTAGGGTCTTTATCAAACTGAGCGCTATCGGTACATAACCGCAAATCAGCTTTTCCACGTACAAAGTAGTATTCATCGTACACAGTGGAGTGTGAACGGTAGTATTGATAAAAGTCCAAATTGCGATTGAAGAAATAGGTCAGATTATCCAGTTCCCGATTGATATAATTCCTAATCACTTCATCGCTACCATTAGGGCATTGTGTTTCAATCTTGTATATCTTATAGAAGAATAGCAACCGACCGAGTATTTCCGGTTTCTGTGTCTTGAAAAATAAGATTTCGTCCTCTTTGGTTGGAAATACATAGGTTTGTATTTTTGTTCTCAAATCATCAAGAACTGTTTGCAGTTTATGTACCATTGAAAGAGAGGTTTCGATAATATCATAGCCGTAGAGGTCGATTTCTGAAATATCAACCTCTATTTGCGCTAATATCTTATCTACTTCATCTTTCATAACAGACCTATGTGTTGTGTATTTTAATAGCCCGTTTGAATAGATAAGAAACTATAATTCTATGGAATAACCATATTGCGGCAAAATATATCCTGCCTAAGATATTCTCGTATTTCACAATAGTAGTTATACTGATTTCCTGTGTTTTATCTTTAACATCCGAGCAGAATAAAGATACATGAAATGTCAGGTGTTTATCTTTGGCTCCTATAATAATTTCTTTATCATTCTGTCTATAATCATATTTACAAATGATTTATTGATTTTTACGCCAAACGGTTTTACGATTAAGTTGCGTACATAATACATCCTCATAATCCATTTTGTATATTGAGAAAACATTAAATTGAACAATTCATATACAGACATATATGGATTTTCTGTGATTTCATCCCAAAAACAATCTTTATAATCCGCTGGGAGATATTTGATAATCAAGCTATTTTTCTGTTTCATGGTTTACCTTTATTATTTTGTTTCAAATTTTTCAATCAGCATATTTTGAAGTTCATTGAAATCACAAGCAGGGATTTCAGGACAGATATGTTGCAATCCAATCAATAAGGAATATTGGATAGTAGCTATTTTATGCGCAAACTCTACATCATATCCGCAATCTTGGATTAACTTTGTCAAATAGTCTAATCTCAATTTATCTACTTGTGCGACACCTTTTGTAATTTCTAAGAGATTACATAAGTTGTCTATTGTGATTTTAGCAACCCCATTGTTTTCTATAATTTGAAGCCCAATAACAAACCATTGTTTTTTCTCTACTTTCTTCATATTATCGTTTTTATAATACCATACTATATGGTATGTAAATGTATGAAAGAAATCTGGATTAAGCAAACAGCACTATTCTTTTCTTCAAAAATTTAGTACAAGGTGCAAGTATATATAGATATATAGCTTGCACCTTGCACTAACCGCAGAAGATTTATTTTCAATGATTTGCATATATCAAAAGAATGCCGTATCTTTGAACCGTAGTTTTAGGCAGACAATGAACAGCCAAAAGGTGACAGAAAAGTGTTATTCTTGTAACCTAAGTTGTACCCCCTAAGGCCTTGACATATTGATAACGCATTGAATTTGAAAGATATGGGGGAGTGGGTTCATAACCCTCCCTCTCCGCAATAAAAAAGTCCTGTAAGAAAACTTCTTACAGGACTTTTTTGTTCTCTCTCCTTTTCGAGAAAGGAGGAGGGAGGGGAGCACAAGGCTCAACTCAGCCCTTTCATCGAAAGGCTGACACGCTTGCGCCCCAAGTCCACTTCGAGCACCCGGACCTGTACCGTCTGACGCAACGAAACGACCTCCGCCGGATTCTGTACAAACCGGTCGGCCAGTTGCGAGATGTGCACCAGCCCGTCCTGCTTGGCCCCGACGTCGACAAAGACGCCGAAATTCGTGATGTTTGTCACAATCCCCGGCAAAATCATCCCCGCTTGCAGATCCTGGATCGAGCGGATGCCGTCGGCAAACTGAAACTCCTGTATCTCGGCCCGCGGATCGCGTCCCCCTTTCGTGAACTCGCTCATGATCTGGGTGAGCGTCTGCATCCCGACCCCCTCCGTGACATAGCGTTTCAGGTCGATTTTTCGGCGCAAGGCCTCGTCTTTGACCAGTTCGCCGACCGTCGCCCCCAAGTCGGCGGCCATCCGTTCGACAATCGGGTAGGATTCCGGGTGAACAGCCGTATTATCCAGCGGATTTTCGGCTCCGTCGATCCGGAGAAAACCCGCCGCCTGCTCGAAAGCCTTCGCTCCGAGTCTCGGCACCCGCAACAACTCCCGCCGAGAACCGAACGCACCGTTGGCCGCCCGGTATTCGACGATGTTTCCGGCCAACACCGGCCCCAGTCCCGAAACATAGGTCAACAGGTGCTTCGAAGCCGTATTGAGGTTCACCCCCACCCGGTTGACACAGCTCTCCACGACCGAATCCAGGCTTCGTTTGAGCTTCGCCTGGTCCACATCGTGCTGGTACTGTCCCACGCCGATCGCCTTCGGATCGATCTTCACGAGTTCGGCCAGCGGGTCCATCAGCCGCCGACCGATCGAAACCGAACCGCGCACCGTCACGTCGTAATCCGGAAACTCCTCCCGGGCCGTGGCCGATGCCGAGTAGACCGAGGCGCCGTCCTCGCTCACCGCATAGATTCCCACCGCCGACGGCAGTCCCAATCCCCGAACCAACTGTTCGGTCTCGCGGCCCGCCGTGCCGTTTCCTACGGCCACCGCCTCGATCCCGTACTGCCGCACCAGCCGCCGCAAGGTCGCTTCCGCCTCGGCCCGTCGCCCCTGCGGCGGATGAGGGTAGATGGTCTCGTTGTGGAGCAAATTGCCCTGCCGGTCCAGGCAAACCACCTTACACCCTGTTCGAAATCCCGGGTCGATGGCCAGCGTATTTTTCTGCCCCAATGGCGCCGCCAGCAGCAACTGCCGAAGGTTCTCCGCAAAGACCCGAATAGCCTCCTCTTCGGCCCGTTCTTTGGCCGCCCCGAGGAGCTCGGTCTCGATCGACGGGCGAATCAACCGTTTGTAACCCTCCGCCACCGCCTCCTGTACGAACCGCACGGCCGCCCGGTTCTGTGCCTCCCGCCGGACGAAGATCCGCTCCAGCCGTTCGCGCAGCGTCTCCTCCTGCGCCGCCTCCAACCCCAGCGAGAGTTTCAGCACCCCGGCCTTTTCGCCCCGCACCATGGCCATCAGCCGATGGCCGGCACAGTGTCGCAACGGCTCGTTCCAATCGAAATAGTCCGCATACTTGACCGCCTCTTCCGCCTCCGCATCGACCCCTCGCGCTCGCTTGGCACCGATCCTCCCGCTCGAAGCGAAAGTCCTCCGCACCCGCTCTCTGGCCGCTGCCGATTCGCCGACCCACTCGGCCACGATATCCGCCGCGCCGGCCAAGGCAGCGGCTACGTCCGGCACCTCCTCTCCCCGGACGAACCGTCCGGCCAGTCGCTCCGGATCCTCGGCCTGCCGCATGAGGGTCGCGGCCAACGGCTCCAACCCCCGCTCCCGAGCCACCATCCCACGGGTCCTCCGTTTGGGTTTGTAGGGCAAGTAGAGGTCTTCGAGCACCGACCCGTCCCAACACCCCTCGATCGCTTCGCGCAGCTCCGCCGTCAGCTTCCCTTGTTCGTCGATCGTCTGCAGGACCGTGGTTTTCCGCTTCTCCAGATCGGTGTATTTGGCGTACAGGTCGCGGATCCGCTCCACTGCGACCTCGTCCAATCCGCTGGTGGCCTCTTTGCGGTAGCGGCTGATGAAAGGCACCGTACAACCGTCGTCCAGCAGCCGAATCGTATGCTCGGCCTGACCGACGGACGAGAGGGAGAGTTGTCGTGCGATAAGTTCCGGTATAACAGCCATTTATCTATCTTTATCGGTTTTTAACTTACTTATCCCTCTACCGCACATCCGCCCCCTTATGCACCCGGTCCAGCAGGCAGACCAGCTCGGCCGCATAGGCATGCCAGTCGGTGATGGTCCGCTGCGCCACGCCCGATTCGATGGCCGCCCGGGCTACCGCTATCGAGACGGTGGTCAGGAGTCGTTTGTCCAGCGGCTTCGGGATCAGGTAGTCGCGGCCGAAAGCCAGCTCGTCGAGGTTGTAGGCGTGCAGGACCTCGCCCGTGACCGGCTGTTTGGCCAGCCCGGCAATGGCCCTCGCCGCCGCGATCTTCATCTCCTCGTTGATCGCCGTGGCCCGCACGTCGAGCGCCCCGCGAAAGATGTACGGAAAACCGATCACGTTGTTCACCTGGTTCGGATAGTCGCTCCGTCCGGTGGCGAAAATCAGGTCCGGCCGCGACGCTTTGGCCTCTTCGTACGGGATCTCCGGATCGGGATTCGCCAGGGCAAAGACAATCGGATCCGGAGCCATCGTCCGAATCATCTCACCGGTCAGCACACCCGCTTTCGACACCCCCAGAAACACATCGGCCCCCACCAAAGCATCCGCCAAGGTCGCCAAGTCGCGTTCCGTGGCAAACTGCGCCTTCTCGGGCGTCAAGTTCCCGCGTCCTCGGGTAATTACCCCCTTGCTGTCGCACATCACGAGGTTCTCGAGCCGCACCCCCAGCGACAGGTAGAGTTTCGCACAAGCCGTCGCAGCAGCTCCCGCTCCGTTGACCACGATCCGCACCTCTTCGATCCGCTTGCCGACCAGCTCCAGCGCATTGAGCAGCGCCGCCGAGGTAATGATGGCCGTTCCGTGCTGGTCGTCGTGCATCAACGGCAGGGCGACCTCCTCCCTGAGCCGCCGTTCAATCTCGAAACACTGCGGCGCCTTGATGTCCTCGAGGTTGATCCCTCCGAAAGTCGGCGCGATGAGTTTCACGGTCCGGACGAACTCCTCGACATCCGTCGTATCGATCTCGATGTCGTACACGTTCACACCCGCCAACACCTTGAACAGAAGGCCCTTTCCCTCCATCACCGGCTTCGAGGCCAGCGGGCCGATATCGCCCAGCCCGAGCACCGCCGTACCGTTCGAAATCACGGCCACCAGATTTTCTTTCGCCGTGTACTCGTACACCTTCTCCGGTTGGTCGCGGATCTCCAGACACGGCACCGCCACCCCCGGCGTATAGGCCATCGAGAGGTCGTGCTGCGTTCTATAGGGTTTTGTCGGCACCACCCCCAGTTTGCCTTTCGGCGCCGAGCTGTGGTACTGCAACGCCTCTTCTTTCAGATTCTTCATAATAATGTCAAAGTATGGATTAAAAATCGCCTCTCAAAATTACGGAAATTTCTCCAAAACGTACGCTCCCGGCGGAGCGAATAGAAACACCGCATAAAGAACTATTCATACTTCATAAAGTCTAACGGTTTCGGTTTACGTGCAAAAAATACGATATTTCGATTAAATAAAGTTCGATTCAATCCATGTCAAAACCCCTTTTTTACCTGTCAATCATTCTGTTAACCGCCTCCGGAACACTTTCGTGCCGCTTGGATAAACCCGATCCGCTGCCCGAGCGACCGAAATGTACGGTTCGGCTGGTGCTCGACCGGGAGACGGGGGTAGAGGAGTCGGACGAACCGCTCCAACTGAGTAAAACTACAACCAACGACCTCTACGCCGTACAGATTTACAAAAAAGGGAACCTATCGTACAGCACCACGCCTAGTATGTACGGTATCTTCAACGACGAGACGCTCATCACCCTGCCGTTGGAGTTCGACGAGCTGTACAAGATCGAAGTTTCGCAGGTGCCGAACGGCAAGAACCTGATCGCCCGGGGAGACAACGGCGGATACAACGCTCCGTTTTGGGTGGGCGGCCTCAGCGGAGGTCCCGGGAAAGTAAACAACCAGTTTGTCATTGCCTCGATGAACAACTTCATCAAAGGGATCAACAAGGGAACCGCCAAGATTATTCAGACAAATGGTACGCAGGCGGAGTACGACTGGCCTCCGATCAGCCGGTTTTACGGCGTCATCGAGGATTATCGACCGGAAGAGGGCGGGGAAGTGGTCATCCCGCTGAAGCTGGTCGGCTTCGGGCTGACGATCGTGCCGCAACGGTTCTCGGAAGGCACGATCGAGATCAAAATCAATTTCGGACCGACCTTCACCCTCACGCCGGAAAATCCCCGGGCGATCACCAAACAGATCTTCACGTTCAAAAACCCGAAGAATCAGGACTGGACGGAAGACGACTATTCGGAGGAGATCGGGATGTCCATCGTCTGGACCAAGGCCGACCGAGAGAAAGTCACGTTCCGCACCTCGACCGATCCCATCACCGTTCGGCGCAAGACCAACAAAATCCTGACGCTGCCTTGCGAGGACAAGACCTCCAACTCGATTGTCTTTGACCGCGAAGACGACACCCTGACGGACGATCACGAGACACTCGCCCCGCGGCCGTAGAGACTGCCCGAAAAACGAGGAAAAAACATTATATTCGCTCCCTGTAATCTACCGCAGACACACACAGGGATGGAAATCGTCATTATTCTTCTGTTGTTGATCCTGAACGGCGTCTTCGCCATGTATGAAATCGCGTTGGTTTCGAGCAGCCGCACACGGCTCCAAAACCGGGCGGCACGGGGTAGCCGACGCGCCGAAACCACCCTCCGGCTGTTGGACGAGCCGGAGAAAATCCTCTCCACGATCCAAATCGGCATTACTCTAATAGGTATCGTCTCCGGGGCATTCGGGGGCGTGTCGCTGGCCGACGACGTCGAGCCGCTCTTCCGGCGGGTCCCATTTTTGGCGCCCTATGCCCGAGACCTGGCGATGGTGACGGTCGTCGGGGCAATCACCTATTTCTCGCTGATTATCGGCGAACTGGTGCCGAAATCCATTGCGCTGGGCAATCCGGAACGGGTGGCCACGGCGCTCACGCCGATGATGCTGGGACTCACCAAGATCTCCTATCCGTTCGTGTGGCTGCTGAGCATCTCGACCCGGCTGGTGAACCGCCTGCTGGGGGTGAAAGGGGGCGACGAACGGTCGATGACCGAAGACGAGATCAAGATGATTATCAACCAAAGTACGGAACAGGGGATCCTCGAGAAGGAGGAGACCGAAATGATAAAAGATGTCTTCCGGTTTGCCGACAAGCGGGTCGACGAGCTGATGACCCACCGCAAAGACCTGGTCTACCTCTTCACGCGGCAGAGCAGGGAAGAGGTGCTGGAGACGATCGTCACGGCCCATTACAGCCACTACCTGGTCTGCGGCGAATCGACCGCCGAGGTGCTCGGCGTGGCTTCGGTGCGTGACATCATGGGCTTGTGGCGCGAGGGGCAGCCGAAGAAATTCGACCTCCGGACGGTGGTCGCCGATCCGCTGCTCGTGCCGGAACACCTGCCGGCGACCCGGCTGTTGGAGCTCTTCCGCCAGCACAACTGCGGATTCGGAGCGGTGGTCAGCGAATACGGCGTCATCGAGGGGGTGGTGACGCTCCACGACTTGGCCCAAAGCATCCTGGGCGAGGTGGTCGACGAGAACGGCGAGTCGAACGTGCCACTCTGCACGGCGTGCGAAGACGGAAGCCTGCTGGTGGACGGGACTTACAACGTCACGGACTTCATGGAGGAGCAAGAGATCGTGGCGATCGACGACCTGGAGCGCGAGGATTTCAACACCCTCAGCGGCTTGGCCATGCACCTGTTGGGCCGGATCCCGACGGAGGGAGACCGGTTTGCGTACCGTCACCTCTGTTTCGAGGTGGTACGGATGGCCGCCAGCCGGGTAGATCGGCTCCGGGTGACGAAGCAGCAGCAGGGGTAGAAAAAACACGCGGGCCTCTCTCTATGTTCGAGAAACATAAAGAGAGGCCCGATCTCGCTCCACGATCCGCAAAGAGGATCCGCCCTACAAGTGAATCGCCTCTTCGTGCGCCGCCCCGGCCGCTTCCAGTATCCCTTCCGACATCGTCGGGTGCGGATGGATCGTCCGCAGCACATCACGCGCCGAAGCGCCCAGCGTCAGCCCTAACGACGGCTCGGCCACCATCTCCGTCACATTCAGCCCGAACAAGTGCGCGCCCAACAGCCGATCGGTCTCTGCATCGAAAACCAGCTTCACCATCCCGTCCCGATTCCCGGCCGCCGTGGCTTTGCCCGACGCCGTGTAAGGGAACCTCCCAATCCGCACCGTGTATCCCCGCTCCGCGGCCTGTGCCTCGGTCAGCCCCACCGACGCCACCTCCGGCGTCGTGTAGATACACGACGGTATCACCGCATAGTCCACCGCCTCCGGCTCCCGCCCTGCAATGAACTCCGCACAATGGATCGCCTCGGCCGTCGCCACATGCGCCAGCGCCGGCGTCGGAATCAAGTCTCCGATGGCATACACCCCTTCGACCGAAGTCCGGTAATGCTCATCCACAGTCACCTTTCCCCGCTCGACCGCAACCTCCGCCGCCTCCAGTCCGATTCCCTCCGTATTGGCCACAATTCCCACCGCCGACAAAACCACCTCCGCTTCCAAAACCTGCTCCCCCCTCTTCCCCGCGACACTCACCCGACAGCCCGCATCCGTAGCCTCCACCCCCCGAACCTCGGTAGCCGTCATCACCGTGATCTTCGCCTTTCGGAACGACCGTTCCAAGAGCTTTGAAATCTCCTCATCCTCCAACGGCGCCAAGGTGGGCGCATACTCGACCACCGTCACCCGCGTCCCGAGCGTGCCGAAAAACGTAGCGAACTCCGCCCCGATCGCTCCCGAACCGATCACCACCATCGTCTCCGGCAGCTCGGTCAACGTCAACGCCTGACGCGAAGTAATCACCCGTCTTCCGTCCACCGGAATCGACGGAAACTCCCGCGGCCTCGCCCCCGTCGCCAGGATGATATGCCGGGCCTCATAAGTCGTCGTCGCCCCGTCCGCCGCCGTCACCTCCACCGTATGCGGAGTCTCCGTCAGCGCCCCCGTCCCGACAATCACCTCCACCTTGTTTTTTTTGAGCAGGAAGTCGATCCCTTTGCTCATCTGCTCCGCCACCGCGCGACTGCGCGCCACCATCGCCGACAAGTCCGGTCGAACGGCCTCTGCCGCAATCTCCACCCCATACTCCGCCGCATGCGAAGCATAACGGTAGACCTCCGCGCTCTTCAGCAGCGCTTTCGTCGGGATACACCCCCAGTTCAGACACGTTCCGCCCAGCTCGGCCCGTTCGACCACCGCCGTCCGCAGACCCAGCTGCGCACACCGAATCGCCGCCGCATATCCCCCCGGCCCGCTGCCGATCACCATGACATCGTATGACATATCTTTCTCGTATTTTTTGAATGTATTTACTTGGGCAGCACACTCTGTTTCGACCGCGGATTGTAGAGCGGATTGATCTCCAGCCGCCGTTTCTGTTTCGGGCGGTCGTCCAGATAGTCCGGCCGCCGCTTGTAGATCTCGCTGTAGTCGAAATAGTAGCCTTTGTTCTTCCGGTCGGGCATGTTGTAGATCGGTGCGAACTCCACGCTCCGGCTCACGATGATGAACTTCGTGTACTGCGCTCCCAGCAGATTCAACACATCCTCGGCATCGCGCTGGTAGATCACGTACCACGGCGAGTCCTCCCGCAAACCGGTCCCCGTAGCACGAATCGTGCTCAGAATCCGTCGGATCTTGAACATCTGTTCCGCCGCCCGCTCCGGTTCGTCGAGCATCTGGTAAGCAAAAGCCAGCGCATTGAGGTCGCGCATGCTGAACGGCTCCTCGCGCAGAATCTCGTGCGCGAACCGCACGACGCGGCGAAAATCGTCCGCCTCCAAGCGGGTCTTCTTTCCGAACGCCTGTTCCAGGCTATCCGCATAAGGCGAAGCCAGCAACGGTTTGTAGCCCTTCTGTTCCGGATAGCCGTAGTACAGGTAGCGGTACTCTTCGAAGGTCAGGGTCGTGTCGCCCCGCTCGTACCGTCCGAAGAGCCTCGGGTAGTAGTACGGTGACCGCACATCACCCACCTCGGCGGCAATCCGCGCATAGTCGGGTGGTGCCGCCACTACGGCCGAATCGGCCTGTTGCTGCGCCTGCGCCACGACGCCGCACAACAAGAGCATCCCGAAGAGCGCCACGCTGAATTTTCGTATCATATTCTCTGAAAAAAAGAGTCCCACCGCCCCCGGTTCGAGAAAAAACCGAGTCGCGACAGGACAAATATACGAACAAAAAAATCAGCTGCCGAATTACAATCCGTACCGTTCGATCTGCTGCCTCATCCGGGTCATGAGCCCTTCGCTGGCCGGTACCAGCGGCAGCCGGAGGAAATTCCCGATGGTCCCCTTGATCGCCAACGCCGCCTTGGCCCCCACCGGATTCCCTTCGGCAAAGAGCAAGTCCGTAGCCTCGTGCAGCGTCAGGTTCAACGCCGCCGCCTGCCGGAAATCCCCCTCCAACGCCGCGTGCATCATCCGGCAAAAAGTCTCCGTAAAAACATTGGCCGACACCGAAATCACCCCGTCGCCCCCCATCGCCACGGTGGCCATCGCCAGGTTATCTTCGCCCGACAAGACGAAAAATCCTTCCGGCCGATCGCGCAAGATATAAGCCGCCTGCGACATGATCCCCGACGCCTCCTTGACGGCCACCGCCTGCCCCGGATAAGCATGCGCGAGCTTCAAAGTCGTCTCGGCCGTCATATTGACCCCCGTCCGCCCCGGCACGTTGTAGAGAATCACCGGCAGCGGCGCCGCCTCGAGCACAGCACTGAAATGCGCCTCCAACCCCCGCTGATTCGGTTTGTTGTAGTACGGCGTCACGGAAAGAATGGCACTCACCCCCGTCAGGTCGAACGTCTGCATGGTCCGAATCACCTCGGCCGTATTGTTCCCTCCGATCCCCACCACGATCGGCAACCCGCCCGGATTATTGGCCACACAATGCCGCACGACCCGGTGTTTCTCCTCCGGGGTCATCGTGGCCGGTTCGCCCGTGGTCCCCAACACCACCAGGTAATCGACCCCGCCGGCCGTAACATGATGAAGCAGCGAAGTCAGGGCCGGGTAGTCCACCTCCCCGCCGGCCGTGAAAGGCGTTACCAAAGCGACGCCGACGCCTCTGAGATTGATCGACATAATACTGTTCTAAAAAATAGTCTCGTTCTTGATTTTGATACGCGCAAAGGTACGGTTATTCCGTCCCGGAACACACCCCGGCGCCATTTTTTCCACTAAAACAGCGTCGGTTGTTGGTTTTTTAACACCTCATGCGTCTCCGGCGCCGACTCGTCGCCCCCGATCATGCGCAGGAAATCCTCCTCCGAAATAATCCTCACGCCCAATTTTTGCGCCGTCTCCAACTTCTTCGGCCCGATTCCAGCCCCGGCCAACAGGTAATCCGTCGTCTTCGAAACACTGCTCTGGTTCGTCCCGCCGTGCAACTCGATCAACTCCTTCAACTCCGGCCGCGAATGGCGGTCGAAGGTCCCCGAGATGACAATCTTCCGGCCGGCCAACACCTCCGAGAGGTGTTCGACCTGCACGGCCTCCATCTGCACCCCTGCCCGACGCAGGCGGTCGACCATCGCCACATTCCGCGGATCGGCAAAATAGGCGATGATGCTGTCGGCAATCTTCCCGCCGACCTCCTCGACCTCCAGGAGCTCCTCCCGCGAAGCCGTCATCAGTGCATCGATCGACGGAACGGCCGCCGCCAACTTCTTGGCCGTCGTCTCACCCACATACCGGATCCCGAGGGCGAACAGCACCCGCCCATACGGCACCGTCACCGATGCGGCGATATTTCGGACGATATTCTCGGCCGATTTCTGCCCCAGCCTTTCCAGCGGCACCAGGTGGTCCACCTCCAGGTCATAGAGATTGGCCATATCGCCCAACAAACCGTTTTCGTACAGCAGCTGCACGGTCTCATCCCCCAGCCCCTCGATGTTCATGGCCTTGCGCGAGATGTAGTGTACGATCCGCCCCACGATCTGCGGCGGACACCCCGTCGCGTTCGGACAGTAGTGCTTGGCCTCGTCCGGCTCCTTCACCAGCTCGGCACCGCACTCCGGACAGTGGGTGATGTACCGGAACGGCACACTCTCCGCCGGTCGCGCCGCGAGGTAGACTCCGACGATCTTCGGAATGATCTCGCCTCCCTTTTCGACCAACACCGTATCGCCGATCCGGATGTCCAGCAGTTCGATCTGCTCGGCGTTGTGCAGCGAGGCGCGTTTGACGGTCGTTCCGGCCAGCCGCACCGGTTCCAGATTGGCCACCGGCGTGATAGCTCCTGTCCGCCCCACCTGGCAGTCGATCGAGAGGAGCCGCGTGGCCGCCTGTTCGGCCTTGAACTTGTAGGCCACGGCCCACCGCGGCGCCTTGGCCGTCGCCCCCAGATCGCGCTGCAGGCGGACGCTGTCCACCTTGATCACCGCCCCGTCGGTCTCGTACGGTAACTTGTGACGCTCCGTATCCCAATAGCGGATGTAGTCCATGATCTCATCCACCGACCGGCACACGCGGACCGCCGACGAGGTTTTGAACCCCCACTCCCCGAGCCGCTGCAAGGTTTCGTAGTGCGAACCGGCCACCGGCGCGTCGGCCTGCACGGCATACAGCACCGCATCCAAGCCCCGCCGGGCGACGACGGCCGAGTTTTGCTGTTTGAGCGTCCCGGCCGCCGCATTGCGCGGGTTGGCAAACGGTTCCTCGCCGATGTCGGCCCGTTCGGCGTTGAGCCGGTCGAAGCTCTCGTGGGGCATATAGATCTCGCCCCGCACCTCCATATGGGCAGGCCACCCCTCGCCCAGCAGGTTCATCGGGATGCTGCGAATGGTCCGCACGTTGGCCGACACGTCGTCTCCCACCGAGCCGTCTCCCCGCGTCACGGCCCGCACGAATCGGCCGTTTTCGTAGGTCAGGCTGATGGCCGTTCCGTCGAACTTCAGTTCGCAGCAATAGTCCGTCGAGGCATTCTCCCGTTCGATCCGCTCCACGAACTCGCGCACCTCCTCTTCGGAGTAAGTGTTTCCGAGCGAGAGCATCGGATAGCGGTGCCGCACCTGTTGGAACTCCCGGGTCAGGTCGCTTCCCACGCGTTTGGTGGGCGAATTGGGATCGTCGAACTCCGGATGGGCCGCTTCGAGAGCGGTCAGTTCGGCCATCAGACGGTCGTACTCCCGGTCCTCGGCCGAGGGAGCATTCAGAACATAATAATTGTGGTTCAAGCGGTCGAGTACCCGGCGCAAATGGTCTATTTTTTGCTTTACCTCGTTCATAGCCAGTGATTCTTTAGCGTGACGCCCCGCAGAGAGGCTCCCCAAAGATAAAGAATCGCGCGGGGAAAGAAAAATCGGAGAACGTTTTGGAGGTTCTATTTTTTGCTTATACTTGCAGAAATTTTCGAACCGAGTAATTACAACACGATTAGCGACAAACAATGACTATGGCAAGCAAAGCGGCTACTGCGAAGAAGCGTGTGATAATCAGCCACATGAATCTGAGTCCCGAATTGCTCGAGGCGTTCAGGGCGGCCTATCCGTACGGCTACGGCGAAGCGCTGATCCGAATCGACAAGCCGACGGGCGATTTCTTTTATGCCGTGCCGTTCGAGACCGACCAGATCAGCTACCTGGTCAAGGTCGACGTGAAGATCGACACCAAACCCGAAGAGGAGCTCGACAAGGATTACTATGCCGACGACGAGGACGAAATCTCGGGAGCCGACCAGATTGCCGACACGGCCGACGACGAGGACGATGAATAGAAACCGCACATACAGCAACGGAACCATTACGGTGGTGTGGCAGCCGGCGGAGTGTATCCACTCGGCCCGTTGTTTCACATCGTTGCGGCGGGTGTTCGATCCGACCCGGAGACCGTGGGTCGACATGAGCGGGGCGCAGACCGAAGAGATTATCGACGTGGTGGAACGGTGTCCCACCCGGGCATTGACTTTTTTCTGGGACGATCCGCAGAGGGCTATCGCCGGGCGGGAGGATTCGTCCAAGCTCTTCGACCGCAAGGATTTGCCGCAGTTGTTCCCGGAGGCCGCCGCTCCGACCGGAGGGCAACAGGCGACGACGCGCATCACGTTCCGACCCGGCGGTCCGTTGGTCGTAGAGGGGAACATCGAGCTGGTGGGCAAGGACGGACAACCGGCACAGAAGAGTTTCAAAATGGCCTCGTTCTGTCGGTGCGGCTTGTCGGACAACCAGCCGTTCTGCGACGGCGCGCACTTCAAGGCGGGGTTCCGGCGGTAGGGGGTTTTTCCCGGACTCAGCGGGCGGTGTTTTTTCGCTTTTCTCTCCGACCGACCGCGATCTTTTTTCTTTCCGACGATTTTTTCTCGGTCGGCTTTCTCAAAATTCTTTCAAAATTTCCGGAATCGCCAAAAATAGCGTAACTTGCCACACATGGAACAGAGCCGCTATTCGATCCGCATCGCCCCGCACCTGTGCGCCGGGTGCTACCGGTGCGTCCGGGCCTGCCCGACGGGCGCCATCACGATCCGGGAACACCGGGCGTCGATCGCCCAAGAAGAGTGTACCCGGTGCGGGAGCTGCCTGAAAGCCTGTCCGCACGGGATGATATCCGTGCGAGACGATGTGGAGGCCGTGCGGAACCTGCTCAAGGGCGAGGGAGAGGTGTTCGTATCGCTCGACCCGATGTGGGCCGGGGAGTTTGCGGGGATCGCTCCGCAGCGGCTCATCGAAGCGTTGACGCTGCTCGGTTTTTGCGGCGTCGGCGAGACCCTGCTCGGACGAACCGCCTATGAAGCAGCCACGGCCGAGCAGTTGCAACGCCGCCCGAGGCTGGCCATCTCGACCGAATGTCCGGTGGTCGTGCGGCTGATCCGACACCACTATCCGGAACTCACCGAACGGCTCCTGCCGGTGGCGCATCCGGCCGTGCTTCATGCCCGGATGATCCGCCGGTGGCGGAGACAGGGCGCCAAGGTGGTCTATATTGCGCCGTGCGTCGCCGCGAAGTCCAACCCGGACGAGATCAGCGAACTGGATGTCGTGATTACGTTCGACGAGCTACGACGATGGATGCGGGAGGAGGGCATAGAATTCGACCTGATCCCCGGGAATGCCGGCTACCGGTTCAAGCCGGGCGAGGCGAAAAACGACACCCGGCAAACGGGTGACGTTCCCCGGATCGTCTGTTCCGGAATGGCGGCCGTTCGGGAGCTGCTGGAGCAGCAACGGGAAACAGACCCGCGCAAAGAGGAACGGGAGGCGGTGTTGCTCGAGTTGTTCGGATGTACCGGGGGGTGTGCCGGGGCACAGGTCCAACACAATACGGCCGGAGCGGCGGACGGCGGGTCGACGATCGTCCGGCGGCTCGCTTTCGAGCGGTTTTACCGGGAGCGGCGGGTCGAGAATCCGGTCTTCAAGCTTCCGTTTATCGCCACCGTAGCCGCCTATCCGGCGGAACCGGCCGAACGGTTTCAAGTCGCCGCGTCGGAGATCGAGGCGGCACTGGCCTCGATCGGCAAGTTCACGGAGCGCGACATGCACAACTGCAACGGATGCGGATACGAGACCTGCCGGGAGTTCGCCCGCGCGCTCTGCATCGGCCGGGCCGAACCGGACATGTGCCTGAGTTATACGCGGACGGTGGCGCAGAAGAAGTTCTCGGCCTTGCTGGAGCGGATTGCGGCGGGGGTACTGCTGGTCGACGCGGAACTGAAGATCGTGGAGGCCAACCGGAATGCCGCTCAACTGTTGGGAGCGCAGGCCGAACAGCTTTTCGACACCCGCCGAGGACTCGGCGGGGTGGAACTGGAGCGAGTGGCTCCGTTCGGCGAGTCGGTACGCCAGGCACTGGAGGCCGGCGAAGCGGGAGGTACCGTCGAACAAGAGGTGCGGATGAAAGGACGACTGTTACAAGTATCTGTTTTCGGGATCGAAGCGCATCGCCTGGCGGGGGTGATGATCGGGAGCCTGCAACTCAGCGGGGGACTGAGCGACGAGATGATCCGCCGGACCCGCCAGGCCATGCGCGAGAATCTGGCCACCGTGCAGCAGATCGCCTGCCTGCTGGGCGAGAACGCTTCGCGGACCGAAGCCGTATTGAATGCCATCGTTACAGCCGCTGAGGATGATGCTCGGGAGGGATAAATATTTCATCGAAGCCGAATCTTCGCAGCGGATCGAGAGCGGTTCGTTCGCCAGCGGCGACGTGTGCGTCAGCCGCCGCACCGACGACGGGCGCACCGTGCTGGTGTTGACCCACGGGCGAGGGAGCGGCGTTCAGGCCAATGTAACAGCCTCGGTGGTTTCGTCGATGATCGTGAGCTACGCCCTGCGGAACACCCCGATTGACCAGGCGGCCCGATCCGTGCTGGAGACTTTCGGAGGGCGAGGGAGTCGCACCGACGCTTCGTTTGCCGTGGCCGACATCCGCCCGGACGGGACGGTGCGGGTGGCGGAGTACGAGGCACCGGGATTCCTGCTCTTTCGTAATGGCATTGCAGTAGAGGAGGGCGATTCCGGGGCGGTTCGCGAACGGCTCGTCATCGACACCCGGGACGGCCGACAACATACGATTCACTTGAGCCGATTCGAAGCGCGGGCGGAAGAACGGCTGATTTTCACCACCAAAGGGGTGCTGCGCTCGGGGTCGGGCACCCGGCGGATGCCGGACGGATGGGGGCGAGGGGCGGTGGCGGACTACATCGGGAGGCTGCTGAACGAGACCGACGACCTTTCGGCCCACGAACTGGCCGGAGCGGTGGTCGACCGGGCGATCGAGAACGACCTCTTCCGGCCAAAGAGCGACCTGACCTGCCTGTCGGTCTACTTCCGACAGCCTCGGCGGCTATTGCTCTGCTCCGGACCGCCGTTCAACGAGACCAACGACCGGCGACTGGCCGAACGGATCCGCGACTGGACCGGAACGGCGGTCATCTGCGGCGGTACGACAGCGGCTATCGTGGCGCGGGAGCTGCGGCGCGACATCACCGTCAATCTCCGCCGCGACATCTCGGGGCTGCCGCCGACCTCTTCGATGCCCGGCGTGGACTTAATCACGGAGGGCGTCCTGACGCTGGCACGCGTCAAAAGCCTGCTCGGACAAGCCTCCTCGTCGGACCTCTCCGGACGGGGCACCGACTTCGACCTGGCGCGGATCCTGCTCGGCCACGACCGCATCGACTTCGTGGTCGGCACCCGCATCAATCCGCAGCACCAAGACCCGGAACTGCCCGTGGAACTCGAGCTGCGCCGCAACGTCGTCAAGGAGATCGGACGACTGCTCGAAACCAAATTCCTCAAAGAGATCCGAATCGAATACCTATGATCCTCCGCCGGCCGGCAACAACCCGCCCTGCCCAGAGCAATTCAAAATATAAATCGTATCTTTGAGATCGAATACACACTGCACACGATGGAAAAACTGACCGTCCGGATCTGTACCGGCACCCTGTGTTACGTGATGGGAGGCTCCGAACTCCAGTTGCTGGGAGACTATCTGCCCACGTCGTTGGCCGACCGGGTCGAGATACGCGGAGCCACCTGCCTGGACTTCTGCAACCAGGAGGGGAAAGGGCGTGCGCCGTTCGTCCTGGTGGGCGAGGAGTTGGTGACGGAGGCCACGGTGACCAAAGTCGTCGAAACGATCAGACAACAACTCGGAGAACCTCAGCTTTAGCGACATTACCCATACACGCAACTATGGCCGTAACGAACAATACGATGATCCTGCGCCGCGACCTACTCACGCGGATCATCCGCCTGCTGCGCGAAGACGCCCTGGCGGAAAACATCGACCGCATACCGTACCTGATGCGCCCGAAAGGGTATGGCGAGGTGTCGCGGTGCTGCATTTACAAAGACCGCGCGATGCTCAAATACCGGGCGATGGGGGTGCTCGGCTTCGGCATCGAGGACGAAGAAGACGAAATGACCTCCCTGGCCGAATACACCCGGCGGGCGTTCGACCGGACAGAGCCGGCCGAAAACCCGCTCTCGGTCATCACGGACGCTTGCTCGGCCTGCGTGAAGGTCAATTACGTGGTCACCAACATGTGCCGGGGGTGTGTGGCCAGGCCCTGCGAGGTCAATTGCAACAAGGGAGCCATTCACTTCGTCAACGGACAGGCCAATATCGACTCCACGAAGTGCGTCAACTGCGGGCTGTGTATGAAAAACTGTCCGTTCCATGCGATTATCTATATTCCGGTGCCGTGCGAAGAGTCTTGTCCGGTCGGGGCCATCAGCAAGGACGAACAGGGAAAGGAACACATCGACCCGGAAAAGTGTATCTACTGCGGTCGGTGCCTGTCGGCGTGTCCGTTCGGGGCGGTGATGGAGAAATCCCACCTGATCGAGATTTTCAAGGCCTTCCGGTCCGAGCGGCCGGTGGTGGCGCTCGTGGCTCCGGCGGTGGCCGGACAGTTCAAAACCTCGCTCGAGAACATCATGGGAGCGATCCGAAAGCTGGGATTCGACGACGTCATCGAGGTAGCCAAGGGGGCTGACGTTACCACGACGAACGAAGCGGTGGAGTTTGCCGAGAAGGTGATCGAGGGGGGGCAGGCGTTCATGACCACCTCTTGCTGTCCGTCGTACTACCGACTGGCACATCGGCACATGCCGGAAATTGCGCCGTTCGTGTCGCACACGCGGAGTCCGATGTACTACACGGCGGAAATCGCCCGCAAACAATACCCGGAAGCTACGATCGTCTTCATCGGACCGTGTCTGGCCAAACGCAAGGAGGCTTACGACGATCCGAACGTCGACCTGATGCTGAGTTTCGAGGAGCTGGGCACGATGTTCGTGGCGATGGGCGTAGACGCTTTCACGAACGAAACGTCCATGCCGTTGGACGGGACCATCATGGCGAGCAGCCGCGGTTATGCGGCGACCGAGGGGGTAATGAACGCCGTGGCGGGGCAACTGCCGGAATCGTACCGGGGACAGATCAGACCGGTGGTCATCAACGGGATCGACCGGACGACGATTCGCGAACTGCGTGGCTACGCCAAAAACTGTCCGGGGAACATGGTCGAGGTCATGGCGTGCGAAGGAGGGTGCGTGAACGGTTGCAACGTGATCGCAAATCCCAAAGTCGCTACACGACAGGTCAAAGAACTTGCTACCAAACAATAAATCATACTATTATTTATATACCCGTTCTTTGGCTACGAGCCGGAACCGTTCTTTTTCTGAAGAAAAAGAACCAAAAAGACTTTCAGATAGCATACGCTACGCCTTAAGCTCCGCAATCCTTAGGTTGTGGGTGGGGCGTTCGGCGAGGCGCGTAATACAATTAAAACCTCAGCGCGCCCCCGCCAAACGTCCCCACCCAAACACAGGCTGACACGGCCAAAGCATCCCAGCGGGATGCGTGCTAAAGTTTGGCTTTGCCTTCCTCGCGCTACCTCGGCAAAACGAGCGAAGCGAAGTTAAAAAGTACAGTACCCTCCCGTAGCTAAGAACAAGTGTATCAAAATAATAGTAGAATTAATTTTTAACTCAATGAACGTGAAAGTGGAAATAGCCGATCGGATTTACTGGTTGGGAACCAACGATCGGCGGAAAGAGTTGTTCGAGAATCTGTGGCCGCTGCCGAACGGGGTGAGCTATAATTCGTATTTGATTGCGGACGAAAAGACCGCTTTGGTGGACACCATCGAGATGGGCACCGGAGGTGATTATGTGGGTTGGATCGGACGGTTGTTGGAGGAACAGGGGAAGCAGCAGTTGGATTACCTGATTATCAACCACATGGAGCCGGACCATTCGGGCGAGATCGGGGATATCGTGCGCCGGTGGCCGACGGTGAAGATCGTAGGGAACGGTAAGACCTTCAAGATTTTGGAGGGGTACTACGGAATCACAGAAAACCTGATCGAAGTCAAGGACGACGACACGTTGGAGCTGGGGCATCATCGGCTGAAGTTCGTGATGACCCCGTGGGTGCACTGGCCGGAGACCATGATGACCTACGACACCACGGAGGGCGTTCTCTTCTCGGGCGATGCTTTCGGGACCTTCGGGACGCTGGACGGAGCTGTCTTCGACGACGAGATAGCGGACTTCGAGGGGCGTTACCTGGGCGAGATGCGACGCTACTACTCGAATATCGTCGGGAAGTACAGCAATATGGTGCAGAAAGCGTTCGCCAAGCTGGCCGGAATCGACATCCGCACCGTCTGTCCGTTGCACGGTCCGGTGTGGCGGAGCGAACCGCAGAAAGTGATCGGCCTGTACGACCGGTGGAGCCGGTGCGAGGCGGAGGCGGGGGTGGTGATCGTCTACGGATCGATGTACGGCAACACGGCTGCGGCGGCGGATTACATCGCCCGGCGGTGCGCCGAAGAGGGGATCCGAGAGATCCGGGTGCGGGATGCTTCGAAAACCCACCTCTCGTACCTGATCGACGACGTATGGCGCTACCGGGGGGTGATTCTCGGCAGCTGCGCTTATAATACGCAGATGTTTCCGACCGTCGAACGCTTGACCACCGAACTACTCCACATGGGGGTCAAGAACAAGGTGCTGGGGCTCTTCGGGTCGTACAGCTGGAACGGCGGAGGGGTCAAAAACCTGAAAGTGTTTGCCGAATCGATCGGTTGGCCGTTGGTGGCCGAGCCGGCGGACCTGTTCGGGACGCCGACGCCGGAGAAACTCGCCTGCTGCGATGCGATTGCCCGCGGCATGGCCCAGGCACTCAAATAGAACCAGACCAAACTACCGGACCGAAATAAAAAGATGAAAGAGATCGAGATAGGCACGTCGCAGAGCGCGAGTTTGCGCGTCACGGAGGCACACACGGCGCGCGCTTTGGGATCGGGCGATCTGCCGGTGTTGGGGACACCGGCCATGGCGGCTCTGATGGAACGGGCGGCGATGGAGGCCATTGCTCCGTACCTCACGCCTGAAACGGAAAGCAGCGTCGGGGTGGCGTTGAACATCACCCACGAACGGGCGACCGGCATCGGCGATACCGTTCGGGCTACGGCCACGGTGACAGAGGTTGACGGACGGCGTATCGACTTCACAATCAACGCCGTGGACTCATCCGGCCGGATCATCGGACAGGGAAGCCACAGCCGTTTTGTGATCGACGTGCAAAAATTTATGGCACGAATCGAAAAATAATCGTAAATTTGGAGATGGGTTGCGAAACCTACTGTTTTTGTATATCCGTTCTTTAGCTACTGTACCGAACCGTACCTTTTCTGAAGAACCGAGTAGCGTACCGAGAGTAGAGACCGCAAGCGGTCTCTGGGTTCGCTGGCAGCGTCGGTTGTTCACAAAAAGAACAGTTCCTGCTCGTAGCCAATGATTGAGATATTCAAAAAACAGGAGCTTATCAACGACAATCATTCATTTAACAAATAACACAAACACACACCATGAGCGACAAAAAATTTCCGGCCGGGGTTCTCACCGGGGACAAAGTAGGGCAGTTGTTTGCCTATGCCAAAGAAAAAGGGTTTGCGATTCCGGCAGTGAACGTGACGGGGACCGACACCATCAATGCGGTGCTCGAAGCGGCTGCAACGGTCAATTCGCCGGTTATTATCCAGATTTCGAACGGCGGTGCGGCTTTCGTGGCCGGCAAAGGGCTCAAGCTCGAAGGGCAGGAGGCACAGGTGCTGGGGGCTATTGCGGCGGCCAAGCATGTACATACGGTGGCTAAGGCTTACGGCATTCCGGTGATCCTGCACACCGACCATGCGGCCAAGAAACTCTTGCCGTGGATCGACGGGCTGCTGGACGCCAGCGAAAAACATTTTGCGGAGACCGGGACGCCGCTGTTCAGCTCGCACATGCTCGACCTGAGCGAAGAGTCGCTGGAGGAAAACCTTGAGATCTGCGCCAAATACTTGAGCCGGATGTCAAAGATGGGGATGACCCTCGAAATCGAACTCGGGATTACCGGGGGCGAGGAAGACGGGGTGGATAATTCGCACGTCGATGCGTCGAAACTCTATACCCAGCCGGAAGATGTCTGCAAGGCTTATGAAACACTGATGAAGATCAGCCCGAACTTCACGATCGCCGCTTCATTCGGGAATGTCCACGGGGTTTACAAACCGGGGAATGTGGTGCTCGAACCGAAGATCTTGCGCGACTCGCAGGCGTATATTCACAAGACCTTGAATACCGCTACGGACAAACCGGTGAACTTCGTATTCCACGGCGGATCGGGTTCGGAACCGGAAAAAATCGCCGAAGCGATCTCGTACGGGGTTATCAAGATGAACATCGACACCGATACCCAGTGGGCTTTCTGGGACGGGATCCGTCAGTTCTACAAAAAGAACGAAGCGTACTTGCAAGGGCAGCTCGGCAATCCGGAAGGGGCCGACAAACCGAACAAAAAGTACTACGACCCGCGTGTTTGGCTCCGGGCCGGCGAGGCTTCGATTATCGAACGGATGAAGATCGCTTTCGATAACTTGAACTGCGTGAACGTGCTGTAACGGTGGTCGTTATGACAGCCTGAATACGACGCGAACAGCCCTGGCGCTTCTCCTCAGAGCACAGGGCTGTTCTGTTATCGGGCCGTCGAAATCGAAAAAAATCCAAAATTCACTCAAACCCAATCAACTCATGAAAAATGCAGTAGCCATTCTTTGCGCCGGCGGTCCTGCGCCGGGAATCAATACCGTCATCAGCTCCGTGACCAAAATCTTCAGTCAGAACGGCTACAAGGTCATCGGTCTGAACGGCGGGTACAAGAGCCTGGTGAGCGACGAACCGGACTTCGTCTACCTCGATTTCGAAACCGCCGATACCATTTACTGCCGCGGGGGTTCGGCTCTGGTAATGAGTCGGTACAAACCGGCCGACAAGGAGTTCCGCACCGATTTTTTCGAGCGGTACAATGTGAAAGTGCTGGTGACGATCGGTGGGGATGATACCGCATCGACGGCGAACCGGCTCACCAAGTTCTTGAAACAAAGGGGTATCGACGTGTCGAGCATCCATGTGCCGAAGACCATCGACAACGACCTTCCGCTGCCGGCCGGCTATCCGACTTTCGGCTACAACTCGGCCAAGGAGGAGGGGGTGAAGCTGGCCACCACCCTGTACGAGGATGCCAGAACGAGCGGCAACTGGTTCGTCGTTTCGGCCATGGGGCGCGAGGCGGGACACTTGGCGTTCGGGATCGGCTCGGCGTGCCACTACCCGATGATCGTCATTCCGGAGATGTTCAACAAGACCCCCATTACGTTCGATAAGATCACCCGACTGGTGATCTCCTCGATGGTGAAACGGCGTTTGATGGGGATTCCGTATGGCGTGGCGGTGATTTCGGAAGGGGTTTTCCACTTCATGAACGACGACGAGATTATCAATACCGGCGTACAGTTCACCTACGACGAACACGGGCATCCGGAGCTGGGGAACGTCAGCAAGTCGCACATCTTCAACATGCTCGTCCAGCAGAAACTCAAAACGCTGCGCATCAAGGTGAAAAGCCGGCCGAACGAGATGGGATACGAGTTGCGGTGTTGTCGGCCGATCGCTTACGACCTGTCGTATGCCACCCAGCTGGGGCTCGGGGTTTACGAGCTCTACCAGGCGGGACACACCGGATGTATGGTGACCGTCGGTCGCGATGGCTCGGTCGAACCGCTCTTCATGGACGACGTGGCGGATAAGGAGGGGAAAATCATGCCCCGACTGGTGGACGTCAACTCGCGGAAGATCCAGCAGATCATTCAAAACAACCTGCACTACATCACGCCGGAGGATTACAAAGGGGCGTCGAAGTATGTCGACAATCCGGAGGAGTACGACTTCATGAAGATCCTGGAGTGGGATAAATAAGCCCCCTCTCTCTTGTCACACCGCCCGTGCAACCCCGCGTTGTACGGGCATAATTTACTAAATGTACATGAAATTTTCACACCCACTGCAGGCTTTGAAAAGACTGGGGCTCGTCGGAGCAGTTGCATTACTCTTCGCGGCCTGCACCCGGGGCGGGCAGAACGACTATCTGTCGGCCGTTCCGGCAGAATCGGCGCTGGTGCTGAAGGCTAACCTCCTGAACCTGGCAGACAAGTCGGAGGCACGGGAGAATCCGTTGCTCAAAGAGCGGATCGAAAAGAAGTTGGCCGATGCGTCACCCGCTGTGCGACGACTCATCGAAAAGGCGTTGGACGATCCGGAGTCGACCGGGATCGACTTCCAGCGGCCGATGATCGTGGCCATGGAGGCTTTCGCCCCCTCTGCGCGCGGCGCGCTGCTCTTTGCGGTGGACGACGCCGCGAAGCTGACCGACTTTCTCGAAACGGCGATCGGAGAAGGGGAGGGGCAAGAGGGGCTGACTCTCGCACGGAACAAAGAGAGCAAGATTCATACGCTGACCGGGCGAAACGAACACGGGTCCGTTGCGTACGATGCCGGTCGGTTGGTGGTGGCCTACGGCGAAGGGAAAACCGACGCTGCGGCATACCTCCAGCTGCCGCTCAACAAACAGGCCTTATCGATCGCCACTTTCAAGGAGGAGTTCGTCCGGTCGGAACAGGACATTGTGATCTATGCCGATTACGGACAGCTCCTGGAATTCAATCCGTACCTCACGTCCGGTCTGACGGTCAGTCCGATGGTCGCTCAGACACAGGAGCTCTTCACGATAAATTTCGAAGCGGGGCGGGTCGTTTTTTCCCTACAGCAGTACAGCAACAACACGGAGCGGAAAGAGCTGCTGGAAAAGACGAACATGCCGCCGACCGGCAAGCACTTCGGTTACATTCCGGCCCGGAATTACGGGGTATTGAACCTCGGTTTGCGTAATTTGTCCCTGAGCTTGGAGTATCTGCCTCGGGAGATTCACCGGATGATCCTTCAGGGGCTCAAGCAGGTGAAAACCAGCCCCTCGATTTTGAACAAGATCGACGGTGACTTCACGCTGGCGGTTCTACCCATGCAAAGGATCGGCGAGAAGCGCTTCCCGCAATTTTTCATCGCCGCGGATTGCACCGACAGCGAGCTGTTCGACTGGATCGTTCAACAGATCCGGAAAAACGACAATTCGATACAACAGGTGACAGATCAGGTCTATGCGTTGAAAGCGATCCGTTATGCCCATTACTACCTGGCTTACAAGGAGAATACGATGTTCTTCCTACCGGATAGCCTGTACATGCGGCTCGCCGACGGCGACCGGTTCCAGGCTTTGGCCGAGAATTTCGCACAGCGTCCGCTGGCCGAGCCGTTGAAATACAAGAGCGGCTTGGTCATCGATTTTTCGGTCATGGCGGCGGAGGGGGGAAATATGGGTCGTTACTTGCGGATACTGAAAGACCTGACCTGCATCCAGCAAGATCCGATGACTACCGACGGGGCGCTCGACTTTACGGACACGCAGACCAATGCGTTGAAGCAGATTACCGAGATGGCCTTGGGACCGGGCGATACCGAGTAAGATGCGCTCTTGGGGGGCAGATTGTCTCAAAAGCCCAAGGCGGGCTGCCTGAACCGGAAACGTTCAGGCAGCCCGCTTGTTTTTCAGAGTCCCCTAATGCGCAGCTTGCGGCGGAAAACACCAGTTTGGAAGTGTCGAACCCGAGCTCCTCGGCCCGAGCTACCAAGAGGCGGATCGTTTCCCGAGGAAGGGTAGGGGTGCGGGAGAGGATCCATAGATACTTCCGCCGTCGCCCGCCCACCAGCGCATAGTCGTAGTCCGGACCGAGCGCCAAGATATAGTACGGCGTGTAGAACGGTCCGAAGAAAGAGACTTTCAGAAAACCGGGCTTTTGCGGATCGTCCGGTGAGGCCTGCCTGGCCTTTCCTTCGGCCACGATGAGCCGTCCGTCCACCGCCCCGGCGTGTCCGCTGTTGATTACCCGCACCTTGCCGTCGCGCCGCATCGAATATTCGGCCGTCACGCCCGACAAACCGCGTTCGAAACGGAAATCGAACCGGGCGATTTCATACCATTTTCCCAAATAGCGCGGCAGATCGAAGTTTTTGATCGTATCGAGTTCCATCGTTTTTTAACGGATCGTAAGATCAATAACCGCGCCAAACGTTCGATTCACTCCACCGGGCGTGTCCGTTCCCGCAGCCACGCCCGTTCGTCGTCCGCCTCCAAGCGCGGTGCAAGGCGCGCATAGACTTCCGCATGGTAGTCGTTCAGCCACTCGCGCTGGTCGGCGGTCAGTAGCTCGACATCGACCGCCGCCAACGAGATCGGGCACAACGTGAGCGGTTCGAACCGCAAAAACCCCTCCGGACACCCTTCTGCCGTCACGAGCGTCAGGTTTTCGATCCGAATCCCGTACCGGCCCGCCACATACACCCCCGGTTCGCAGCTCTGCACCATCCCCGGTTGCAGAACCACCGGATTTTCGTTCATCCGGATCGACTGCGGCCCCTCGTGAACACACAGGAAATGGCCGACCCCATGCCCCGTCCCGTGAAGGTAGTTCCGCCCCTCGTCCCACAGGTACCGCCTCGCCAGCACATCGAGCTGCGCCCCCCGCGTCCCCGCCGGAAACCGTGCCGCACACAGGTCGATCATCCCCCGAAGCACCGCCGTATAATCCCGCCGCTGTTCCGTGGTAGGCGTCCCGAAGTGGTAAGTCCGCGTTATGTCCGTCGTCCCGTACCGATACTGCCCCCCGCTGTCGATCAGCAAAAAACCGTCCGTCCCGATCGCCCGATCGCTCTCCGGCGTCGCCTCGTAATGTACGATCGCTCCATGATCGCCATACCCTGCGATCGTCTCGAAACTTTCGCCCCGAAACTCCGCTCCCCCCGCCGCCTCCCGAAAGGCGTGCAACCGTGCCGCCGCCTCCAGCTCCGTCGGCCGTCGGCCCGCCGCCACGACCCCTTCGAGCCACCGTTCGAACCGCACCAAAGCCACCCCGTCCACCTCCATGGCCCGCCGAAAGCCGTCGATTTCCGTCGCGTTTTTGACGGCTTTCATGGCCGATATCACCCCATAAGGCGTCGCCTCTTTCCGTATACGGGCCCCCGTCTGAGACAGCAGCCCCCAGTGATACACATCCAGCCCTTCCGAACCGACCATCACCGTTTTACCGCCCAATTCTCTCCGCAGGTACTCCACAAACTCCTCATAAGGCCGCATCTCGACCCCCGCCTCCCGCCGCAGCCGCTCCCGATCTTCAGCCCCGAACTTCGCCGGATCGACAAACAACACCGCCCGCTCCGACTCAATCGCCAAATAACCGACCACCACCGGATTATAGGCAATGTCCCCGCCCCGAACGTTGAGCGCCCAGGCAATCTCGTCCAACACCGCCACCAGCCTCACCGCCCCGGTCGGTTGCGCGCTCCGAATCCGCCGCAACTTGTCGGCCGTCGCCTCACCGCTGTAAGCCTCCTCCAACAAAAAGGCCCGCGCATGGGGTAACGCCGGTCGATCCGCCCAAATCTCCGCAAAGGGATCCTCGGTCGGCACCAATTCGAAACCGACCTCGGCCAACTCACCGCTCATCGCCTCGAACGCCGCCCGGCTGAACAGCCGCCCATCGATCCCGACCCGCCGCCCCCCTTCCGCAACAACCCCCTCGGCCAACCACCGGGCTATCGTCGGCGTCCCCTCGATCCCCATCCGTTGCAACTCGATCCCCGTCCCCGCCAACTGCTCCTCGGCCTGCAGAAAGTACCGCGAATCGGTCCACAACGCCGCCCGCCCCTCCGTCGTCACCACCGCCGTCCCAGCCGATCCGTCGAAACCGCTGATCCACGCCCGACATCCCCAGTGCGCCGCCACATACTCGCTGAAATGAGGGTCGTTCGAAGGCACGATAAACGCCCCGACCTCACCCCCCGGCTGCTCCCGCATCCAAGTCCGCAACTTTTCCAATCGGTTTCGGATCATCTTCTCGCAAGGTTTATTCGGCAAACTTCATCTCGTCCAACAGGTAGCCCGCTCCGCCGACCCGGTCGATCAGGAAGAGGGCATAACGAATATCCAATGCAATATTCCGACACACCTCCGGATCGTACTCCAGGTCGGACATCGTCCCCTCCCAGCAGCGGTCGAAGTTGACCCCGATCAGCTGCCCATCGGCATTCAGCACCGGACTCCCCGAATTGCCGCCCGTCGTGTGGTTCGTGGCGATGAAAGCCACCGGCACCGTCCCGTTCACCGCCCAACGCCCGTAGTCTTTCGTCTCGTAAATCCGCCGCAGCCGCTCCGGCACGTCGTAGTCGTAGACCTCCGGATCGTCCTTCTGCATCACCCCTTCGAGCGTCGACACCGGCTCGTAGCGCACCGCGTCCACCGGCCGATAGCCGTCCACCTTCCCATAAGCGATCCGCAGGGTCGAATTGGCATCCGGATAGAACTCGTGTTCGCCCTGCCGCATCTCCATCATCCCGCGCATATAGGTGCGGTATTCGCGCTCGATCTGCCGGTTCAATTCCACATGAACCGGCGCGATTTTCAACTGATAAACGTCCTGGAACGCTCTGTAAGCCTTCACCGCCGGATCCTCAGCAACCATCCGACCTATGGCCTGCGGATCCTCCAGCTCCAACAGCCGCCTCACCCGGGCCGAATCGACAAAGAGGGTCGAATCGAAAACCGCATCCATATCCACCCCCGCCACCCGGAACCGTTCCGGTGCCTGGCGCCGATACTCCGCCCCGAGCACCCGGGCCGTCTCCCGGTCGATGGCCGGCACATAGTCCTTGTAGAACCTCGCCGCCGCTTGCCGCAACCGGTCGATGGTCTCCGGCGTCCACTCCTGCACGGCGGCAAACTGCCCCGCAAATTTGAGTACCTCGATCGCCATCGCCGCTTCGTTATGATAATCTATCGCAAAAGCATACGGCTCCAATGAATCGTACAAAGCCGACAGCCGCTCCGTCACCCCCGCATATTCCGGTTTATCCGCCGCCCACGCCTCGAACTCCCGTTCAAAAGCCTGCTTCTCGGCCACGGTCCCCAACCGTCGCAGCCCTTTCATCTCGCCCTGCCACTTTTTCCAGGCGTTCGAGACACTGGCGTTCTTCGCCGCATACTGGATCCTCACCGCCGGATCGGCCGCCTGGGCCCGGTTCATGATGTCGAGCCGCAAGGTCCGCAGCTTCACTTTGTGCGGGTCGCTCTTTTCCTGAATATACCGCACGGCCTCGGAATGAAGATACCGGTAGGTCCGCCCCGGAAACCCGTAGACAAAGGTGAAATCGCCCTGCCGAATCCCTTTGAGCGAGATGGTGAAAGATTTTTTGGGTACATACGGCACGTTATCGGTCGAGTAGGGTGCCGGTTTATTATCCGGCCCGGCATAAACCCGGAACAGCGAAAAATCCCCCGTATGCCGCGGCCACATCCAGTTGTCGGTGTCCCCGCCGAACTTCCCGACAGCCGACGGCGGCGCAAAAACCAACCGTACATCCTCGAACACCTCATAGACAAACAGGAAGTACTGATTCCCATAGTACAACGCCTCGACCGACGCCCGATACCGCCCCCCATCGACAGCCCGCTCCAGGATCGCTTTTTTATTCCGATCCATGATTTTCGCCCGTTTCACATCGTCCATTTTATTCGATATCCCCTTGAGCATCTGATCGGTAACATCCTGCATCTCAACCAAAAAACTAACTGCCAACCCCGGATTCGGCAACTCCTCGCCGCGACTCATCGCCGCAAAACCATGCGTCAGGTAATCATGTTCCACCGAGCTGTGTTGCTGAATCTGCCCGTAGCCGCAATGGTGATTGGTAATCAAGAGCCCCTGGTCCGAGATCAATTCGCCCGTACACCCGCCGCCGAACCGCACGATAGCGTCTTTCAAGCAAGCCCGGTTCACGGAGTAGAGGTCCTGTGCCGTGAGCCGCAGCCCTTTGGCCCGCATATCCCCGATCCGTCCCTCGCCAATCAAACTCGGCAGCCACATCCCCTCGTCGGCCCGCACCGACAAGGAAACACAGAGTCCGAAAACCAGTAAAGCAATCCTTTGCATAACTCGCATAACCATCTTATTTATCCGTATATTGTTTTTTAATAAAATCGGTCAGTTCCCGATACAAACGCCGGGTCGGAAGCCCCATCACATTATAGAACGATCCTTCGATCCGCTCGATCCCCACATACCCGATCCACTCCTGAATGCCATACGCCCCCGCCTTATCATACGGCCGGAAACGATCGACATAGTATTCGATCTCCTCGTCCGTCAACGCCCCGAAAACCACCCGAGCAACCTCCGAAAAGAGGCGTTTTGCCGTCCGATTCCGCAGGACCACCCCTGTCACCACCTCATGCGCCGAACCGGCCAATCCCCGCAACGTCCGAATCGCCTCCTCCCGCCCCTTCGGCTTGCCGATCACCCGCCCGTCGTGAATTACCACCGTATCGGCCGTAATCAGTATTTGCCTGTCGCCCAACATCTCCGGATAGGCCTCCGCTTTCAAATTCGCCAAATAGGCCGGCACCTCCCGCAGCTCCATCCCCTCCGGATAGACCTCCTCGACCGCATAACGCTCCGCCACCCGAAAAGCCACCCCCATCCCGGCCAACAGCTCCCGCCGCCGCGGCGACCCGCTGGCCAGAATAATATCAAAATTATTCGATACTTCACTAAGATTCATCAATCTAACAAGACTTACTTAATGTCAAAGTTCAACATCTCCCGCCCCTCCAACTCCGCCGTCAACCGATCCCCGATCCGAACCGGACCCACCCCCACCGGCGTTCCCGTAAAGATCAGGTCCCCGATCCGCAACGTGACGAACCGCGAAACATAAGCAATAATCCGATCCACCCCGAAGATCATATCCCCCGTAAACCCCGCCTGTTTCTGCTCGCCATTCAACGCCATCGAAAATCGAAGATTCTGTATCTCTGGCAACTCCGCCTTCGATACAAACGTCGGCGCCACCGCCGCCGAATGGTCGAATCCCTTGGCAATCTCCCACGGCAGCCCTTCGGCCTTACACCGCCGCTGCAGGTCGCGCGCCGTGAAGTCGATCCCGAGCCCCACCTCTTCGTAACAACGATGCGCGAACCGCTCCTCGATCCCCTTGCACAATCGATTGATTCTCACCACCAACTCGCACTCGTACTGTACATCTTGCGAAAAATCGGGAATATAGAACGGATCGTTATTCCGCAACAACGCCGTATCCGGCTTGATAAAAAAGACCGGCTCGGCCGGAATCGGCCGTTCCCGCTCCTGCGTCTCGCCGCCCCACACCCCCGGAAGCTCCCGAACGTGCTCCGGATAATTCATTCCGATGCAAATGATCTTCATACCGTTCTCTTACTTGGTGTTTCCCCGTTTTTCGTTCAACAAGCGCACCATCTCCGTCGCCACCCGCACCGACGCCCCCGGCTCTCCCATCGCCTCCCGCAATTCGGCGAAATCCCACACCATCCGCTCATGTTTCTCCCCTCCCGGCAACACCGCCCGCAACTCGACCTCCGCCCGTTCCGGCACGAAATCCTCCTGGATCAACTCCCGCACCACCTCCCGGTCCATCACCAGGTTGACCAGCGAGATAAAGCGTAGCTTCACCAGCCGCTTGGCCACCCAAATACTGATCGCCGAGCTGCGAAAGCAGACCACCTCCGGCACCCGCAGGAGCGCCGTTTCGAGCGTCGCCGTCCCGGACGTCACCAGCGCCGCCGCCGACTGTGCCATGGTTTCGTAAGTGCGGTCGCAGACGAACCGCACGTCACTCCCCTGCAAATACCTGTCGTACAGCGCCCTATCGAGCCACGAAACGCCCGTCACCACGAACTGATACTCCGGAAACCGCCTCGAAACCGCCACCATATAAGGCAAATTGTACCGAATCTCCGACCCCCGACTGCCCGCCACCAGCGCAATGATCGGCCTGTCGTCCAACCCATTCTCGCGCCGAAACTCCTCCGCCCCCTCCAGCGCCACCGACGACCGTTCCGCCACCGAGTCCATCAACGGATTTCCGGCATAGAACGCCTCAATCCCGTGCCGCCGAAAATATTCGATCTCGAACGGAAAGATAATGAACAACTTATCCACATATTTCCGAATCCGGACGACCCGTTTTTCCTTCCACGCCCAAACCTTCGGCGCAATGTAATAAAAGACCTCCGGCCGCTTCCGCCCCGTCGGCCAAACATGCTCGTGCACAAACTCCGCCATCCGCAGATTGAACCCCGGATAGTCTATAAGTATCAATACATCAGGATAATAAGCCGCAATATCCTCCCTGCAAAAGCGCATCTGCCGCCCGATCCTCCGCAGGTTTTTGAGCACCTCCCAGAAGCCCATAATCGAAGCTTCCTTGTAATGCCTCACCAACGTCCCGTGTTCGCCCGCCGCCTCGACCATCTTGTCGCCGCCCCAGAACCGAATCTCCGCCTCCGAATCCGCCGCCAAGAGCCCCTTGACAAGATTCGCCCCGTGCAAGTCTCCCGACGCCTCGCCAGCTATGATGTAATACTTCATCTAACCCTACTTTATCTCCAATAAATCAGGCCTCAAAGCCTTTGTCCGTTCGAACGCCTGATCCTCCTGCCAGCGCGAAATCTCGGCAAAATTACCCGACAACAACACATCCGGCACCCGCCACCCGTTGAACTCCGCCGGTCGCGTATAGACCGGCGGCGCCAGCAAGTTGTCCTGAAAACTATCCGTCAGCGCCGAACACTCGTCACCGATCGCCCCCGGCAGGATCCGCACCACGCTGTCCGTAATGATCGCCGCCGCCAACTCCCCGCCCGTCAAAACGTAGTCTCCGATCGAGATCTCACGCGTAATCAGATGTTCCCGCACCCGATAATCCACCCCCTTATAATGCCCGCACAGGATAATCAGGTTATTGAGCGTCGATAACCGATTGGCTTCCTGCTGATTATACGTCACTCCGTCCGGCGACGTGTAAATGACCTCGTCGTACTCCCGCTCAGACTGCAAGTGCTTGATAATCTTATAAATCGGCTCGACCTTCATCACCATCCCCGCCTCACCCCCGAACGGATAGTCGTCGGCCGTCCGATGCTTATCCTCGCAGTAGTCCCGCAGGTTATGAATACAAATCTCGACCAGCCCTTTATCCTGCGCCCGCTTGATGATCGACTCACTCAGCGCACCATCCAACAACCTGGGTAACAGCGTAATAATATCAATTCTCATGCACCGTCCCTCCCTTCGCGTTGTAATTCACGTCGCCCCGCAACACCTCCACAATGAACGGATTGAACATCACCTCATGCGCCACCGTGCTGTGCGACCCGTGTCCCGGAAAAATACGCGTATCGCTGCCCAGCGGAATCACCCGCTCGATAATGCTATCCATCAAGCTCGAATAGTCGCCCCCCGGCAAATCCGTCCGCCCGATACTCTCCTTGAAAAGCAGGTCGCCGGTCAGCAGCAACTCCGCCTCCGGCGCATAGATCGCGACGTGTCCCGGCGTATGTCCCGGCGTATGAATAATCTGCAACTCGCTGTTACCGAACGCGATAGTCTTCACCTCCGCCAAATCGCACTCCACCTCCGGCACCGCCTCGACATCGAACCCCATATCGGCATAACAATGTGCCATCTCCAAAATCGGCCGGTCGTTTCCGTGCAACGCAAACGGCACGCCCCACTGTCGCTTGACGAACTCCACCCCGCAAATATGGTCCGCATGACCGTGCGTATTGAGAGCCCAAGTCGGTTCCAGCCCGTTTTTGGCAATGAAGGCACCAAGCACCTGCCGTTCCTGTTCCGTATAACAGCCCGCGTCGACGATCACGCATTTTTTCGTCTCGTCGAACAGAATATAGGTATTTTCACCGAAAGGGTTGAAAGTGAGCGTAGCCAGTTTAATCATAGTCGATCCGCGGTATGTGTGAGAGGTTATTCGGTTCCAAATTTACGAAATTTACCCGTATCTTTGCCCGTATCACAGAACGGAAGAGAGATTTATGAAGCCGAAAAAGAGCAAATATCCGCAGATCGAGGGACTGAGGATCACGGACATCGCCGCCGAGGGAAAGTCGCTCGGGAAGTACAACGACATGGTGGTCTTCGTGCCGCACACCGTGCCGGGCGACGTGGTCAACATCCAGGTCAACAACAAACGGCGGCGGTTTATGGAGGGCTATGTGCTTGATTTCGTGGAATATTCACCCCTTCGGACGGAGCCTTTTTGCAAGCATTACGGCGAGTGCGGGGGATGCAAGTGGCAGGCGCTGCCGTACCCGATGCAACTGGAGTACAAGCAAAAACAGGTAGAGGATCAACTTCGGCGGCTGGGAGGAATCGAATTGCCGGAGATTTCGCCGATTATCGGATCGGCCCGGAGCGAATACTATCGCAACAAACTGGAATTCACCTTCTCCAACAAGCGGTGGGTGCCTCGTTCGGAGGTGGCCGAGGGGGCGGCTATGGGGAGTGGGAATGCGCTGGGATTCCATATTCCGGGGATGTTCGACAAGGTGTTGGATGTGGAGTGGTGCCACCTGCAGGACGAGCCGTCGAATGCCATTCGGCTGGCTGTGAAACGCTTCGCGGAGGAAAACGGGCTGGAATTCTACAACCTGCGCGAACACCAGGGACTGCTGCGGAACATCATCATCCGCACCTCGACGACGGGCGAAGTAATGGTAACCGTAGTTTTTGCACGGGAGGATGAACGGAACGGAACGTTGATGGATTTTTTAACTAAACAATTCCCTCAGATCACATCCCTTAATTACATCGTCAATAGTAAATTAAATGATTCCATCGGTGATTTGGAGGCGCGCTGTTATAGCGGAAAACCTTACATGGAGGAACGCATGGAGGGGCTAAGATTCCGAATCAACCCGAAATCGTTCTACCAGACCAATTCGGAGCAGGCTTATAATCTCTACAAGGTGGCGCGCGACTTTGCGGAGCTGACGGGCGAGGAGGTGGTGTACGACCTTTACACGGGGACGGGGACGATTGCCAATTTCGTAGCAGCGCAGGCGAAGCGGGTAGTGGGGATCGAATATGTGCCGGAGGCGATCGAAGATGCCAAACAGAACTCGGCGTTGAACGGGATCGGCAACACGCTCTTTTTTGCCGGAGACATGAAAGATGTGCTGAACGAGGAGTTTATCGCTCGGCACGGCCGGCCGGACGTCATCATTTTAGACCCGCCGCGGGCGGGGATTCATGCGGATGTAGCGGCAACCATCTTGGCGGCGGCTCCGGCACGGATGGTCTACGTGAGTTGCAATCCGGCTACACAGGCGCGCGATCTGACCATCTTCGACCCAGCTTATCGGGTGACCAAGGTGCAGCCGGTGGATATGTTCCCGCACACGCACCATGTTGAAAACGTAGTACAGCTCGTGCGGCGATAACCATTGAGAGTCACTGGATTATGCAATTCCTCAAAACGGAAGACGGATCGCTGACCTTGCGCCATGAAGTACTCGGAGAGCTGTATCACTCGGATCGAGGAGCGTTGGGCGAGGCCGAACATGTCTATATCCGCGCCGGTTTCGACACAGCACAACCAAAATCCGAAGTCTCTGTTTTCGAGGTTGGTTTCGGGACTGGCCTAAACTGTTACTTAACCTACAAAGAGGCCCTTGCGAGGAGGCAACAGGTCGATTATCGAGCGATCGAACTCTATCCGATCGAGCTCGATACGGCGCGAGGACTCGGCTATACGACAGATCCTGTCTTTGCACTCCTGCACGAGTGGCCGTGGGACGAAGAGCCGCACGCGATCAACGGTTTTTCGCTCACCAAGTACCGCGCAGACTTGTCGGCATTTGATTTTTCACCCTTGGCGGAACGGTTCGACGTGATCTATTTCGACGCTTTCGCACCGGACGTACAACCGGATTTGTGGTCGGAAAGGGTTATGCGACAGATGTCGATGATCCTACGACCGGGAGGTGCACTGGTGACCTATTCGGCCAAAGGAGCGGTGAAACAGGCGTTGCGGGCGGCCGGATTCGAGGTTTATCGGCTGCCGGGGGCGATGGGAAAACGACACATGGTGCGAGCCTTAAAACCCTTGAAGTAATGATAAAGATATCGGACGATAACCAATTGATACAACAGGCCTTGAGAATGGCCCAAAAGGCCTGGGCGCCCTATTCGGGCTTTCGGGTGGGGGCGGCGGTGCTACTGGCGGACGGCACGGTGGTCGGAGGGAACAACCAGGAGAATCGCGTCTATCCGTTAGGAAGTTGTGCGGAACGGGTGGCGGTGAACTATGCGCGGGCAAACTTTCCCGAACGGCAGATCGTGGCAATCGCCGTTGCGTCGCCGGATTCGGACGAGCCGGTAACACCGTGCGGCGGATGCCGCGAAGTGTTGCTCGAGGCGGTGAGGGCGCAGCAAGGAGCGGATATTCGCGTGGTGATGGCCGATCGCACCGGAACCCGCGTTCGAACCGCGCTGGTGACGGAACTGCTGCCACTGGCCTTTGCTTTCGACGGCAAAAATAGGACTTAGTATAATAGATCACCAGGAATCACTTTTCAGCCACCGCCGCCTCGAAATAGGCCCAAAGCCGATCATCCGCCGGCGTCGGCGCTTCGACGGTCACCATCGCATGGGTCACCGGATGTTCGAAAGTCAATCGCCTGGCCCACAGCGAAATACCGCCATCCCGATTCGACCGACTCGCCCCGTACTTCAAATCCCCCTTGATCGGACAGCCGATCTTCGCCAACTGGCATCGAATCTGATGATGCCGACCGGTCAACAACTCGATCTCCAACAGGCGGTACCGCTCGCCGGAAGCCAAGAGCCGATAGTTGAGCACCGCCTCCTTCGCCTCTCCCCGCAACCGTTCCGGAACAGCCTCCAACGTACTGTATGCCACCGACTTATTCGTCTTCCCATTGCGGACAATATAATGCCGCAAGGTCCCTTCGGCCTCCGCAGGGCGATTTTCGACAAGCGCCCAATAGATTTTCCGAAACCGCCTCTGTTTCAGCTGTTCATTGAGCCGCACCAGCGCCTTGGAAGTCCGCGCCAACAGCACCGCACCGCCCACCGGCCGGTCGATCCGGTGTACGACCCCCAGAAAAACCGCTCCCGGTTTCGCGTATTTCACCTTGAGATAATCCTTTACCGTCTCCTCCAACGCCGCATCGCCCGATCGATCGGGCTGCACCAGCTCGCCGGGGCGTTTGTTCACCACAATCACGTGGTTGTCTTCGTAAAGTACCTCTACCATAAAACCCGTTGGAATATAAAAATCCCGCCGACTTTCCGATTCACGAAGTGGGGGGCGGTGAACCGGAAATAGGTGTCGGCGGGAAAAATCTGCAAAAAGAAATCGGTAAAAAGTCCTCGGAAAAAACCTTAGAAGATAAACATCGAACTGATCTCCTTGTAGTTGTAGACCCGTTCGACCACATCGGCAAAAATATCCGCCACGGTCAGCACCTTGAATTTCGAGGTATCTTTCCCCTCCTTAAGCGGAATCGTATCGGTCGTGATAATCTGATCCAGCGCACTCTCCGCAATCCGTTCATAAGCCGGCCCCGACAACACCGGATGGGTCACCACCGCCCGCACCGACTCGGCTCCCATGTTTTTCATCATATCGGCCGCCTTGGTAATCGTCCCGGCCGTATCGATCATGTCGTCGAACAGAATCACATTCCGCCCCCGCACCTCCCCGATAGCGGTCATCTCGCTGACCACATTCGGTTTCGAGCGGTGTTTGTGACAAATAACCATCGGCGCCCCGAGGTACTGCGCATAGGCATTCGCCCGCTTCGACCCGCCGATATCCGGCGTCGCCACCGTCAGGTTATCGATCCCCAAGCTCTTGATGTACGGCACGAAAACCCCGCTGGCATACAAATGGTCCACCGGCACATCGAAGAAGCCCTGAATCTGATCCGCATGCAAGTCCATGGTCATGATCCGGTCGACCCCCGCCGCATGCAGCAGGTTGGCCACCAACTTAGCCCCGATCGAGACCCTGGGCCGGTCCTTGCGGTCCTGCCGGGCCCACCCGAAGTACGGCATGATGGCCACCACCCGCTTTGCCGAAGCCCGTTTGGCGGCATCCACCATCAAGAGGAGCTCCATCAGATTATCGGCCGGCGGAAACGTCGACCCCACCACGAAAACCGTACACCCGCGAATACTTTCGTCGTAAGCCGGTTGAAACTCGCCGTCGCTGAACTCCAGCACGACGGAATTTCCGAGCTCCGACCCATAGTGTTTTGCGATTTTTTCGGCCAGGTAACGCGAGTTCCGGCAAGCGAAGAATTTGATTTTACGAGGTTCGCTCATGGTTTTCATGTCGGTTGTGAAGTGACGGTCGCAGCCGTGTCGCGCGACGCGCCGCAAAGGTAGTTTTTTTTTAGTTCCGCGCTAAACAATTTTCAATAAAATCCAGAATTTCGTCCCGTCCCTGCCCCCGTTCGGAGGAGGTGACGAACATCCGGGGCAGCTCCTCCCACTCTTCGGCCAACTGCTTTCTGTAGTTCTCGACGTTTCGGCGCAGCTGAGCCCCGGAGAGTTTGTCGGCCTTCGTGAAGACGATGCCGAACGGCACCCCGTGTTCGCCCAGAAAGCGGATGAAAGCGAGGTCGATCCGCTGCGGCTCGTGCCGCGCGTCGACCAGCACGAAAAGGTAGTAGAGCTGTTCGCGATTCAGCACGTAATCGGTAATCAGAGACGAGAAACCGCTCCGCTCGCGACGCGATACCTTGGCATAGCCGTATCCCGGCAGGTCGACCAGCGACCACTCGTCGTTGATCGTGAAGTGGTTAATCAGGCGCGTTTTCCCGGGCGTCCCCGAGACCTTGGCCAGCCCCGTCCGACCGGTCAACAGGTTGATGAGCGACGACTTGCCGACGTTCGACCGGCCGATAAACGCGAATTCGGGCCGCTCGTCCGGCGGACACTGCGACAACCGCTGGCTGCTGCACCGAAAAGCGGCGGTTTGGATATTCATAACAGAAAGCTCGACGAAAAAGTTCTGACGATCATATTTTCTTGCTCTGCCAGTCGGCCTTCCGCATGTAGAGGTAGGCCAACAGGAACATCACCGTCCCGTAGAGGTGTTCCGTGGTCCAGCACCAAGCCACATCGGCCCGCAACCGAATCACCACCCACCACACATACCCGGCATACGTTGCGATAGCGGCCATCTCGAGCGCAAAAGCGGCGCGCGTGTTCCCGGTCCCGGAGACGCTATTGAACCAGATGAGAGCAGGCGTTTGGATCAGGTAGGCCGACGCCATCACCAACAAAGCCGGCACCGAAGCCTCCACCAGCTGCAAGTTGTCGGTATAGATGCGCAACACGAGGCTCGGAAAGACCAATATAATAGCCAACAGCGGCAAAACGAACAGGTAACACATCCGCAAAATCCGCCAAACGGTAGGCATCACCTCCCGCGCCTGCTCGGCCCCCATCATGTTGCTGACCAGCGAGCTGCCGGTGGTGGCGAACGAGCTGACGATGATAAAGAGGAGCGACGAGACACTCCGCACGATATTGGTCACCGCCAGCGGCCTCTCTCCGAGGTGTTCGACGGCCACAAAAAAAAGAAACCACGTGCCGACCGCCACGAACTGTTGTACCATGGTCCACGACGAGAGACTCAGCACATGCCCCAACTCGCGCAGCCTCAGCTTCGTACGCCGGAAGAGATCGTACCGCCGCCAGTCGACCCGCGTAGAGGTGTAAACGACGAAAAATACAAGCGACACGAGCTCGGCCACCGCCGAAGCGATCGCCGCCCCGGCAATCCCCAAGGCCGGCAGTCCGAAACGTCCGAAAATGAGCCCATAGTTCAACACCACATTGCTGAGCACCATGGCCACGGAATTGATCGTCAGGATCCGGGTCCGCGTCACGGCCACGTAGTAAGCTCGGAAAATCACGGCCAGGAAGATGAAAAAGAAGCCGTAGACCCGCCAATCCAAGTACTCGAGAGTAGCACGATAGATCTCTTCCGAAGAGATCAGCCCCCGAAGCACATGCGGTGCTGCGAGTTTCGAGAAGGCAAACACCACCGAGGCCAAAAACAGCAGAAACAGAGCGCTCTGCTGAAAAATCGGTCCGATCTCGCGAAACCTCTCCTCGCCGTTTCGCCTGGCCATGAGGATCTGCGCCCCGACGCTGAAGCCGAACCCGAGCATAAAAACGGCGATATAATAGACCCCACCCAGCGCCGACGCCCCCAACGCCACCTCGGCCGCATGTCCGCCCAACCGACCCAGAAAAGCGGTGTCCGTCAGCCCGATCAGGTGCTCCATCAGCAAGCTGAGCAGGATCGGAAAGGCTACTTGCCAAATATTTCGATAGCTGTAAGTCATCTCGACAGGGGGATTATTCGGGTGAGCAATAAAGGGTTGCAAAGATACGAAAAAACACCGTATCTTTGTTCTGTAAAATTAAACACAACCGAAGAATTATGGCAATCACGGTCCACACACGCTACCTCGGCGGGCTGCACACCGAAGCGGAACACTTACAATCCGGAACCAAGATCACGACCGACGCACCGACCGACAATGGCGGGCAGGGCGCTTGTTTCTCGCCGACCGACCTGCTGGCAACGGCTTTGGGCAGCTGCATGCTGACCATCATGGGGAAAGCGGCCTCGGTCCACGGGTTCGACATCGACGGCACGGAGGTCGATATCACCAAGGTGATGGGAACTTCGCCGCGGCGGATCGTAGAGGTGATAGTAGAGATGACTTTTCCGTCGGATTACGAACCGAAGGTCAAGAAGATCCTGGAACTGGCCGCACACGAATGCCCGGTAGCCAACTCGCTCCACCCGGACTTGAAACAGACCGTCATTTTCCACTTCGGAAAATAAACAGCGGATGAGAGAGACTTTGACTCTGAAGGCGATAGAATGGTCCAACCAAAATTTTTGGATCAATTTTATCGCCCTCTCTTTTCCAACCGCTTGGGACGAAACAACTGACCTGTCACTATCCGAAATAATTGAGGAAACGGTAGGAAAAGAACAGAAAAAGTTGTTACTGGAGTGGTGGGATCATTTTACGCACTACGACAAAGAAACATTCAACGAAACAGACGGTTATTCGGACGATCCGACAACGCTTGTTTGCCCACTGACCGCCACCCAAACGCTGAAACTCGAATTTCATCCGGGTGATATCGTCTATTTTATAAACGATAAGCAAATCGCCAGCACAGGACCACACTTCCGAATTCAAATTTTTCCATTCACCGATTTAGCCGCCGCGACAGAAATCGACTCGCGAATCTTTCTTTTGCTATTGCCCTTGACAACCGTTGGCACCGGAGAACGCGAAGCGAAACAAGCGACAACGCTCATCGCCAAACACTTGAGCCAATGGTTCGCTCCCACAGCGTGCAAACAGTTTGCAACAAGTATCGTGTACGGACTTTCCAATTCTGACTAAATCGATTTATACCGCTTTAAGGCGTGGCACACGAGCCGTGTCTAACTGCCCTCAAGCCAGACAAGAACTGTTCTGTTTACATTGCTTCACTCGTTTTGCTTTCGGCAATTGACAAACCGTATTTGGCAACCGGAGGGTACTGTACCTTTTCTGAAGAACCGAGTAGCGTCGGTTGTTCACAAAAAGAACAGTTCTATACCGTAGCTAAAGACCGTTTGCACATTATACCGAAGTAAAGCAAGGGAAACGAAGGTAAACAGTACCCTCCCGTCGCCAAACACGGGACGAAAGTCGTAATTTACCGGAGTCGGAGTTGTTGGCCGATACGTGGCGGGAATTTGCGCGTGATCGGGTTCAGCTTCTGCAACTTCCGAAGCTTGATTCCGTACTGTTGCGCGATCGAGTGGTAGGAGTCGCCTTGCTCCACCGTGTGGGTTCGACCGGCGGCGGTGCTCGACGCCCGGCTTCGTTTCGGTTCGATGTAGAGGGCCGTTCCTTCCGGCAGTGGGAAAGCCGTCTGCAAGTCGTTGATCTTCAACAAACGATCCACCGACATATCATACTGTGCCGCCACCGACGCAAAGCTTTCGCCCTCTTGCGAAATGATGTACCGGACGCCGTTGTTCTTCTCGACCACGTGTTTCGGTGGCAACGGCTCATTCAACTCCTCGTTCGCCTCGCGATGCTCGTACCGTTCCCGCCGCCGACCGAGCAGTCCGCCGGATCCCGTCGGCCGGTCGAGCTGGTGGAGCCGGTTGCGTTCGATAAGGTCGATCAGCAACTGCGGATACTTCGGATTGGTCGCATATCCCGCCTCCTTCAAACCGTAAGCCCAGCCCTTGTAATCGGTCGCGTCGAGCTTGAACAGTCCGGCGTATCGCGGCGACTCGGTCAGAAACCGCGAGTGATCGCGATACGAGTGTTCGGCGTTTCGGTACTTCCGGAAACACTCTCCCTTCGCATCGTCATCGTGGTAGATCTTCGCCCCGTCCCACGACCCCTTGCACTTGATCCCGAAGTGGTTGTTGCCCTCCACCGCCAACCGACTGCCGCCGGTGCCCGATTCGAGCAGCCCTTGGGCCAGCGTAATGCTGGCCGGGATGCCGAACTCTTTCATCGAACGGATGGCCATGTGTTTGTAGGTATCGATATACTCCTGCGTGCTCATTTTGTACTGCGCCCGCCCGACGACGGGCACCAGCAGGAGCAGCGACAGGAAAAGAAGGGATGTGGAATTCCGTTTCATTCTCAGGTTCATCGGCATGGTGTCCGGCAAAATTAGAAAATCGGGGGCGTTCCGTCAAAAATGTTTTTATCTTTGCACGACCATGAAGACAGAAACCAAATCAAACATCTCGTTTACGGAACTCTGCAACCGCACGTTTCAACGTTCGATCGCCGACTACCACCGCTACGATTCGGTCGACCGACCGGTCGAAAATCCTTACCCGGCGGGGAGTATCGAACACCTGTTGTACGGCAAAAACTGGATCGACACGGTGCAGTGGCACTTGGAAGACATCGTTCGCGACCCGGAGATCGACCCCGGGACGGCGCTGACCATCAAACGGCGGATCGATGCTTCGAACCAGGAGCGGACCGATTTGGTGGAATATATCGACAGTTATTTTCTGGACCGTTTCAAAGAGGTCACGCCGGCGGCCGAAGCGCGGATCAACACCGAGACGCCGGCTTGGGCGGTGGACCGGTTGTCTATTTTGGCCTTGAAGATCTACCACATGCAGCAGGAGGCGGAGCGCGAGGATGTTTCGGATGAACATCGGGCGGCTTGCGGGGCGAAGCTGGAGGTACTGCTCACGCAACGGACCGACCTCGGGCAGGCGATCGAAGAGTTGCTGGCTGATATCGAGGCGGGGCGGAAGTACATGAAGCTCTACAAGCAGATGAAGATGTACAACGATCCGGCGTTGAATCCGGTGTTGTACGGCAAGCAGAAATAATTGCTCATTTTCCGGGGATTCGAGGGTTTTGAAAACGCTACCGAAGAAAATATTGGTGATTCGCTCTTCGGCGATGGGAGACGTGGCGATGACGGCTCCGGTGTTGGCCGAGGTCTCGCGGCGTTACCCGGAGCTGGAGATCGTCTTGCTGACGCGGGAGTTCTATGCGCCTTTCTTCGACGGTATCGATCGGCTGACGATTCACAACATCAACCTCGGCCAGGGAGAGGGGCATCGCGGGTTACGAGGCTTGGTGCGGCTCTTCGGCGAGCTACGCCGAAACCACCCGGAGATTGAAGCGGTGGTTGACCTGCAGGACAAAATCTACTCCAAACTGCTGCGCAAATTCTACGCTTTGCGACACCTTCGGACTTTCCATATCGACAAGGGACGGGCCGAGAAAAAGACTTTGACGGCTCGATCGGACAGCGGGAAGAAGGTGGTGCGACAACTGCGGACAAGCATTGAACGGTATGCGGACGTGTTTCGGGCGGCGGGATTCGAATTGCCGCCGATCGACACGAATTTGGCCGCCTACCGGCAACAACGTCCGGTGCCGGAAGGCTTGGGACTTGAACGGGCGACGGGTGGTGAACGCTGGATCGGCGTGGCTCCGTTCGCGCAACACAAAGGAAAAATCTATCCGCTGGAGAAGGTGCGGCGGGTGGCGGAGATGTTGTTGGCCCATCCGTTGAAAGAGGGCTCGGTGCGGTTGTTCCTCTTCGGCGGAGGCAAGGAGGAGCGACGGTTGGCCGAGGAGATGGCACGGGAGGTGGATGCGACGGGGGAACGATGCGTGTCGGTGGTGGGACGGTTCTCGTTGCGGGAAGAGATCGACTTGATCGCAAACCTCGACCTCATGGTCTCGATGGACTCATCGGCGATGCACATGGCGTCGTTGGTCGGAGTTCCGGTGGTGTCGATTTGGGGAGCGACACACCCTTGCGCGGGGTTCCTGGGGTTGGGACAGGCGGAAGCGGATGCGGTGGGGCTGGAGATGGCGTGTCGCCCTTGCTCGGTCTACGGACACAAGGAGTGCTGGCGCGGCGACTATGCTTGTCTCAACGACTTGGCACCGGAAAAGGTCTACGACCGTATTGCCAACCACTTATTCTAATATACATTCTATTAGCGCGTGCGGGTACTGGTCTTTTACCTTCGTTTCCCTTGCTCTGCTTCGGTGTAATGTGTAAACGGTCTTTAGCGACGGGAGGGTACTGTACCTTTTACCTACGGTTTCCTCGCGCTACCTCGGCATAGCGTGCAAGCCCGCTCTGCGCTCGGTACGCTGCTCGGTTCTGAAGAAAAGGTACCCAAAAGACTTTCAGATAGCATACGCTACGCCTTAGGCATCCGCAAGCTAATGCTCTGGCCCACTTTGTTGGGGTGGCACTTTTTGTGGACGCGCTTTTAGGCTGCGAAAAATCTTAGGCGCGCCCACAAAAGGCCACCCCAAAAGAAAGGCCACAAGGCTCTTGACTACGGCAGCCCATGGAATGCGACAGCATTCCCGAAAGTTTTTCTGGTTCTCTTTGTTCACAAAGAGAACAGTTCCATACTGTAGCCAAACACGGTTCACAAACTACCGAAAGCAAAACGAGCGAAGCGAAAGTAAAGAGAACAGTTCCATACGGTAGCCAAAGACTGGGTATTAAGAATCACGGGTTGTAGATATCGAAATTTCGAAAGTTGAAGATCGCTTGGGTCATCTCCCGCATCTGTCGAGCGGCCGTATGACGCGGATCCAGTTCCAAAGCCCGGTTGAAGTCATTGATGGCTTTCCCGAAATCGTTGTGGCGGTAGTGCAGACACCCCCGCTCGAAGTAATGATCGGCCACCTCCGGCGACCGTTCGATCATCGCCGTCCAATATTCGACAGTAGTCTCTTGGTTCATCGCGTATAGAGTTTTTTGATCCGGATATAGTCCGCCACCGCCCGAGGCAGCACCTCGCCGACGGCAATCGCTTGCCCGGTGGCCACCGCTTGCCGGATCGAGGTCGAATCGACCTCGAACGTCGGCGCCTGTGCCATCTCCGGCGAAGCCTCGCCGCCATTACGCGGATAGATCAAAAAACGTACCAGGCCGCGCAACTCCTCCGACCGATGCCAACGCGGCAATTGGTCGGCAATGTCGCTGCCCGCCAAAATCGTAAACCGAACTTCGGGGTATTGTTTCTGTAAATACTCAATCGTTTGGATCGTATAAGAAGGGTAGGGCAGTCCTCTCTCCACATCGCACACCCGAATTCGCCCCTCCAGCTCGTCACCCTCTTCGGCCAACGCCCTTCGGACCATCTCGAGCCGATCGTCGAACGGCGCCAGGATCGCCGGATCCTTGAACGGGTTTTGAGGCGAGACTACCAGCCACACCTCATCCGCCAGCTCCCGTTCCAGGACATACCGAGCCACCGCCAAGTGCCCCCGGTGCACCGGATTGAACGAGCCCATCAGCAAGGCCACCCGTTCTACTGTTATCTGCGAATGCCCCATTGCATCATAGTTTCGCCTCGATCAGGCCCTCTCGAAAGCTGCCTTCGACCTGAATCGTATGCCCGCAAAACATGTCGTCATCCTCAAAATAGGCCGTAAAACAGCCGTCGGACGTCATGCTGAAACCCTCTATCGTAATCCTCCGGACAAAATCAGCTTCCGATACGTTACCCTCCTCGTCCCCCTGCTCGGCCCAATCATTGGCCAGCGCGGTCATTTCCGCAGCTGCAAATTCCCGGATCGTCGCGTCCCATCTCTCCTGTTCGGCCAAGAGCTTTTTCATGGCCTGCCGGGCTTTTGTCCACGAAGCTCGACGGTTTACGTCGACATGGAGTATCACCCCAACCTCGTTACCCAACCAGTGGGCCTTTCCCCTAAAAAACTCCAACTCTGGGTCCAGCACCAGTTCCCCCAGCTCCTCGTCGTTGATAACGACGACAGGTTCGCGAGGTTCGACAGGCTGGATATGCTGCGTCCGGACCTCTTCCAAGACCCCGCAGGCCGTTCCCTCTTCGAGCACTTCGGTCGGATACAACCGATTGAAGTAAGACTTTTTATAGCACTCCAACGGAACATCCTTCCTCGACTCCAAGAGACTCTCCGCAATGAACTTACGAGCCCGTAAACGATAGATCGTGCCTGCTTTGAATAACTTAGAGTCGACAGCCGCATCCGCCGCCGTAGCTCTCTCTTTTTTCACCGGCTCAACCAGGTAACCGTCGCCGAGATGCAACGCATCGGTCGCCGTGTCGACATAAGCCAGGTAATCGGCCCGAACCTCGAACTCCTCTTCGTCCCACACTCCATTCTTCAAACAATCACCCGTCAGGACCAAATACTCCCGCACCTCGGCCTCATATTGTTTTTCAAACTTGTCCAAGAGAGCCTTCTTTTTCATAATTCTTCACCGGGTCAAAAAATCGCCCACCACCTGCACCGCCTCCGCATACGCAGCCTGGAGGTCGTCATTCACCACCACCCGGTCGAACTTCGGAGCATAGCCGATCTCCTGTTCCGCCTTGGCCAGCCTCCGTTCGATGGCCTCCGCGGAATCCGTACCGCGTCCCTCCAACCGCCTCCGCAGCTCCGCCACCGACGGCGGCATGATGAAGATCGACAACGCCTGATCGCCGAACAGCTTCTTGATATTCAGCGCCCCGACCACATCCACGTCGAACACCACCACATGCCCTCGATCCCAGATCCGGTCGATTTCGGCCCGCAACGTCCCGTAACAGGTCCCCGCATAGACCTCCTCCCACTCGATGAACTCACCCGCCTCGACCCGTGTCCGAAACTCCGCCGCATCCATGAAATAGTAGTCCACTCCGTCCCGCTCCTCGCCCCGCGGCGCCCGCGAAGTGGCCGAAATCGAAAACTCCAGCTCCGGAAAACGTTCCAACAAGTGCCGTACGATGGTCGTCTTGCCCGAACCCGACGGCGCCGAGAATATCAATACCTTGCCCATGACTTAACGTAGTGAGAGAGGGGTTATAAAAGATTGAGTAACTGTTCCTTGATCTTCTCCAACTCGTCTTTCATCCGCACCACGATTTTTTGGATCCCGGCATGGTTGGCCTTGGATCCGGTGGTGTTGATCTCGCGCCCGATCTCCTGGGCAATAAAGCCCAACTTCCGCCCCACGCCCTCCGACTCGGCAGCCACGGCGCGGAAATAGTCGCAATGCTGCTTGAGTCGCACCTTTTCTTCCGTGATGTCGAACTTTTCGAGGTAGTAGATGATCTCCTGTTCGAAGCGGTTGTTGTCGACGTGCACCTGCAAAGCCTTGAGGTTCTCCATCAGCCGCGTGCGTACGGTCTCGATCCGTTCCCCCTCGAGCGGTACGATCTGCGCCGCCAGCGACTCGATGGTGTCGATGCGCGTCAACAGATCCCGGATCAGCACCTCTCCCTCCTGCGCGCGGAAACGGTTCAGGTTTTCGATCGCCTCGTCCACCGCCTCGGTCAGCGCCTTCCATTCCTCCGGCCCGATCACCACGGTCTCGGTCTGCATCACCTCCGGCAGGCGCAACACCGTAGTAATCAACGGCTCCGTCGCGTTCGTATCCCCCACCTCGCGCTGCAACTCGGCCAGCTGCGCATAATAAGCCTTGAAGAGTTCCCGGTTGATCGTCCCGGCAGTGGTTTTGCCGCCGCCGATCGTCTCGACCGACACGAAAAGGTCGACCTTTCCCCGCCCCAACGCCTTCCCCACCGTGTTGCGAATCTCGTACTCCTTCTCGCGATAGATCGATGGAATGCGGGTCGACAAGTCCAGCTGTTTGCTGTTCAGACTCTTGATCTCGACCGTGATCTTGCGTTGGTCGGCGTGCCGTTCGGCCCGCCCGTAACCGGTCATGGATTTTACCATACTCAAACCTTTAGATTTACCGAGAACAAATATAACGTGAAAAATCCGATTTTCCCGCAGCTCTGTGGCAAAACCGTCCGAACGGTCGGCCACAAAATCGACCGAAAAATTTCATTCCCCGAGATTTTTTCCGATCTTTGATACTCATTTTCATCCATCTACTACCGCACAATCATGAAGAAACACAACTTTTCCGCCGGCCCGTCGATTCTGCCTCGGCCGGCGATCGAAAGTGCCGCACAGGCCGTACTGGACTTGAACGGAATAGGTCTGTCGGTGCTCGAGATATCGCACCGGAGCAAGGACTTCGAAGCGGTGCTGGACGAAGCCGTCGCCCTGTTCCGCGAGCTGCTCGGGATTCCGCAGGGGTACAGCGTCCTGTTCCTGGGCGGCGGGGCCAGCATGCAGTTCTGCATGGTGCCGTTCAACCTGCTGGAGAAAAAAGCCGGATACGTCAACACCGGCGTATGGGCGCGCAAGGCGCTGAAAGAGGCCAAGCTGTTCGGCGAGGTCGAGACGGTGGCCTCGTCGGAGGACCGCAACTTCTCGTACATCCCGAAAGGCTTTGCGATTCCGACCGACCTGGACTACCTCCACATCACGACCAACAACACGATTTTCGGCACGGAGTACCGGGGCGATCTCGACTCGCCGGTAACCCTGGTGGCGGACATGTCGTCGGACATCCTGTCGCGACCGGTCGACGTCTCGAAATACGGACTCATCTACGGCGGCGCCCAGAAAAACCTGGGACCGGCCGGGGTTACGTTCGTCATCGTACGCAACGACATCTTGGGCAAAGTGTCGCGGGCGATTCCGACCATGCTCGACTACCGCACGCACATCGAAGGAGGGTCGATGTTCAACACCCCGCCGGTCTTCCCGATCTATGTCCTGCGCGAGACGCTGCGGTGGCTCAAATCGATCGGCGGGGTACCGGCCATCCAAAAACTGAACGAAGAGAAAGCCGCCTTGCTCTACAACGAAATCGACCGAAACCCGCTCTTCCAGGGAACGGCGGCGGTCGAAGACCGTTCGCTGATGAACGTCAGCTTTGTCTACAGCGAGGAACACAAAGAGCTGGATCCCAACGCCTTCCTGGACTTCGCCAAAGAACGAGGCATGGTCGGAGTCAAAGGACACCGACTGGTGGGCGGCTTCCGAGCTTCGCTCTACAACGCCATGCCCAAAGAAAGCGTACAAGCGCTCGTCGATACCATGCAAGAATTCGAAAAACTGTACTATTAATTGGATACCCGTTCATTGTGCTGGAGGGTACTGTACTTTCTGTGAACAGAAAGTACCAAAGAAACTTTAGCAAAGTGCTTCGCACTTTTAAGCCATCCGGGGCACAAGGTTCTCAGCCCGTTCGTGGGCCGGGGATTCGTCCGGGGGCGCATGATGTAGGGCAAAGACTTTGCGCCCCCGGAGAACCCCGACCCACAGTCGGCAGACACTGTACCGAGATAGAGTTAGGATGCGTAAGCATCCTCGGAAGTTTTTCTGGTTCTCTTTGTTCACAAAGAGAACAGTTCTATCCGGTTCAGCAAAGAACAAGATATTCCAATTAATAGTACGTTAAACAAATAGTTATGAAGATATTAGTAGCGACAGAGAAGCCGTTTTCGAGAGAAGCCACCGAGGGGATCGAGGCGATCGCTCGGGAGGCCGGCTTTGCGTGTGAGTTGTTGGAAAAATATACGTCCGTCGATGAGTTGAAACGTGCGGTGGCGGATGCGGATGCGTTGATCGTGCGGTCGGACAAGGTGACGGCGGAGGTGATCGAAGCGGCCCGGGCGCTGAAAATTGTGGTGCGGGCCGGGGCCGGGTATGATAATCTGGATTTGGGGGCGTGTACGGCCCGTGGGATCGTAGCGATGAACACACCGGGGCAGAATTCGAATGCGGTGGCGGAGTTGGCCGTGTCGATGATGATTTTCATGGCCCGGAATCAGTTCACGCCGGGAACGGGGCATGAGATCAGCGGGAAACGGCTGGGAATACATGCCTATGGGAATGTGGGACGGATTGTGGCTCGGTATGGGCGGGCGTTGGGGATGGAGGTATCGGCTTTCGACCCGTTCGTGACCGATCCGGAGGTTTTTGCCCGGGACGGGGTGAGGATGGTTACTTCCGTCAGGGAATTGTACGAGAACAGCGACTACCTGTCGTTGCACATTCCGGCCACGGCGGAGACCAAGGGATCCATTGGGTACGATCTGTTGATGTCGATGCCCGAGGGGGCTACGCTGGTAAATACGGCACGCAAGGAGGTGATCGACGAAGCGGGGCTGGCCAGAGCGCTGGCAGAACGGTCCGGGCTCAAGTACGTTACGGACATTGCGCCGGATAGCGCGGCGGAGTTGGCGGAAAAGTTCGGAAAGCGGTTTTTCGCCACGCCGAAGAAGATGGGGGCGGAGACGGCGGAAGCCAATGTAAATGCCGGGTTGGCGGCGGCGCGACAGATTGTGGCGTTTTTCAAGGAGGGGGTGACCCGATTTCAAGTGAATCGCTAAAAAACGCTTGTTGACTATGGTGAAAATCAAACCGTTCAAAGGGATCCGGCCGCCGCGGGAGTTGGCCAAGGAGGTGGCGTCGCGACCGTATGACGTGCTGAACTCCGCAGAGGCGAAAGCCGAGGCGGGGGAGAAGTCGTTGTTGCATATCATCAAACCGGAGATTGATTTCGAGCCGATGATCGACGAACATTCCACTCAGGCTTACGATCATGCAGTGGCCAATTTTAAAAAGTGGAAAGCAAACGGGTGGCTGGTACAGGATGACGAGAAGTGCTACTATGTGTATGCCCAGACGATGGAGGGGCGGACACAGTACGGATTGGTGGCGGCTTGCCACTTCGAGGACTATGTGGCGGGACGGATCAAGAAGCACGAGCTGACGCGGCCGGACAAGGAGGAGGACCGAATGATCCACGTGTGGAGGCAGGAGGCGAATATCGAGCCGGTGTTCTTTGCCTATCCGGCTCGGGGAGAGGTGGATGCGATTATCGATCGGGTGGTGACGACGCGGGAGCCGGTGTACGATTTTGTGGCGGAGGGGGATGGATTCGGACATCGTTTTTGGGTGATCGACGAGGAAGGGGTGATTGCGCGGCTCACCGAGCTTTTTGCGGAGGTTCCGGCTTTGTACGTGGCCGACGGACACCACCGGACAGCGGCGGCGGCACGGGTGGGGGCCGAAAAAAAGGAAGCCTTGCTCGACGCCGGCGGCACATATACCGGGGAGGAGGAGTTCAATTACTTTTTGGCGGTGATTTTCCCGGACAACCAGTTGAAAATCATCGACTACAACCGGGTGGTACGGGACCTGAACGGGCTGACGCCGGAAGAGCTGGTCGCTGCGCTGGACAAAGACTTTGTCGTGACTCGCCATGGGACAGAGATCTACCGACCGGCGGAGTTGCACGACTTTTCCATGTATTTGAACGGGGAGTGGTACGGCTTGCGGGCGCGCGAGGGACGGTACGACGATGCCGATCCGATCGGGGTGTTGGATGTGACCATCCTGTCGACCCTCGTCCTCGACCGGCTTCTCGGGATCCGCGACCTGAGGACCGACAAACGGATCGACTTCGTGGGAGGGATCCGGGGCCTGGGCGAATTGCAGCGGCGGGTGGACAGCGGAGAGATGGCCGTGGCGTTCGCCCTGTATCCGGTGTCGATGCAGCAACTGATCGACATTGCCGACACGGGAAATATCATGCCGCCGAAAACCACTTGGTTCGAGCCGAAATTACGGTCTGGGTTGGTCATCCATTCGTTGAAGGATTGAGCGGGACGAAAGAACAGATTGGATACCCCAATTATCAGGAGGATAAAAAATAGGATAACAGTTCGTTATCCTATTTTTTATAGGTTTGGACGACGTAGGAATAGCCGAAATATCGCACCCTCCGAACAACATTTGGACTACCTTCGTGCGTTAGTATGGACAAACACCCGTAAAATGGCCAAGATACAAGGAAAGATCGTCGTAGACACGGAACGTTGCAAAGGTTGCGGCGTCTGCATCGAAGCCTGTCCGACCCAGACCATCGCGCTGAGTCCGCAGGTCAACGCGAAAGGGTACAACTACTGCTACATGGCCTCGCCGGAGGCTTGTATCGGATGTGCCGGGTGTGCCGTGGTGTGCCCGGACAGCTGCATCGTCGTTTACAGAGAGAAAAAACAGGCATAAATGGAAGATATCAAACTGATGAAAGGGAACGAAGTGCTGGCTCACGCCGCTGTACGGTGCGGAGCGGACGGCTACTTCGGTTACCCGATCACTCCGCAGTCGGAGGTCCTCGAGACCCTGACCGAGCTGCGGCCGTGGGAGACCACCGGCATGGTCGTGCTGCAGGCCGAAAGCGAGGTGGCATCGATCAATATGGTGTACGGGGGAGCGTCGGTGGGGAAACGGGTCATGACTTCCACGTCGAGCCCGGGACTTTCGCTGATGTGCGAAGGACTCTCCTACTTGGCGGGGGCGGAACTGCCGTGCGTGGTGATCGACGTCTCGCGCGGGGGGCCGGGCCTGGGCACGATCCAGGCTTCGCAGGCCGACTACTTCCAGGTGGTGAAGGGCGGGGGACATGGCGATTACCGGATGCCGGTGCTGGCGCCCAATTCGGTGCAGGAGATGAACGACTTCGTGGAGTTGGCTTTCGAGCTCGCGTTCAAGTATTTGAACCCGGTGATGATCCTGGCCGACGGAGTCATCGGACAGATGATGGAAAAAGTGCGGCTGAGTCCGCAGAAACCCAGACGCACGGAGGAACAGATACGGCAGGAGTGTCCGTGGGCCGCACTGGGCAAGGGCGCGCGCAAGGAGCGGAATATCATCACCTCGTGTTACATCGATCCGGAGACGATGGAGCGGCATAATCACAAGTTGCAGGCCAAGTACGACCGGATGGAGCGCGAGGAGGTTCGGGTCGAGGAGATCGAAACGGCCGATGCGGAGTACATCCTGGTGGCCTACGGGGCATCGTCGCGCATCTGCGCCAAGGTGGTCGAAGATGCGCGGGCTGCGGGATTGAAAGTCGGGTTGATTCGACCGATCACCCTGTTCCCGTTTCCGACGGAGGCGATCCGCCGGGCGGCGCAGAACGGGGCGCGGGGCTTCTTGTCCGTGGAGTTGAGCATGGGGCAGATGATCGAAGACGTCCGCTTGGCGGTAGGGGATGCGACCATTCCGGTACGGCACTTCGGACGGACCGGCGGGATCATCCATTCCCCGCGCGAAGTTTTCGATGCCTTGAAACAAATGTTGTAATCATTCGGCTTTCTTTGATCGTTCTTTAGCAACGTGAGGGTACTGTCCCTTTCTTGAAAGAAAGGGACCCAAAGAACTTTCAGATAGCATACGCTATGTCTTAGGCTCCGCAGTCCTCAGGGTTGTGGGTGGGACTTTCCGGTGTCGGCGCATAAGGTAATTTACACATGACGCGCCGCACCGAGAAAGCCCCACCCAAAGCACCAGGCAGACACGGCCAAAGCATCCCAAAGGGATGCGCTCGGAAGTCTTTTTGGTTCTTTTTCTTCAGAAAAAGAACAGTTCCTGCCCGTTACCAAGGACCTGTCAAAGAGAGCGAATCATTCAAATAATTTCTGACCGAGTAAACAATGATGGCAGAGAGATCTATATTAGAAGTAGCCGAGACGGACGAGAATCGGGTTTACGGTCGTCCGCGGTTGCTGTTGGACGCCACGATGCACTATTGTCCGGGGTGTTCGCACGGGACGGTGCACAAGCTGGTGGCCGAGACGATCGACGAACTCGGCGCCGAGGATCGGGCGATCGGAGTTACGCCGGTCGGATGCGCGGCTTTTCTGTACAACTACATCGACATCGACTGGATCCAGGCTTCGCACGGACGTGCGCCGTCGGTGGCGACGGCGGTCAAACGGCTCTGTCCGGACAAACTCGTCTTCACGTACCAGGGGGACGGGGACTTGGCGGCGATCGGGACGGCAGAGGCCATTCATGCGGCCAATCGGGGGGATAACGTGGCTATTATCTTCATCAACAACGCAATATATGGGATGACCGGCGGTCAGATGGCACCGACCACGCTGCTGGGGATGAAGACCGCCACCACGCCGATGGGACGAACACCGGAGCTGAACGGCTATCCGTTCAAGGTGGCCGATATGCTGGCTTTGCTGGAGGGGGTGACCTACGTGACGCGGCAGAGCGTCGACACGCCGGCCCACGTGCGGCAGGCGAAACGGGCGATCCGGAAAGCGTTCGAAAATTCGATGAACAATCGCGGTTTCTCGTTCGTCGAGATCGTGGCGACCTGCAACTCGGGGTGGAAGCTCACTCCGGTAGCGGCCAACCGGTGGATGGAAGAGAACATGCACCCGACTTATCCGCTGGGGGATTTGAAAGATACGACCGCGGCCGGGACAGCCACCGAAAAATAACGCACACAGATATTATGAAAGAAGAGATCATTATAGCCGGATTCGGCGGCCAGGGGGTTCTGTCGATGGGCAAGATATTGGCCTACTCGGGAGTGATGCAGGGGCAGGAGGTGAGCTGGATTCCCTCTTACGGGCCAGAGATGCGCGGCGGGACGGCCAACGTGACGGTGATTCTGAGCGACCGGAAGATCAGTTCGCCGGTGGTGCAGGAGTTCGACACCGGGATCGTGCTGAACCAGCAGTCGCTGGACAAGTTCGAAGAGGCGATCAAGCCGGGCGGGACGCTGTTGTATGATCCGAACGGAATTACCAACGCGCCACGGAGAACAGATTTGTCGATCTATACGATCGACGCGGCGATCGAAGCGGCGCGAAGCGGAAATGCCAAGGTCTTTAATATGCTGGTGTTGGGGGCTTTTCTGAAGATCAAGCCGCTGGTGACGATCGAGAATGTGATCGAGGGGTTGCGACATTCGCTGCCGGAGCGGGCGCATAAGATGATCCCGGCCAATGAGGCGGCCTTGCGGCGCGGGATGGAACTGGTGGTACCGGTAAAGCAGGGAGAGTAGCAATCCACTCTCTTTGGTTTTTCATCATGCCAATGACCCAAGCGGGGCAAGCTCCTTAAATAGGAGCTTGCCCCGCTTGGGTCATTGATTCAAGTAACTATTCCGCCGTCAGTTCCACCACCCGGCTGGTCAGGTGCGCCCCCGCCGAAGAGCGGCAGACCGATCTTCATCAGGTAGTCTTCCGAGAAACGCCGGCCGTCGGCCCCCAAGTCCGACCGCTCGTCCGGCATGCGATTGATCTCCCGCACCGTACAGATTCTCTGCCACTCCAGCCCTTCGAGCCGTACGTTCCGAATCGAGGCCGAGAATCTCGGGTGGCGGTTGAAAGCGACACCACACGCTCCCGCCTCTTGTCGGCCTACATCACCGCCGAATGTTCGCCCGAATAGGGCGACACCAACCGATAGAGATCCCCGTCGAGAATCACCGGTTTCAGACAGCTGTAGTTCGCCACCTTCCGCAATCGGTCCTCCCGCCGCTCTACGGCGCGAAAATGTGCCGGAACGCCTCCGCCGCCTCGCCGAAGACGACGCGCCACCGCGTCGCAATCCCGACCGTCAAAGCCACGATCAGCAGATACATCGATTTCTCGTTCAGCGTCAGTCCCTTCCACCAGTGTACCATCCGTTTCATCATCCTCCGGCTCCTCCCCTGAAAATCATTCGAAAATCGCGATTCCGGCCGCCATCACCGCCATCCCGACGATCAGCCCCCAAATAGCCACATGGTGTTCGCCGTATCGATGCGCCGCCGGCAACAGCTCGTCGAACGAGATGTAAACCATAATACCGGCAATGATCGCAAAGATGTAGCCCAGCAAAACCGGCGTAAGAAACGGGGCCAGGATCAGGTACCCGACCAACGCACCGACCGGTTCGGCCAGCCCCGAGAGAAACGAGAAGAGAAAGGCCTTTCGCCTGCTCCCCGTGGCATAGTAGACCGGCACCGACACCGCAATCCCCTCCGGGATATTGTGAATGGCGATCGCCACCGCAATCGCCAAGCCGATTTCCGGACTCTGGAGAGCGGCCATAAAGGTGGCAATCCCCTCCGGAAAGTTGTGTATCCCGATCACCAGCGCCATCATCACCCCGGTTCGCATCAGGTGCCTGGCCGGTGCCCCGTCTGCCGGCGCCTCCATCCGCATGCTCTCGACGCTCCGTATCTCGTGCGGATTTTCGACCGACGGAACCAGCTTGTCGATCAACGCAATGAAGAGAATGCCGCCGAAAAACGCCGCCGCCGTAGCGATCCGCCCCCACCGCACCCCGTAGTCTCCGCCGAGTATCTCGGCCGCCTGCGGAAAGAGGTCGACGAACGAGATATAAATCATCACGCCGGCCGAAAAACCGAGCGAGAAGGAGAGGAATTTCCGGTTCGTACGCCGCGCGAGCAGCGCGATGAGGCTCCCGATACCGGTCGAGAGCCCCGCCAAAAGGGTGAGAACAAAGGCAAAAGTAACGTTGTGTTCCATCGTCGGTAAAAAGGTTCAAACTTTGTGTTCGGCACCCTGCAAATTCCGTTCCGCGCTCCACACCTGCCGGGAGTAAGCCCGCCGAACCGTTAGCGCACCCGATTGGCGAACTCGACCGCCTCGAGTTCCCGGTTCGCCTGAGCGATCTTGTCGGCCAGCTCCGCCTTGAATCGGAGGATCTTTTCGAGCACCTCCGGTTCTCCCGTGGCGATGATCTGAAGAGCGAGAATAGCGGCATTCTTGGCCCCATCGAGTGCGACGGTCGCCACGGGAATCCCCGACGGCATCTGCAACATCGAGAGAATGCTGTCCCACCCGTCGATCGAGTTCGAGGACTTGATGGGCACCCCGACCACCGGCAGCGGCGTCAGCGCTGCCACCACCCCCGGCAGGTGAGCCGCGCCGCCCGCACCGGCAATAATGACCTTCACTCCCCGCGTATGAGCCTTCTTCGCAAAATCCAACACCAAATCCGGCGTCCGGTGAGCCGACAGGGCGTTGATCTCGAACGGAATCCCCATCTGATCCAAAAATTTGGCCGCTTCGGACATGATCTTCAAATCCGACGTGCTGCCCATAATAATCGAAACTTTCGGTTGCATAACAAACTGTTTAAAGAAATGAAATGTACTATTATTTGTATATCCGGTCATTAACGACAGGCTGGGACTGCCGCTTTTTGGAAAAAGCGGCACCAAGAACTTTTGAGATAGCATACGCTACGCCTTAGGCTCCGCAATCCTTAGGTTTATGGGTGGGGTTCTTTTAGGCGCGCACTAAGGTTTTCGCAGCCTAAGCGCGCCCAAAAAGAATCCCCACCCAGAGCACCGGGCTGACACGGCCAAAGCATCCCAACGGGATGCGCTCGAAAGTCTTTTTGGTTCTTTTTCTTCAGAAAAAGAACAGTACCCTCCTGTTCACCAAGGAACAAGGTATTCCAAGTTAATAGTACTTTTATTTTGTTAACTTTGCGAAGATATAAACTTTTCGCCACACCACACACAAGCTCGCTTTTCGTTTTGGAAACCCGAACCGTCACTCTTCTCGACCGCCGTTTCGAGCCGTATATCTCGGCCGAGCGAATCCACACCGCTATCTCGGAGCTGGCCCGACGGATCAACCGCGACTACGCGGCGTGCACGGGACGACCACTGCTGCTGGTGACGCTCAACGGCGCGCTCGTTTTCGCCGGCGAGCTGTTCCGACAGCTCACCGGCGATTTCGAGGTGGCTTTCGTGAAATTGTCGTCCTATGAAGGGATCGGAAGCACAGGAAAGGTTCAACTCGACGTGCCGGTGACGGCTGAAGTGCGGGGGCGGGACATCGTGATCGCCGAAGATGTGGTCGACACCGGCAATACGATCCATGCGCTCCACGGCCTGTTGCAGCAAGCGGGGGCGAGGAGCGTGCGGGTGGCGACACTGGTGCTGAAACCGACCGTCTACTACCGGCAGCCGGAGCGACCCGGGGGGCTGCTGCCCGTGGACTATGCGGCGTTGGAGGTCGAGGAGCGGTTCATCGTGGGGTATGGGATGGACTACGACGGATTGGGGCGGAATCTGGGGGCGATCTATGTGCTGAGCGAGGACCGGGAGAAATAGACGATAGAAGAGAGAAAACATGACTGCGAACGACATACAAAAGCTTTTGGAGGACGGGCGGCGGCTGCCGCTGGTCGAGGATTTTTATACCATTCAGGGCGAGGGGTACCATGCGGGAAAACCGGCCTATTTCATTCGCCTCGGAGGGTGCGATGTGGGCTGCCGGTGGTGCGACGCCAAGGCGACCTGGAACGCACGGCTCTATCCGCCGACGCCGATCGCCGAGATCGTGGAGCGGGCCGCTTCGCACCCGGCACAGGCCATTGTGATTACGGGCGGCGAACCGACCTTGTATCCGTTGGAGCCGCTCACGGCATCGCTCAAGGAGAAGGGGTTGGAGATTTTTATCGAAACGTCGGGGACCAACCCGCTGTCGGGCTATATAGATTGGGTCTGTCTTTCGCCGAAGCGGCAACAGCCGCCGCTGGCGGAGGTCCTGAGGCGGGCCGACGAGTTGAAAGTCATCATCGAGACCGAGGAGGATATCGCTTGGGCCGAGGAGAATGCAGCGCAGGTTTCGGCGGCCTGTCGGCTCTACCTGCAACCGGAGTGGAGCCGGTACGAAGCGATTACACCGACGCTGGTGGAGTATGCCAAGGCTCATCCGCAGTGGAACATCTCGATCCAGAGCCACAAATTCATGCACATACCTTAGACTTACTATCTATAATGTTTACTTTCGAGGAATTTACGGAGTTCGCCCGGAGATTGACCCCGACGATTCGGGCGACGGTCGACCGGTATATCGGCCACGTCCGGGTGGATTACAAGGCGGACGACTCGCCGGTGACACTGGCCGATCGGGAGATCGAACAGTATATCGTCGCGCAGATCGAGGCTCGTTTTCCGGGCGGAGCGATCGTGGGGGAGGAGAGCGGTACTCATCCGGCTTCGACCGCGGTGACGCAGACCAACGAGCCGGGAGCGGTCGAATGGATCGTGGACCCGATCGACGGCACGAAGAGTTTCATTCACGGCGTGCCGCTTTTTGCGACTTTGATCGGGGTGATGGTCGACGGAGAGGCAACCTACGGGGCCATCTACAACCCGCTGTTGGACGATCTGATCGTGGGGGACAACCGGGTGGCGCTGTGGAACGGGCGGCCGACCCGAATGCGGGCTTGCGGTTCATTGCGCGAAGCGACGCTGCTGACCACCGACATCCTGGACGTCGAAAAACACCGCAACCTCCCGAACTTTTGGGCGTTGGCACACGCGTGTCGGCTGTTGCGGACCTGGGGGGATGCTTACGGCTACTGCCTGCTGGCGACCGGCCGGGCCGACGTGATGGTCGATCCGATCATGAGCCGGTGGGACCTGGCGGCTCTGATTCCGGTGATCCGGGGAGCCGGCGGCGTGATTACGGACTACTACGGCGGGAATCCGGCTACGGGGGATTCGATCGTGGCTTCCGGCAGCGAGGAGCTGCACCGAGAGGTGCTGGCGATGCTGAATGCCTGATTTTGTGCGGATTTCTCGCGCGATGTTAAAAATCGCACAAAGCGTACCGAAAACTCAACCTCCGTACTATTTTTACAGCTCCGAAAACGACATTTTTTCAAACCTTAAAAAACCCTACTACGAACGATGGAAAAACAAGTCCAGCAGTACATCGACGACTTCATGTCGCGCATCGAAGCCAAAAACCCGAACGAGCCGGAATTTCACCAGGCGGTTCGCGAGGTGGTCGAGAGCCTTGCCTCGTACATCATCGAAAACCCGGTGTTGATGAAGATGAAAGTGCTGGAGCGGATCGCCGAACCGGAACGGATCCTGATTTTCCGCGTGCCGTGGGTCAACGACCGGGGCGAGGTGGAGATCAACCGCGGTTTCCGCGTCCAGATGAACAGCGCCATCGGACCGTACAAAGGAGGGCTGCGTTTCCACGCCTCGGTGAACCTCAGTATTCTGAAGTTCCTGGCTTTCGAACAGACCTTCAAAAACGCACTCACCACCTTGCCGATGGGCGGGGGCAAGGGCGGTTCGGACTTCAACCCGAAGGGGAAGTCGGATAACGAAGTGATGCGTTTCTGCCAAAGTTTCGCCACCGAACTGGCGCGGCATATCGGCGCCGATACGGACGTACCGGCAGGCGATATCGGCGTCGGAGCCCGGGAGATCGGCTTCCTGTTCGGGCAGTACAAACGGCTGCGGAACGAATTTACGGGAACTTTCACCGGCAAGGGACAGGACTGGGGCGGTAGTCCGCTGCGGCCGGAGGCGACGGGGTATGGCGTGAGCTATTTCGCCCAGGAGATGCTCGCCACGCGCGGCGATTCGCCAGCGGGAAAGGTCGTAGCCATCTCCGGATCGGGGAACGTGGCACAGTATGCCATCCAAAAGATGACCCAGCTGGGAGCCAAGGTGGTGACGGCTTCCGACTCGTCGGGCTATATCTACGATCCGGAGGGGATCGATGCCGAAAAACTGGAGTACATTCTCGAGCTGAAGAATATCTTCCGCGGTCGGATCAGCGAATACGCCGAGCGGTATCCGAGTGCGACGTTCCATCCGGGCGAACGGCCGTGGGGGGTGAAGTGCGACATCGCCATGCCGTGCGCCACGCAAAACGAGCTGAACGGCGAGGATGCCGCCAAACTGATTGCGAACGGCTGTATCTGTGTGGCCGAGGGGGCCAATATGCCTTCGACACCGGAAGCGGTCCATGCGTTCCAGCAGCACAAGCTGCTCTACTCGCCGGGCAAGGCCTCGAATGCCGGCGGGGTAGCGACCTCGGGGTTGGAGATGACCCAAAACTCGGAGCGGCTGCGGTGGACGCCGGAAGAGGTGGATGAAAAACTGCGCTCGATCATGCGGAGCATCCATGCCGTGTGCGTCGAGTACGGAACCGAGGCGGACGGCTATGTGAATTACGTGAAGGGAGCCAATATTGCCGGGTTCCGCAAGGTGGCGAATGCGATGCTGGCACAGGGGATTGTCTAAATGGATTGCAAAAAGGATAAATTTTGTTATATTTATCCCGTCAAACCTTTCTAAAAAGCTTTTCTATGAATTTCAAGCAACTACCCTCGCCGGATGCCTTGAAGCGCATCATGCTCATGATCGGCGTGCAACAACTCGCCAGTTGGGGAAGCGAAGATGACGAAGAAGCGGCCCGGGAGTGCGGATTCGACAGCCTCTGCGAGCGGCTCTGAAACAGAAAGTGGACGAAATTTATTCACGGGTACAAGAAGTTGTTGCGACACAGAAGATCTACAGTTCGGGGGAAGGAGGAGACGGGGAGGATTTTTAGTCCTCTCCTTTTTTCTCCGCGTACGCAATGTCAAGCGCGGGTCTCGGAACGTGTTTCCGGGACCCGCGCTTGTTTTTGTCGGAGCTCCACCCGGAGGACAACGGGGTAGGGCGGGGCTCGAACCGGGCTGTGTCAATCTCAGTCGGCGCGGTGTCAGGCCCAAGCGGCGGCCCCGTCGGGAGCAGAGGCAGCCTCCTCCTCCCCCGACCTCTATTCCACCTCGACTCCGTGTTTAATGAGCATCGCCAGATGCTCGTCCTCATCCACCGCCGCAAACGACCCCCCGCGCACATTCTCATACCCGTACCGGCGAAAACACTCCACCACCAACGGGTCCAAATCGCGCCGAAGACGCACCGAACCGGCCGGTGTCTCGAACGGCTCGGCACTCACCAGTCCCTGCGGTTTGTACTTCCGGGTCCACTCCGTGCCGCGCCCGTACTCGTGTTTGCGCAGCGTCCGCTTCAGGTCGCGCGTATATCCGACAAAATACTTTCCCTCCCGGAGCTCCAGCACATAACGAACCAAGGCTTGTGCCGCGAACTGTTGCCGGGCCGCATTTACCTCTTTGAAAAAACCGTATCGATGCAACTTGCGGAGCGTTTTTTCCTCCGACACCTCGCACCAGATGCCCCCGCGCACCGTCCGCCATCCCTTACGCTCCATCCACTGAATCGTCGTTCGGTTTTCGTACTTGTCCTCGTCGTACTCCGTTTCGACGTAAAACACCTGCCGCTCCACACACCGCACCACCCGATGGAGCTTGGTCCATTCGGCCCCCTTGCCGTGCGTGTGCTGCCAAAAACGCGCCACCGGATGGTGGGTTTTCCCGACATACCAATAGCCGTCCTCCAATTCGAGAACATAGATATGAATCGGGTATGTGGTGTCGTTTCGTTGCATTTCGAGCTGCAAATTAACCATTGCCGACGACACGAACAACCGATCGGCGCCCTTCTCGCATTTCGGGCAGAAAACTGTCTTTTCAGAACATTCTCCCGACCATTCGGCCTAAAAAATCACCCACCCACGACACCCACACATCCGCACACGCCCCCGTCTACAAATCCTTTATCAGCACCTCGCGTCCCCGCAGATCGATCGCCTCGCGCAGGTTGAGAACCGCCTGCCACTCCCGGGCGAAATCGTTCTTGATATCGATCCGAAAATCCTCGGATCCGTACCGGTCCACCCGTTCGAAGAGCCCGGCCACACTCAACCGGCCGATGTCCATGGCCGGCACATAGGCCGGTACGATCCTGTCTTCTTCGGTCGGCGTCTCGGCAATCAACCCCACCCGCAGCAACACCTCGATCGTCTCGGCAGTCAACCGGGTCGGAATCCGGTACTGTTCCGAAATGGCATTCGCCGTATAGGGCCTCTCGCCCGCCTCGAACCGTTTGACGATCAAGTACATCACGGTCAGGAGCATAAAATCCCGATACCGCCGACTGATGTTTCGGGTCTCCTGTTCGAAGTCGAACTTGCTGACGTTCTGGTGGGCAAAGGCCAGCTCGGCCCCGAACAGACAGATGAACCACGACAACTGGAGCCACAGCAGCAACAACGGCAAAGCGGCAAAACTCCCGTAAATGGCATTGTACTTCGAGATGCCTATCTGCCCGTCGATATAGAGCACCTGGAAGAGCTGCAGGGCGGTTCCGGTCACGATGCCGGCAAAGAGCGCGCTGCCGAACCGTACTTTGGTGTTCGGCACATACATATAGAGAAACACGAACAGCAGAATGGTAATCAGGTAGGGAATCGCCCGGGCGACCGGCGCAATGGCCCAGCCGAGGATGTGTTCCTGTCCGGCGGCCGTATTGAGCAGGATCGAGAATCCGGCGTTACAGATCAGAAAGACCGGTGTGATGACCATCAGCGCCAGGTAATCCGTAAACTGCCTCATGTAAGGCCTGCTGTGGCTGATCTGCCAGATGTCGTTGAAGTTGCTCTCGATCTTGCTGAAGAGCCCGAAAACGGTGTAGAGCAGCAGTACGACACCGATCCCGAGAAAAACCCCTCCGCGGGCATATTCGATCGACTGTTCGATAAAGCTCATGGCCCGCCGCAGCAGCTCTTCCTGTCCGGAGAAGTATCGGAACAATTCGCTCTGGACGATGTTCTGGAAGCCGAACCCGCGAGCGATGGCAAACAGCACGGCCAGGAAAGGGACGATCGACAACAACGTGCTGTAGGTCAGTGCCCCGGCCCGGATGTTGAGCTGCGCTCCGCTGATGTTCCGGATGGCGAGAATGAAGCTTTTCAGGAGGTTGTAGAGTCCGACCCGTTTGACCGAACTGTCGTGGCTGTTGATTCGCCAGATGTCGTACGTGAAGAAGCGGATCGTGTCGACCACCAGTTGTTTGGCTTTCAGGAAGAGTTTTTTCATAGCGCCCGAGGAAGAATCTATCGCGGTTAAAGGTATCAAAAATCGAACAAAATCGCACACCTCCGAGAAAGAGCGACCCGCCTGCGCCCATGAACGCAGGCGGGTCGCCCCCCTAAACTCCGCAAAAGCGCGCGCCACGCCTTAGAGGTCGAGTTTCAGCCTCTCGTCGCCCCGCGTGCCGTAGACCGTGAGGGTCATCGTCCCTCCGCGCCGTTCGAGCACCGTCACGGTCGCCTCATCCGGCTTGAAACCGCCGCCGACCACCACCGGATAGACCTCGTTACCGGCCTCGCCGCCCGCCGGGTGGTAGGCGAAAGCGTGCGTATGGCCGTTCAGCGCCACCGCAAACGGCGCCCGTTTCAACAGCGGCCCCCACAGCTCCGTGCACGGCCGGTAGGCATCCGTATTCCCGTACACCGGGATGTGATGAACCAACACGCGCCGCCCCGACTTCCGGAAAGCCCGGGAAGCCAGCTCGGTCTTCAGAAAATCGGCCTGATCCTGTCTCAATCCGGTGAAATCGTTCCAACCGTAATAGACCCAATGGTCGTCCGGCTTGTCCTCGCCGCAATCGAGCAACACGAACCGCGTATCGCCCCAGCTGAACGCCCCGTAGGTTTTTCCGCCGACGTAGTCGAACAGTTCGCGCAACCCGATGGAGTAAGCATTCCGGATCTCGTGGTTGCCGCGTAGGAAAAAGACCGGCACCCGCTCGGCGCCGATCCCCTCGGTGTAGTGCGAGAGGGTAGCGACGGCCTGTCCCTGCGAAGCCGGATCGTCGATGCAATCGCCGTTGAAGAGCACGAAATCGGGCGTCACCCCCTTCTCCCGCAGCACGTTTCGCAAGGCGTCGAACGTCCCGAGCCGCTGGTGCAGGTCGTTGAAAACGACCGCCGTAAACTCCTCGGCCCCGGCCTCCGGCAGCCGGAAGGCGTAGAACGGGCTGACCGCCTCGCCGCCGAACTGCTTCTCATAGCCGCCGTAGTAGAGCACCTCGCGCGAGCGAACCCGGTAGTAGTAAGTCTTGCCCGGGACGAGATTTTCGAGGCGAATTTTGTTCAACTCGTTGCCCGCCATCGCCTGGCCGTCCACCAGCGTCCGAGCCATCCGCAGGTCGGTGGTGTCGGTGCCGTACTCCACCCGGCTGTAAGCCGGCGTGTTGGTGAGCCACGTCACCGTCACGCCGCCCCCGGTAGGGTTCTGCAAGTAGGGGGCGGTGCGGAAAATATCGCCGTAGGTCACGTGCGCAAAAACCGGCCGGTGGTCCGACTGGACCGGAGCTTCGATCACTCCTCGATCATCGGCCCGGTAGAACCGGTCGCCGCCGATGTAACCCCAGATATAGTCGATCGTCTGCGTCGGTTTGTCGGCCGGCCAGCTCGCCCGGCGCGTGTCGTTGAGCGGCACGAAGCTCCGCCGCAGGGCCTTGAAAGGCTCCGAGCCGGGTGTGAAGTTCAGGTCTCCCGCCAGGAAAACCGCCCGCCCCGGATACAAAGCCGCCAGGCTGTCGACCATCCGCACCGAGGTCAGTTGATCGGCCTCGGTCAGCGAAAAATGGGTGGCCAAAAACACGTAATCCGCAAATTCGGCCACGATCAACGCCCGCGCCTCTTCGCGCCCCGGCATCGCCACCCGTCGCACCGCCTGGGGCTCCTCACGCGAGAGCAACCCGATGCCATAAGCCCCGCCGTCGTAGTCGATCGCCCGGCCGAACACGCCGTGCATCCCCGTGCGCTCGGCAAACTCCCGCAGGGCATCGGTCCGTCCGTTGCGACCGGTGATGCTGTCCAACTCCTGAAGGGCACAGATGTCGGGCCGATGGTCCCGAATGACGGCCGCCGCCCGGTCGTAATCGCGGCGGTCGTCCATCCCCATGCCGCCGCGCACGTTGTAGCTCATCAGGCGGAGCCTCTCGGGCCGATATTCGGCCCGAGAGGAGAGCGAAGCGCCGACCGAAACCAGCAACGCCGCTGCTACCAGAATAATTTTCATGAAATAAACGAGTTTGGTTTGAAAATTGATACGGACAAAGATACGGTTTCCGAACCGAGCAATCTATTCAAAAAAGTTTTACGCGAAAACCAAGCAATCATGAAAAGCACCAAGCACCTTCGTCTGACGACGCCCGCCGGAAAACCCGTGGCCGACAACCAGAACATCGAAACGGCCGGCCATCCGGGCCCCGCCCTGTTGCAAAACGTGTGGTACCTCGAAAAGCTGGGCCACTTCAACCGCGAGCGGATTCCGGAACGGGTCGTTCATGCCAAAGGCTCCGGGGCGTTCGGAACCTTCACCGTCACGAACGACATCACCCGCTACACCAAAGCCTCGATCTTTGCCGAAATCGGGAAACAGACCCCCATGCTGGCCCGTTTTTCGACCGTGGCCGGCGAACGGGGGGCCGCCGACACGGAGCGCGACGTACGGGGGTTCGCCCTGAAGTTTTACACCGACGAAGGCAACTGGGACCTGGTGGGAAACAACACCCCGGTGTTCTTCATCCGCGACCCGCTCAAGTTCCCGGACTTCATCCACACCCAGAAGCGCGACCCGAAAAACAACATGCGCAGCAATACGGCCCGTTGGGATTTCTGGTCGCTGAGTCCGGAATCGCTCCACCAGGTGATGATCCTGATGAGCGACCGGGGGATTCCGAAAAGCCTGCGCCACATGCACGGCTTCGGCAGCCACACCTACAGCTTCATCAACGCCCAGGGCGAACGCCATTGGGTAAAGTTCCACTTCCGGACCCAACAGGGGATCGAAAACCTGACGGACGACGAAGCGGCCCAGGTCGTGGCCAAAGACCGCGAGGCCTCGCAACGCGACCTCTTCGAGGCGATCGAGCGGGGCGACTTCCCGCGGTGGACGCTCTACGTCCAGATCATGACCGAGGCCGAAGCGCTCACTTACAAGGTCAATCCGTTCGACCTCACTAAGGTGTGGAGCCACAAAGACTACCCGCTGATCGAGGTCGGGGTGATGGAGCTGAACCGCAACCCGGAAAACTACTTCGCCGACATCGAACAAGCGGCCTTCAACCCGGCCAACAACGTCCCGGGAGTGGGATTTTCGCCCGACCGGATGCTCCAGGGGCGTCTGTTCGCCTACGGCGACGCCCACCGCTACCGGTTGGGAGCCAATTTCGAGAGCCTGCCGGTCAACCGTCCGCGGGTCTCGGTGCATAACTATCTCCGCGACGGGGCCATGCGTACGGACGGTAACGGCGGCGGCAGCGTGAACTACGAACCGAACAGTTTCGGCGGCCCGAAAGACGACCGCTCGCTGGTCGAACCGCCGCTCGACCTGCACGGCGAGGCATTCACCTACAACCACCGTTCGGACACGGACTATTACAGCCAGCCGGGCGACCTGTTTCGCCTTCTCCCACCCGACGAGCAGCAACGCACCATCTCGAACGCCGCCAACGCCATGGAAGACGTCCCGCCCCACATCCAGCTCAGGGCTGCCGCGCGATTCTACCTGGCCGACGAGCGCTGCGGAACGGGGATTGCCGAGAAACTGGGCCTCTCGACCGAGGAGCTGAAGCGCGAAGCGACCCGGCTGCTGAAAGAGGATCGGAAGCGGGCGGCGGAATAACCCGAAAAGTTATTACCTTTACGCACAACACACACTCTCTCTCTTTGTCTGGACGAACCATGGAACAACCGGCAGAAACCGCATCCCCGCACAAGGCGGGTTTCGTGAACATCATCGGCAATCCGAATGTCGGCAAGTCGACCCTCATGAACCGACTGGTGGGCGAACGGCTCTCGATCATCACCTCGAAAGCGCAGACCACCCGCCACCGGATCATGGGAATCGTGAGCGGTCCGGATTTCCAGATCGTCTATTCCGACACGCCGGGGGTACTGAAACCGAAGTACAAGCTACAGGAGTCGATGCTTGGCTTCTCGACCGGCGCGCTGGGCGATGCCGATGTGCTGGTCTACGTGACGGACACGGTCGAGCAGCCGGACAAAAACGGAGAGTTTCTGTCGAAAGTGCGTGCGATGGCCGCCGAAAACGGTGTACCGGTGCTGGTGGTCATCAACAAGGTGGACCTCACGACGCCCGAGAAGCTCGACGAACTGGTCGAATGGTGGCACCGCGAGATTCCGTCGGCCGAGATCATCCCGGTCTCGGCGCGCGAGGGTTTCAACGTCGATCCGGTGATCCGCCGCATCGTGGCCCTGCTGCCCGAAGGACCGGCCTACTATCCGAAAGATACGCTGACGGATAAAAGTCTGCGATTTTTCGCCAGCGAGATCATCCGCGAGAAAATCCTGCTCAACTACGACAAGGAGATTCCGTATTCGACCGAAGTATCGATCGAGTCCTACTCCGAGTCGCCGACGCTGGACCGGATCGGAGCGGTGATCCACGTGGCTCGCCAGTCTCAGAAAGGGATCATCATCGGCCACCGGGGCGCGAAACTCAAACGGGTCGGCACCGAAGCACGCAAAGACCTGGAGACATTCCTCGGGAAAAAAGTCTTTCTGGAGATCTTCGTGAAAGTGGCCGAGGATTGGCGCGACAACGACCGGGCACTGCGTCAGTTCGGCTACAACAACGAAGGGTAAAAAACATCGGACGTTTCGGTTTTTTAATTCGAACCAAAGAAAAATCCCCGTCAAGATTTTTTGTTGTAAAATCTCGACGGGGATTTTCTTCGTGGAGCTGGAGGGAATCGAACCCTCGTCCAAACGAGGAACCCCGAAGCTTTCTACATGCTTAGTTTCCGCTTGATTGTCGGGAAGAGGCCAGGAGGGAAACACCCGAGCCGGATCCGTAGTCCGTTGAATTTCGCCCCACGGGCCGGACAACCGCGAGACTATCTTTTAATTGAATGATACCCCTTGTCGAAACGGGCTAAAAGCGGTCCCCCTCCGACGGGTACTCGTCGGCCCGACTCCTAGGCCGGGCGGATTAAGGTAATGTCACTTGGTGAGATTACGCAGCGAGTGCATAGCTGTTATCGCCATTTGTAGTTTGAAAGTTCCGTTTAACGAGGTCCCTTACAACCCTCGGCATGCTTACCTCAAGACTCTGAGCCCGCTGTCAAAACCGGTCAGCCCCAAGATATGGTATAGGTGTATAACGGCGAACAAGAATGGCAAATTGTGCGCCAACCGGGTGCAAAGGTATAAAAAAAGTGTCGCCGTTGCAAGAGGGCAGGGCCGTAATCAAGAAACCCCGCTCCGCCAGGGCGGAACGGGGCAAAAAATGGAGTAAAGAATACGCCTGCCGAGTGTCAACGTAAGCCAATCCAGAGGATCAGCCCGATGATACACAGGGCCATGAGCAGACTAATCAGGCAGCCTTTGTAAGAGTCTTTCATAGATAAATTTCGATTTCAGCTTACATGGCAACCCACCTTGCGCAATCTCTTTCAGTTAAATATAGATGACACAATTCCCGGAAAAGGTCGTTATATACCCCCTCCGAAAATTGCGTCATTGCAATTTAGAAAGGCAATCCATTATTTCGGCTAAACTCTTTAACCGCATTTTGGATTTGATTCATCCAATGCATGTAAGAATGACTCCACTCCATAAGATGAATAGGGTCTCCAGATATATCAGGAATCCTTAAATCGTGTTGCTCTCTAGCACTTAGAATATTTAATAATGACTGAACCTTACGGTAACGTTCATTAGTTTCATTTCCTGTCATTATTAAGGATTCTATATTTTGAAATGAAATGCCCTCCTTAAGAATGCAAAGCATCGACCAGAGGTTCTTATTCATTTGCTCAACCTCACTCTTAATTTGATCAATTAGGAGGCTTGTTTTTGACTTTCCAAATATTCCCATATTATCGATTGTTTCTACGTTTACGGATTTCCTCGTCTCGCTTCTGCTTGGCGGCATTTCTACCGATTAGAGCTGCGATCAGAGCGATGATTAAAAGGATAAATACGATTTCCATTACAGATCAATTAAAGCTTGTTGTGCGTTAGCTTCGGGTAAATCACACATAGAGGTTACGAAAGCTCCTATGGCCATTTCACGAGCATCAATATCTCCATCAATTATGATCAGTAATGCGATCAGATTGGCAATATATTGTTTCTTTTCTGGAGAGAGGTCATGTAAAGCGCTTGCAGCTTGGAGCAATGTTAATTTATCTGACTCTACAAATTCTTGTGTTGAAATGTTTAACTTTTGCCCTACTCGTTTTAAAATGTTCAATTCAGCCATTTTAATCTCGTTGTCGGCAATAGCAATTCCTTTGAGGATGCGAATCAAAGCCATTTTTCTCTTTGGCAGAAAAACATACCTCGTTTGATCTATGATCCATGATGTGTGTTTTTATGTGTTTAACTCTGACATATTCGAGAAATAATCTCTCTGCACGTATCTGTTGCATGGACCCCAAGATAATTGGTTTGAGCATGAACCGTTATCGAAACCATTCCGATAACTAAAAGCAATAGTAGCTTTTTCATCAGCTAAATAGATTTTTCGCCCCTCCGACTCCGTGAAAGACCGGGTGTGTAGAAAAAAGAAAGTGTGGAGTCGTTAGTTTATCTGATAGGAGGCTCTGGTAAGCCCAAACGCAAATAAACAATACCCCACACCTGTATATAGTACACGCCTCAGAACGAGAGGTACTTATACAAGTGACGAGTGCTATTGCTTTCCTTGCGTTTTTGAAATTTACCAGATTTCCTATCAAGGACAAAAGCTAAACACTTTCATCGAAAATATGTCCGCCGAGATTGCTCCCGACCTGACAAAGATAGAAAATGTTTCTTTTTCAAACACTCAATGGGGTATTGTACCGACAAATTTCGGGGAAACTTTCTGAAATTCCGCTATTGACCGGCAACAATCTTCGGCGTATGTTCGTGTTTAAGGGCGTTCCGGGGATTTTTCGGGAACGCCTCTGCCCGAGAGCAGTCCGCCGCCAGAGGCAGAGAAGCAACGAACGCAGTGAGAATTGCACCCGCCGCATGGGGTGGCGGCGGATCGCCCGACTCTAACGAGTCGGAGATTTCGAGCATAACCAGATTGCGATTCCTACAGAATCGCCGGCCTATGCGCCCAGCGGCGGAGCCGCTCTGGAGGGGTGGGCGCAAGGCCGAACACGAAAGACTGTTTCTTTTGCCCTCCGGAACGAAAAATGACACCTGGCAAGCAGCCGCCCCCAAGACCCGCAGAAAAACGAAAAAGTCTCCGAAACCATCACAATCGACTGATTCCAAAGACTTTCCCTCAAAGTCGGGGTACCAGGATTCGAACCTGGGACCCCCTGCTCCCAAAGCAGGTGCGCTAACCGGACTGCGCTACACCCCGAAATACCGGCTTACATAATATTAAGCAGAGACAAAGGTAATGCTTTTCCACCGCATTTCCTACTGAAAACGAAAGATCGCGCCGAATCGTATGCCGCATCTCCGCAGAAAAAACCGCATTTAAAACTGTTATTAGAACGGCGGTTCGCTGTCGAAACCGCTCCCCGCACCGGCAAACGGATCCGCCGCACCGCCGCCGCCCGAGAAACCACCCCCGGACAAACCGCCGCCCCCTCCCGACACCGTCGCCACACGCCCCATAGCGTCAAAATCGGAGTCGAAACCGCTCGAAGCGATCGTACTGTATCCCCCCGCATCCCCCACCGAGATGCCGCCGAAGCCCGTATCGTCCCAATCCACGAACTTCGCCTGTTCGCTCCGGAAACGCAGTTTGATCGTATCCACCGCCCCGTTACGATGCTTGGCCACGATGATCTCGGCCAACCCCTGGGTCGGCTGCCCGTCTTCGTCCATCGTCAGCCCGTAGTACTCCGGCCGGTGGATGAAGGCCACGATATCGGCATCCTGTTCGATCGCCCCCGACTCGCGCAGGTCCGAGAGTTGCGGCCGCTTCGAACCGCCGCGCGACTCGACGTTACGACTCAACTGCGACAAAGCCAGTATCGGCACATCCAGCTCCTTGGCAATCGCCTTGAGCGTCCGCGAAATCATCGCTACCTCCTGCTCCCGATTACCCCGCGTGTCGACCGTCCCGACCGTCATCAGCTGCAGGTAGTCGATAATTACGAGTTCGATATCGTGCTGCGCCTTGAGCCGGCGCACCTTCGACCGGAACTCGTAAATCGAGAGGGCAGGGGTGTCGTCGATGAACATCTGCGCCTCGGTCAACGGTTTGACGGCATTTTCGAGGTGTTTCCACTCGTCCGGCGACAACCGCCCGTTTTTGATGTTATGCGAGTCGAGACCCGACTCGCCGATAATCAGACGCGTCATCAGCTGCACGGCGCTCATTTCGAGCGAGAAAACCGCCACTGCCTTCTGATAGTCCACCGAGATGTTCCGGGCCATCGTCAGTACGAACGCCGTTTTCCCCATGGCCGGCCGCGCCGCGATAATCACCAAGTCGGAGGGCTGCCACCCGAGCGTCAGCCGGTCCAGATCCGTAAAGCCGCTCGGAATGCCGCTCAACCCGTCCGGCTTCTGTGCCGCCTCCTCGATCTTCTGAATCGCCTTGCTCACAATGTCCCGCGCGCTCTGCACGTCGCGCCGGATATTCCCCTCGGCGATCACGAAGATGGCCTGTTCGGCCTGGTTGATGAGCTCCTCAACATCGATCGAGTCGTCGAACGATTGCTTCTGAATCTCGGTCGAAGCCGAAATCAACTGCCGTTGAACGTACTTCTGCGCCACGATCTTGGCGTGGAACTCCAAGTGAGCGGCCGACCCCACCTTCTGACTCAGCTCGGCCAGGTAGGCCGGTCCGCCGATGGTCGCGAGTTGTCCTTTTTTTTGCAGCTGCTGCCCGACCGTATACAGGTCGATCGGTTCGATCCGCGCCGAGAGGTCCAAGATCGCCTGGTAAATGATCTGGTGCGCCTCGCGGTAGAACGACTCGGGCACCAGGATCTCCTGTATGCCGAGTATCGCGTGTTTTTCGAGCATCAACGCCCCCAATACCGCCTCCTCCAGCTCCACCGCCTGCGGAGGCGTCACCCCCATCTGCTGGCTCACCGCTGTGAGCGACTCCGAGGTCTTCCGCCTCGAAGCTATCTGTCGCGCTTCCGCGTTTTGTTTGTAGTCCGTTGCCATGGTCTTTCGTTTCGTTTCCTAAGGCCGCCCGACTGCCGCGCCGCCGGCGTCTTCTTATACCAGAAAAAATGGGCCTTCTGCCGCTCCTTCTCCTCGCGTGTACGCGCGACATAGAGTCGTTCCCCCGTATACGGATCCCGCCCCGTATAGAACATCACCGAGCTCAAAGTCATCGGTGTCGGCGTGAGGTCCTGGACCTGTTCGAGCCGGAAGTTGAGCCGCCGCGTGATCTCCGCCAGCTCCCGCATATCCCCTTCGGTACACCCCGGATGGCTCGAAATAAAGTACGGTATCAGCTGATACGGCAGCCCCTCGCGCTCGCAAATCCCGCGAAACCGCGCATTCAACCCCTCGAACAAGGCAAACGACGGTTTCCGCATCAAGTTCAGCACCCGCTCCGAGGTATGCTCGGGCGCCACCTTGAGCCGCCCGCCGGTGTGGTGTTTCACCACCTCGTCCAGGTACGGCGACCCGTCGAACAGGTCGTACCGAATGCCGCTCCCGATATACGCGTGCCTCACCCCCTTCATTCCGCGGATCTTCCGGTAGAGCTCCAACAGCGGTCGATGGTCGTTATCCAGGTTCGGACACACCTTCGGAAAGATACAAGACGGCCTCGTACACCGTCCGCACAACTCCCGATTCCGCCCCCCCATCCGGTACATATTGGCCGACGGCCCGCCGATATCAGAAAGATTTCCCCGGAAATCGGCCATCTGCGTAATGCGTTCCACCTCGCGCAGAATCGACCCCTCGCTCCGCGACGAGATGAACTTTCCCTGATGGGCCGAGATGGTGCAGAAACTGCACCCCCCGAAACACCCCCGGTGCAGATTGACCGAGTGTTTTATCATCTCGTAAGCCGAGATCGCCCCTTTCCCGTCATACCGCGGATGGGGCAACCGGGTGTACGGCAGGTCGAAACTACGGTCCATCTCGGCCTCCGTCAGGTAAGGGTAGGGCGGATTGACGACCACATACCGATCGCCGACCCGTTCCGCCAAGACAGAGGCCTCGACCCGGTTGGACTCCGTTTCGATGCGGGTGAAATTCTCGCCGAATTTCTCCGGCGACTCCACGCACGCTTCATACGAATGCAACAGGCAAGCCCCCTCCGGAGCCCGATCCGCGAGGTAGGCCACCTGCGGCAGCCGGGACAGCCGTTTGAGGTTGAAACCGTTGTGCAACCGCCGGGCCATCTCGACCACCACGCGGTCGCCCATCCCATAGGTCAGCAGATCGGCCCCGCTCTCGACCAGGAACGACGGCCGCAAGCGATCCTCCCAATAGTCGTAATGGGTCAACCTCCTGAGCGACGCCTCGATCCCCCCGACCACCACCGGCACCTCCGGATAGAGCCGCTTGAGGATTCGCGTATAGACCAGCGTAGGGTAGTCCGGCCGCTGCCCGGCGCGTCCGCCCGGCGTATAGGCATCGTCCGACCGCCTGCGCCGCGTGGCGGTGTAATGGTTCACCATCGAGTCCATCGCTCCGGCCGAGACGCCGAAGAAGAGCCTCGGTTTCCCCAGTTTGCGGAAGTCGCGCAGGTCGTCCCGCCAGTTCGGCTGCGGCACGATCGCCACCCGATAGCCCTCGGCCTCCAACAGCCGCCCGATCACCGCCGCCCCGAATGCCGGGTGGTCCACATAGGCGTCGCCGGTGAAAAGAATGACATCCAATTCTTCCCACCCGCGCGCCTCCACCTCGCGGACCGAAGTGGGCAAGAATGCGTTCGGTGAAACCATCACAACAACCTCTCTTTTTAAGCGGTATAGAGCCCCCGTTTCTGGAACGTGTAATCGGCCTCGATGCGTTCCGGCTCGTCGGCCTCCAGCAACAGCAGCAACTCCCGGGCAAACTCCAGGTATCCCGTCCCGTTGGCCGTCACCATTCCGCCGTCGACCACCGCCTGCCGCTCCACGTACCCCGCCCGGTTCGTGTACCGCTCGCCGCCCCACTCCTCGAGCCGCTCCAGTGTATTCCCCGTGTGCCGCACGTCGTTCAAAAACCCGTGCGCCGCCAAAAACGAAGCCCCGTTACAGATCCCGCCGACCACCTTCCCCCGCTCCCGCGCACTCCGCACCAGCTCAACCACCCGTTCCGCCTCCTTCGACTGCCAGCCCGTTCCGCCGATCAGCACCACCGCCGCATAATCCTTCGGCAGCGTCTCCAGGTCATAGTCCGGCAAGGTCCGGAAACCGCCCATCGACACCACCGCCTCCCGCGTAGGCCCCACCACCCGCGGCACATACCGGCCACCGGCCCGCAAACCGCCGGCCAAAAACGCGCTCTCCCAATCCGAATACTCGTCCAACAGGACCAACAATACCTCTTTTTTCATACTATCTATGCTCATTGTTTCATTTTTCGTCAGGTAACAACAGCGACGAGTCCCCGTAGCTCAAGAAACGAAACCCATGCTCCAGTGCATAGGCGTAAATCTCCCGCCACCGCTCGCCGACCAAAGCCGAAATCAAGAGCAGCAGCGTACTTTGCGGCTGGTGGAAATTGGTAATCAGCCCCCGCACGGTCCGCCACCGGTAGCCCGGCACGATCATGATCTCCGTAGCCGCCTGCAGCCGCTCCAGCCCCCTGCGTCGCATCCACCCGGCCAACGCCCGCAGCGGTTCGGCCGCATTCCGTTCCGTCGCCCCGTTTTCGTAGGCCTCCCACTGTCCGACCCGCCGCTCCGGTTCGGCCTCGCCCCGCAACAGCACCCGCTCGCCCAGCACCGCCAGCGACTCCAACGTCCGCACCGAGGTGGTCCCCACTGCCACGATCCCCGCTCCGGCAACCGCCTCGGCCAACCGGCCGAGCGTCTCGCGGTCGACCTGAAATATGATGCTCCCTCGCATCCGCCGCCTTGACCGGCAGGAAGGTCCCCGCCCCGACGTGCAGCGTCACCTCCGCCACCCCGAAACCCCGCTCCGGCAGCGACGCGATAATCTCGGGCATAAAGTGCAACCCGGCGGTCGGCGCCGCCACCGACCCCTCCCACCGCGAATAGACCGTCTGATAACGCACCGTGTCGATCTCCTCGCTCTCGCGACACAAGTAGGGCGGTATCGGCGTCCGTCCCAAGAGTTCCAGCAGTTCGCCGAAGGTATGCTCCGAGCTCCACGCGAATCGCACCCGATCGTCACCCTCAGCGTCAACCATCCGTTCAGCCGACAAGCCCCCCCCCTCATAATCGATTGTCAACGCCCCCTCTTTCCACTTCTTGGCATTCCCCACGATGCAATGCCACACCCCGGAACCCCGCACTGCAAAAGCCCGCTCGTAATCGGCCGGGTTGGCCGGCTCCAGGCAGAACACCTCGATCCGCGCCCCGGTCGCCTTGTGGAACAGAAGCCGCGCCCGGACGACCCGCGTATTGTTGAAAACGACCGTCACCCCGGCAGGCAGATCATCCGCCACATTCCGGAACACGCTTTCGCCGATCTCGCCGCCACGGTAAAGCAAAAGTTTGGACTCCGCCCGATCATCCAGCGGAAACCGCGCGATCCGGGCGTCCGGTAACGCGTAGTCGAATTCCGCCATATCTATTGCCGTCTCCATCAAAACCGTTAAATTTGTGCAAATTTAGCGATAAACTATGATTAAAGCAGGCAGCCGGGTGAAATTCGTCTCGGATACGGGGGTGGGCATCGTTCGCTCCATACGGGGCAACATGGCCTATGTCGAGGTGGAGGACGGATTCGAGATTCCGGCACTCATCAGCGATATCGTGGAGGTGGAGATCGAGCAGGAGAATGCGGCGATCGTCAAGATCGGCCCTTCGGACCCGAAACCCGCTGCCGCGGGACGCCCCGCCGACGGTGTGACCCAAACGAAAAAACAACGGGCGACGGTCAGAGGTTTGAATAACTATGGTCGGGTTTCGCTGGCGGACGATTACGAGGACGACGAGCCGATCGACCTCTCGAAACTGCGCAAAAACTTCACGACCACTGTGGCCGAGACCACCGTGGACCGGACTCCGGCCGCGCCGGAAAAGGCACCGTGGGAGGTGTACGACTACACGGTCCTGTTGCTCTTCGTGCCGGCAAGCGAGGGGACGGACAAGCCGGCCGAAGCGGCCGACTTGGAGGCCTGGCTGGTGAACGACAGCAGCTATACGCTGTTCTACAACATCGCACAGCGGGAGCAGCGGGGCGGAGGGACTTTCGTACGGACGCTCGACAGCGGGACGCTGGGGGCGGATTCGAAACAGAAAATCAAACTCTACCGGCGGGCGGAACTGGCCGAGATTTCGACCCTGCATATCAGCTTACTGCCGCACAAGGCGACGGCTTTCGTGCCTCGGGCGGTAGAGGCGTTCGACCTGGAGTTGCACCCGCTGAAATTCGTGCGGCCGGCTTCGTTTACCGAAAACGACTATTTCGACGCACCGGCCGTGGTTTTCACGCTGGCTTCGTCGGACGAGGCAACGGACACCGCTTCGCCGGTGATCCCGACCCCGGCGGCGACGCACCAACAGCCCAAAGAGAAACCGGCTCCGCACACCGCCTCCTCATCCCGTGACGAGGAGGTGGTGGACCTCCACGCCGAAGAGATCCTCGACTCGACCGACGGAATGGCCTCGGGCGAGGTCCTCAAAGCACAATTGGCTCGTTTCACGGTGGCTTTGGAGGGAGCGCTCAAAGCGGGCGGAAAATCAACCCCGAAACGAATCGTCTTTATCCACGGAGTCGGAAAAGGCAAACTGCGCTACGAGATCGAAAAAGAACTCCGACGCAACTACCCGAAACTACGCTACCAAGATGCTTCGTTCGCGGAGTACGGATACGGCGCGATCATGATTTTCCTAAAATAACTGTACGTTTAGTTATATACCCGTTCTTTAGCGACGGGAGGGTACTGTTCTTTTTGTGAACAAAAAGAACCAAAAAAACTTTCGGGAATGCTTCGCATTCCATGGGCTGCCGTAGTCAAGAGCCTTGGGGACTCTTGTTCTGGGTGGGGACGTTTGGCGCGGGCGCGATGAAGCAGTAATAACCTTACGCGCCCCGCCGAACGCCCCACCCACAATCGGGCCAGAGCATTAGATTGCGGATGCCTAAGGCGTAGCGTATGCTATCTCAAAAGTTTTTGGTGCCGCTTTTTTCAAAAAGCGGCAGTTCCTGCCCGTAGCCAATGAATAGGATATGTAATTTAAACGTACAAATATTAATATCATAGAAGCAAGGGGGCTCTGCCGCTGCTTTCGACGCCGCCTTCGGGTCGGTGAATCGGGAGGGGAGGAAAGTCCGGGCAACATAGGGCGCCGCACTGGTGAAAGTGCCAGACGGGCGAGAGCTCGTGCAGCCGTAACAGAGAACGACCGCCGTTTTTTTGCGTGAGCAGAGGGACGGTAAGGGTGAAAAGGTGGGGTAAGAGCCCACCGGTGTCGTCGGTGACGTCGACAGCCGTACGGCCTGCGGGTTGCAAGACCATGTACACCGATGTCGAGACGCATCTTCCGGGGTGTGTTTCCGAAGGACTGCCCGTCCGAGTCGGGGGGTAGGTTGCTGACGATCCGGCGGGCAACCGCCGGGCTGGATAAATGGCAGAGGCTTTTCAGAGCGGGTAAGCGCACTCGCGCAGTGCCGCCGCGAAAAGTACAGAACCCGGCTTACACCCCTTGCTTTTTTTTCTTTTTTCGTATCTTTGCGGAGAACAAACGATGATTTGCCGATGAGATAAACCTCTCTTTGTAAGACATACATAAAAAGCGTTAGCTTACTTTTTGCTATCCAAAATCGCCAATTTTTAGAAGCAACCAAAAGTAAAGCGGTAACGCTCACGTGGCGACACGTGGGCTTTACTTATTTGGTTGCACGGTGTTTGGCGATACCTGGATAGCAAATAAGATCAAAGGCCCACGCTTTTTGTTTGTATACGTTCCTTTTTACTCACCAAAACAAACAAAAAAGCCATGAGAAAAATTCTTCTCTTGTTGGGTCTCGGCCTCGTCGCCCTGACCGGATGTAAGAAAGATTCGACCCCATCGTTGGTCGAAAATCCGATTCTGCCTCCTTCTACAGAAACATTCGCGCCGGGAGCGGCGGTAACTATCAAAGGCTCGGGCTTCACCGATGCGGACGAAATCTGGTTCCGCGCTCAGACCAAAGCCACGGACGACATTCAGGCTACGATCACCAAACAGACTGCCACCGAAATCACCTTTATCGTCCCGCAGGGACTTCCGGCGGGCGAACAGACCGTTCTGCTCAAACGCGACGACCAAGAGATGCCTCTCGGCAAAATTACCGTAGCCGAAGCGACTACTTCCACCAAGCTCTATGCAATCGGTTCAACTGACGACAGTGATACCGAGGTTCTTTGGGAGATCGACAAAACCACAGGCGAACTGACCGAAATCGTAAAGTTGCCAACAGAATCCAATGAGGATTCGTTTGAATCTCCTGTAGTGGACCCGACCAACGGCAATATCTATCTCTATCAATGGATTGAAACAACAGATGCGCTCGATCTGTATCGTATAAACCCGGCTAACAAAATGCTTGAAAAAATCGGGCGACTAAAAGAGGGAATCGAAGATACTCACTATGATTTGTGTGTGATTGATAACCGGTTGCATGCTTTGATCGAAAAAGAACAGTATGAAAACGAAGATAATCAAGAGACATTCTACTCTTTAGTTGCGATAGACCCGAATACCGCCGAACAAACCTTAGTCGCCGATTTCGGATCGCTGCACCAGGCCCTGAATATTCCACTTTCCGTATCTGCCGGTTTAGAGGGTGAGGGAAAATTTTTCGGCTATGATATGGCTACGAAAAGTTTAATTGTACCGATATTTAAGGATGTAGAGGGCGATTGTTGGCAATTAACTCGATTCGACATTGTCAACCAAAAGATTATCCCCGGAGTCGGGAGTTCTGACAATTACATATCTCTTTTCGTGAAAGATAGCAAGGCTTGTGGGGCATTCTATAATGACGACATAAACACTGTCGATTTTCGAGTGATTGACACGGAAAATCTGACGATCGGCGAATCGCTGGGAAGTGCTTTCACGGGGAGTAACAATAAATTCTTTGAGGAGACTTGGGCTTACGATGCTGCCACGGGTAAAGGCTACACGACAATTGCTGATGATTCTTCGGACGAGTATAGTGCCTTCGGTGCTTTTGATTTCAACACCAAGGAGTTCAAAGAAATTAAGCAATACACCAACGGCATTGGGCTGTGGACGATATTCAATTAGCGCGCCCTTCAGGAGCGCAAAAACAAGCGGGTCGCCTTTTCCTCGTCGGTGGGAAAAGGCGACCCGCCCTTTTTGGATAAAAGCCTCGCTCAGCACCTCGAAAGCATCGGATAGTCCAGCGAAAAGCACACAGAGATCCGGCTCAAAGTCCCATAAAGAACCGCTGCAAGCGCCGTTTCCACGATCGCGACTCGGAGAAAGGACCCTGATTCGGTTCCAAGACGACAAACTCTTCCGGCAGTTGCTTATAGGCCGACAGCTCGCGAACCTGCTGCCTCCGCCGGGCGATCTGGTCGATCAGCTGCCGACGAACCTCCGGCCCCTCCTCGCCGGCCAACTTCTCCAACATGGACAGAGCATGACGCCACTTGCTCCGATTCACATCATCCCAGACTTCATCCACATAGTAGCGCGCATAGTTCAGGTCGGTCATCTGCCGGTATCGCTCCACCCGCCTCAACGCCTCCTGCACCACCAGCACACACCGCTCGCGGAACACCTCGTCGTCGCCGTCGTAAGCCACGAACTGATTATCCCCCCCCAACGCCTTCCGCAGCTTTCCCGTGAAGTGCACCCGCACACAAGCATCCCACCTGAGATGCCGATCGACAATCTCGTCCGAATTCCATAGGAATATAGTCGCGATGTTACAAAACGTCCCCTTTTGCCAAGAGTGGGGTTGAAACTCGATCTCGACAAGGAAGTAGCCGCAGTCGCACCACCACCGCCGCGACCGTCCGATCCGAACCATCCCGGCCGGTTTCAGTATCTCGGTCGCCACCTGATTCAGAATTACCGTATGAGGTCCCGGTTTTCCCATGATTCAAAGATTTTCAGAACCGCGACAGCATCGGGTAGTCCAGCGAGAAGTGCAGCCCCACACTCTCCTTGAGCTGCTGCGCCTGCTTGATAATCAGATACCCGACGGCAATCATATTCCGCAGCTCGCACAGATTCTTGGACAGCGTCGACCGCCGGTAGAGATGTTCCGTCTCCTCGTAGATGATCTGCAAGCGGTGCATGGCCCGCTCCAACCGAATGTTCGACCGCACGATCCCCACGTAATTCGACATGATCTGCTGCACCTCGCGGAGACTCTGCGTGATGAGCACCATCTCCTCCGGATGCGACGTCCCCTTGTAATCCCAATCGGGCAGCCCCTCTTGCAGCGACAGACCGCCGATCACCGACAGCGAATGCCGCGCGGCCTGTTCGGCATACACCACCGCCTCGATCAGCGAATTGGAAGCCAGCCGATTGGCCCCGTGCAAGCCTGTCGAAGCCGTCTCTCCGACCGCATAGAGCCGCTTGATGGAAGTCTCGCCGTTCATATCCACCTTCACCCCCCCGCAGCAATAATGCGCCGCCGGAACCACCGGTATGAAATCCCGCGTGATGTCGATCCCGATCGAGAGACACTTCTTATTGATATTCGGAAAGTGGTCGCGGGTCAGCTCCGGGTCCTTGTGCGTCACGTCCAGATAGACAAAATCCTCGCCCCGGGTCTTGAGTTCGTGGTCGATGCTCCGCGCCACCACGTCCCGCGGCGCCAGCGACCCCATCTCATGGTATTTCTGCATGAACTCCTTGCCGTCCTGCGTCCGCAGAATCGCCCCGAACCCGCGGATCGCCTCCGAAATCAGGAACGACGGCCGCTCGCCCGGATTATAAAGAGAGGTCGGGTGAAACTGGATGAACTCCATGTTCTCGATAATCCCCTTGGCCCGGTGCACCAGCGCAATCCCGTCGCCCGTCGATCCGGCCGGATTGGTGGTCGTGTGGTAGACGTTGCCCGTCCCCCCGGTGGCCAACACCGTCACCTTGGCCCGCACCGTGAAGACCTCCTGCGTATCGAGCTTCAGCACATAGGCCCCGTAACACTCCGTCCCGGGGATCGACCGTTTGACCAGCTTCCCCAAGTGGTGCTGCGTCAAGAGGTCCACGGCAAAATGCTGCTCCAGGATCTCGATATTCGGGTGTTCTCTGATCCGGTCGATCAGTCGATTTTCGATCTCGGCTCCTGTATAGTCCTTGTGGTGCAAGATCCGGTGTTGATGGTGTCCCCCCTCGCGAGCGAGTTCGTAGCGCCCGGCATCTTCCGCCGACCGGTCGAAGTCCACGCCCCAGGCAATAAGCTGCCGGATCTGCTCCGGCGCGTTGCGCACCACCAGCTCCACCACCTCGCGGTTGTTCTTCCCCGACCCGCACACCATCGTATCCTCGATGTGCTGGTCGAAATCGTCCGGCGCATAGGTCACACTGGCAATCCCCCCCTGCGCATGGTAAGTGTTCGTATCGTCCAGCCTGCTCTTGGTCACGAGCAGCACCCGCCCGTGGTCCGCCACCTTCAGGGCATAACTCAACCCGGCAATGCCCGAACCGATCACCAAAAAATCGCACTCTCTATTCATATATATATAATTATAGTGAGGTTGTAGTCTGCCTCTTGGAACGAGTAAAGTTACGCATTATTGCTGAAATTTTGCTACATTTGCCCTCATTAATCGCAACGCGCACCCGCCGCGCACGTATCGTTTATTTGAATACGAATTCTTTAGCTACGAGCCGGGACTGCCGCTTTTTGGAAAAAGCGGCACCAAAAACTTTTGAGCTAGCATACGCTATGTATGAGGCATCCGCAATCTAATGCTTTGAACCATTGATTGGGTCGGGGTTTCCGGCGGGCGCAATTCTTTTCGAGGATAACCCGCGCCCGCCGAGAAATCCCCGGCCCAAAGAAAGGGCCTCAAGGCTCTTGACTACGGCAGCCCATGGAATGCGACAGCATTCCCGAAAGTTTTTTTGGTTCTTTTTGTTCACAAAAAGAACAGTACCCTCCTGTTGCTAACGAACAGTTTTCGAAATAAAGAAAAGCATGAGCCGTATAGTAAAAGAGACCGTTCGCCAGTCGGCCACCGTTCTTCGCGTCGAGGCTTCGACGATCGAAGTGGAGGTTTGTCGGCCGGAGGCGTGTGCGGCGTGCAAGGCTCGGGGCGTGTGCAGCGAGGGGGGAGGAGCGGGGAAACGGATGACGCTCGTCAACGACGGCCAGGGGTATGCGGTCGGGGAACGGATCACGCTGGTGCTGCGCCGGTCGGCGGGGCTCAAAGCGGTGGTGATCGCTTACCTGGTGCCGGTTTTCCTGATCGTGGGAGCGCTGCTGGCTTTTCAGGCGGCACAGGTGCGGGATACGGTTGCTGCACTGGCGACGCTGGGGATGGTAGGACTCTACTTTCTCAGCATCCGGCTGCTCCGGAGGCGGATCGACCGCGGAATGACCATCGAAATCGAAAAAGAAATCGAATAAACAAGCATGAACGAAACGCTGATTTACACCATCGCGATTCTCGTAGGGCTGGGGCTGATAGCCGCTGTCGTGCTCTACTTCGTCGCGCAGAAATTCAAGGTCTACGAGGATCCGCGGATCGACCAGACCGAAGCGATGTTGCCGGGCGCCAATTGCGGCGGCTGCGGTTTTCCGGGGTGCCGGGGGATGGCCGAAGCGTTGGTCAAACAGGACGATATTTCGGCCTTGTACTGCCCGGTGGGCGGGGCGGCGACGATGCAGAGCGTGGCGGAGTTCCTGGGCAAGGCGGTAGCCGAAAAGGAGCCGATGGTGGCGGTGGTCAGGTGCGGAGGGAGCTTCTGCAACCGGCCCAGAACCAATACGTTTAACGGAGCGCGGTCGTGCGCGGTCGAAGCATCGCTCTATGGCGGGGAGACGGGCTGTACGTTCGGCTGCTTGGGGAACGGCGACTGTACGCGGGTTTGTAACTTCGACGCCATCCATATGAACCCGGAGACGGGGTTGCCGGAGGTGGACGAAGAGCGTTGTACGGCTTGCGGGGCGTGTGTCAAGGCGTGTCCGAAGCACATCATCGAGCTGCGCAAAAAGGGACTCAAAGGACGGCGCGTGTATGTGAACTGCGTCAACCAGGACAAAGGGGCGGTGACGCGGAAGGCTTGCACGGTGGGGTGTATCGGCTGCGGGAAGTGCGTGAAGACATGCCCGTTCGAGGCGATTACTTTGGAGAATAACCTGGCGTATATCGATCCGGCGAAGTGTCGGTTGTGCCGGAAGTGCGTGGCGGTTTGTCCGACGGGGGCGATCGTGGCGGTGAATTTCCCGACACCGGTACCGGCGGCGACGGGTTCTACACCGGCGACTCCGGCGGCACAACAAGAAACGACTGTTGCTGCGGCAACGCAGAAAACCAAAAATGCAACGGAAGGAGGCGAACAAAATGCTTAAGACTTTCAGACTGGGTGGCGTTCACCCGCACGACCATAAGATCAGCCGGAACGAATCCATTCGGGTATTCGATGTACCGGCTACGGTGACCATTCCGCTCGGGCAGCATATCGGTGCACCGGCGACGGCGACGGTTCAGAAGGGGGATAAGGTGCGTGTGGGGGATGTGATCGGGACGGCGACAGGGTTTGTATCGGCCAATATACACAGCTCGGTGTCGGGGACGGTAACGGCGGTGGAAGCGGCTTTGGACGGGGCCAATTTGCGGAAACCGGCAGTGACGATTGCGGTCGAGGGGGATGAGTGGAACCCGGAAATCGACCGGACGGATACTTTAGTTAAGGAGTGTACGCTGGAGCCGAAGGAAATTATTGCACGGATTGCTGCGGCCGGGATTGTGGGGCTCGGGGGGGCGACGTTCCCGACCCAGGTCAAGCTGTCGGTGCCGCCGGGGAAGACCGCTGAAATCTTGATTATCAACGGGGTGGAGTGCGAACCGTACTTGACGGCCGACTATCGGTTGATGATGGAGCGGGGAGAGGAGTTGCTTGTGGGGTGCGAGATTCTGATGCGGGCGCTGGGGGTAGAGGAGTGTGCGATCGGGATCGAAAACAACAAGCTGGAAGCGATCAAACACCTGAAGGGGATTTTGGCGGGGGGATCGTATCACAAGGGGATTCGTGTCGTGCCGCTGAAGATGCGCTATCCGCAGGGGGGGGAAAAGCAGTTGATCGCGGCTATTACGCGACGGGAGGTGCCGAGCGGCGCGCTGCCGATCGATGTCGGGGCTGTGGTGCAGAACGTGGGGACGACCTACGCGGTGTACCAGGCGGTGCAGAAACGGCGGCCGATTGTGGACCGGGTGGTGACCGTGACGGGGAAAGGGTTGGGCCGGCCGTCGAATCTGCTGGTGCGGATCGGGACGCCGATCCATTTGTTGATAGAGGCCTGCGGCGGTATGCCGGAGGACACGGGGAAGGTGATTAACGGCGGACCGATGATGGGGCGCGCGATGGCCAACATCGAAGCGCCGGTGACGAAGGGGACTTCGGGGGTGTTGCTGATGTCGACCGGCGAGTCGATGCGGGGTCGGGAGATGCCGTGTATTCAGTGTGCGAAGTGCGTAGAGGCTTGTCCGATGGGTTTGGAACCGTACCTGATCTCAAAACTCTCGCGGTTGGGGATTTATGACCGGTTGGAACGGGAGCGCACGGCCGATTGTATCGAATGCGGTTGCTGCGCATTTACCTGTCCGTCGAATTTGCCGCTCTTGGACTACATCCGGCTGGGGAAGGCGGAAACCCTGAAAATCATCCGGGCAAGACAAGTCAAGTAACTCAATCTCAGAAACTTTTCAGACCAATGAGCAATAGAATCGTAGCTCCTTCACCCCATCTTCATGGGGATTTCTGCACGCCGCGGATCATGCGCGACGTGGTGATCGCCTTGATTCCGGCTTTCGCATTTTCGGTGTTCATCTACGGGTGGACGGCGGTGTGGACGACCGGGATAGCGATCTTGTCTTGTATGCTGTTCGAGTGGTTCATCAGCCGGTTCTTGTTGCGGCAGGCGAATTGTACGCTGGGCGACTGGTCGGCGGTGGTGACCGGGACCCTGCTGGCGTTCAACCTGCCGGCGACGATCTCACCTTGGCTGATTGTCTTAGGGGCATTGGTGGCGATCGGCATCGGGAAAATGTCGTTCGGAGGCTTGGGACGGAATCCGTTCAATCCGGCTTTGGTGGGGCGGGTTTTCCTGCTCATTTCGTTTCCGGTGCAGATGACCTCTTCGGCTTTTATTCCGACGGGGGGGCCGGTGCTCGATGCGTTGAGCGGGGCGACGCCGCTGGCCGTGGTGAAGGATGCCCTGAAAACCCATACGCCGGTGACGGAATTGATGCCCGATTTCGACCTCAGCGGCATGCTGCTCGGGTTCAAAGACGGATCGATGGGGGAGATCGGGGCGGCCGCTTTGCTGTTGGGGGGACTCTATCTGTTGATTCGGCGCGTTATCTCGTGGCGCATTCCGGTTTTTGTCTTGGGGACGATGCTGGTTTTTGCTGCGATTTTATGGCTGGTCGATCCGGCGCAATACATCAACCCGCTCTTCCATGTGTTGACCGGGGGGGCGCTGCTGGGGGCTATTTTCATGGCCACGGACTACGTCACCTCGCCGATGAGCAAGCGCGGCCAAGTGATTTTCGCCATCGGGATCGGGGTGATTACCATGCTGATTCGCGTTTGGGGGGCTTATCCGGAGGGGATCTCGTTCGCCATCCTGATTATGAACGCGACGGTGCCGCTGATCAATATGTATGTGAAACCGAGCCGTTTCGGCGGGCGTAACCCTAAAAAGAAATAAGGCGATGCAAAGTTCACTCAAGAATATGGTTATCGTACTGGGTACCATTACGTTGGTGGCCAGTGCGGCGGTCGGCGGGATCTACCTGCTGACCCAAGAGCCGATCGCGACTTCTCAGACCGCGAAAATCAACGGCGCTATTGCCCAGGTGGTTCCGGCGTTCGACAACCGGCCGGCCGAGGAGGCCGTTCGGCTGGCGGTCGGCGGAGGGGATACGACGACGGCTGCGGCGGCGAACCCCACTTTGCGGGAGACGCAGGCCGATACGATCACCGTCTATCCGGCCACGTTGAACGGCGAGGCGGTGGGGTATGCCGTGGAGACCTTCTCGAACAGCGGGTTCGGGGGACGGATGTCTCTGATGGTCGGTTTCCTGCCGGACGGAACCATTCAGGATATCTCGGTCATCTCGCACAACGAGACACCGGGGCTCGGAGATAAGATTCAGAAAGAGAAGTCGAATTTCATTGAAACCAGGTTCGTGGGGAAAAATCCGGCCGATCCGGCTTTCCGGCTGGCGGTGACGAAAGACGGAGGGAGCGTGGATGCGATAACGGCTTCTACGATCTCGTCGCGGGCTTTCACGGGGGCGGTGAAACAGGCTTTCGAAGTTTGGCAGGCTTGGTTGAACGACCGGCCAGTGGAGGCTACTTCGGGGGCGACGGCAACGGCTGCAAGAGCGAAAAAACACGCATCGACGGCTCGAAAAACGAAACCGCAGGAGGCAGAAGAGGAGGATTTTGAATTCGATCCGAGTGCCGTGAAGGGGGCTCTGCCTTACGATGCGTCCACCGGGGCGACCGCAACGGCGACCGGCGATCCGGACGCTGCAAATACTCAGAAAGGAGGGGAATAACACACCATGACAAAACTGCAACTGATAACCAAAGGGTTGGTTAAGGAAAACCCGACTTTCGTCCTGTTGCTCGGGATGTGTCCTACGCTGGGGACGACGACCTCGGCGATCAACGGGATGAGTATGGGGATTGCGACGATGTTCGTTCTGATTATGTCGAACATCGTGGTTTCGCTGGTCAAGAGCGTCATTCCGGCGAAGGTGCGTATTCCGAGCTTTATCGTGATTATCGCTTCGTTCGTGACGGTCGTTCAGCTGGTGATGCAGGCTTATGTGCCGGACCTGTACAGTACGCTGGGGGTGTTCATTCCGCTTATTGTGGTGAACTGCATCATCCTGGGACGGGCCGAGGCTTTTGCCTCGAAACACGGGCCGTTCGCTTCGATGCTCGACGGCTTGGGGATCGGATTGGGCTTTACCTGCTCGCTGACCTTGCTGGGGATGGTGCGCGAGGTGCTGGGGTCGGGATCGATCTTCGGCGCGCGGTTCCTGCCGGCGGGGATGGACGGGATTCTGATTTTCGTGCTGGCGCCGGGGGCGTTTATTGCTTTGGGGTACCTGCTGGTCTTGTTTAACAAATTCACCGCCAAGTTGCGGTAACTATCTGATTCGGAAGCATTATGGAATTTTTTGTCATCATCATCAGCGCGATCTTCGTCAACAACGTCGTGCTGGCTCAATTCCTGGGGATCTGTCCGTTTCTGGGCGTCTCCAACCGAGTCTCCACGTCGCTGGGGATGGGCGGGGCGGTTACCTTCGTGATGACCATTGCCGCCTTGGTGGTCTATCCGTTGCAATACGGCGTGCTGGTGCCGCTCGGGATCGAGTATATGCAGACCATTGTCTTCATTTTGGTCATTGCCGCACTGGTGCAGATGGTGGAGATCGTGCTCAAGAAGGTGAGCCCGGCGCTGTACCAGGCGTTGGGGATTTTTCTGCCGTTGATTACGACCAACTGTGCGGTGTTGGGGGTTGCGATTCTGCTGGTGCAGAAGAACTACAACCTGGCGGGGAGCGTGGTTTTCTCGGCGGCGACGGCTATCGGGTTTACGCTGGCTTTGGTGCTGTTCGCCGGGCTGCGCGAGAAGCTGGAGCTGGCCGATGTACCGCGGGCGTTCAAGGGGGTGCCGATCGCATTGATCGTAGCCGGGATCCTGGCGATGGCTTTTATGGGATTCTCGGGGCTGGTGTAAAACGCCCTTTCTCGATTAAGAAGAATTCCGAATCCCTATCCCCGCACGGTATTTCTTGCCCGGGGATGGGGATTTGTTTTTCCCGTCACGCCTCACCCGATCCATGCTGAGCGACTCCTATTACACCCGACTCGAAGCCGACCTGGCCCGGTGGCAGGTCGAACCGCAGTCCTCTCTGTTGAGTGAATTCTTCTGCGTATTTGCGGGTCCGCAGGAAGAGCGGGCCGACGCCATCAAACGCCGTGTAGCCGCCATTCTGGCAACCTACTTGGAGGGAATCTCCTACGCCCGGCTCCTTCGGACCGACGCTCAGATGCGCGGCACGACCTCGATGGAGTGGTACGCCCAGTGGACCCGGTATGAAGATCCGGACACGTTGCTCACCGCCTCGATGTCCCCGGCCGAACGTCGGGCGGTACTGATTTTCGCGTCGTTCCACTGCAACGGCTACCTGCGTCAACGGGCGGTGCGGAAGCTGCCCGACTACCCGGCGACGCTTCCGTTCATCGCCCTGCGGCTATGGGACTGCGTACCCGAAGTCCGTCGGGAGGCGGCACACGCTTTCGAGCGTCACCTCCCGCAAGCCACCGACCGGGAGGTCATCGAGACCTTGCCCCTGTTCCTCGGCCGACCGCAACGCGATACCGATCCGGCCTCTCTTCTGACGTTGCTCGAGCCGCGGCTGAACGGCAACAGGGCGTTGTTCGAGCAGATTTTGGCCGATCCGCTTCGCCGGGTGCGACAATTCGGGATCACGACCCTCCGGACCTTTCTTCCGACGCGGTGCAATGAGATGCTCAGCCACCGCCTGGCTTGCGAACCGGATCCCTATTTACGGCGACGGATCTTTCAAACGCTCCTCGACTCGGGACAGGATCTGGGATTCCTCTACGACCGCTTGCTCCGGGACAAATACCCGCCGAACCGCCTGTTGGCGTTGCAGTCGCTGCACAGGGACGATCCGGCGGCCGGCGAAACGATGGCCCGAAGTTTGCTGTTGGATAAAAACGCGAGGGTTCGATACGCGGCTCAACAACTCGTGCTCCGTCACGAACCGGCATTCGACCTCCCAGCTTTTTACCGCGGACGGGTAGGGGAGTCTCCTTTGCTCGTACTGGCCGAGGTCGACGGGTCCTGGAGCTCCGAAGACACGCTCTGGATCGAACCGTTTTTGGACCACCCCCGACCGGCGATCTGCCGGGCGGCCATGGCCGCCCTCATGCGGATCGACCCGTGGCGCTACGTGTCGCGGATCCGGGCGATGCTGGACTCGCCGCAGCACGGCATCGCCAAAACGGCCGCCCGGCTGCTCCGACGGCTGCCGCTCTTGTGATGACACGACCCCCAAAAAAAATTGCTAAACTCACAACACCATGGATACTTTTCTCTTCATCTGCTCGTTTATCGCCCTGGTGGTCGCCCTGATCGGTTCGATCGTACCGGCCTTGCCCGGCGTACCGATCGCCTACCTGAGTCTGTGGCTGGGCCGGTGGAGCGGCTACGCGCCGTTCAGCGACCGTTTCATGTGGATCATGGCCGGAGTATCGCTCGTCGTCTTCCTGGCCGACTATTTTCTGCCGCCGCTGATCCTCAAGAGGTTCGGCGGAAGCAAGGCGGCTACCTGGGGATCGATCATCGGGATGTTGCTCGGGATGATCTTTACGCAGATCGGCATGATTATCGGGATGATCGTCGGCGCATTTCTGGGCGAGCTGGCCTACGCTCAAAAGTCCGGCTCCGATGCACTCCGGGCGGCTTTCGGCTCTTTTCTCGGCTTCCTGCTCGGCACGGGCCTCAAGCTGATGCTCTGCTTCTACATCCTCTACGAGTTGATTGCCACCTGGTGGGGGAGTGCCCATTCCGCCGGCCTCTGACAAAATAGAAACCGGGGCTTTCTCCACAGTGGAGAAAGCCCCGGCACAAAGATTCTGTCAACGCCCCAGCGCGCGCCTACTTTTTGGTCGCGTGAGTGGTCGTCGTATCCGCCTGCGCCCGATATTCGGCATTCAGCCCCGCCAAAAGTTCGTCGGTGATATTGAGCGACGGATCGGCCATCAAAACCGTATTGGCCCCCTGCGTACTGATAATCATGCTGAACTTCTTCTCGGCATTGTACTTTTTGACGTACTGCATGATGGCATCGCTGATCCGGTTCATCATCACCGCCTCTTCTTCGCCCAGCTCCTGCATCATGCGGTCGCGATACGCCAACACCGACTGTTGTTTCTTCTGCAATCCCTCTTCGATGTCCTGCGCCTGGAAGCGCGTAATCAGCCCTTTCTGTGCCTTTTCCTGGTAGTCGCGCATCTCGCGTTCCAAGCTGCGCCCCTTGGCATTCAATTCGTTCTGAGCCTTTTCGCTCTTTTTGGCAAAGGCTTCCTGAAGATCAATCGCCATGCCATAACCCCGCATAATGGAGTCGATCTGCACGTAGACGATCTTTCCGTTATATTCGATCGCGTCGGCCGTGGCCACCGTCGCGGTCGAATCCACCACCCCTTCGTTCACCAGTGTCGCCGCCCCTTTGTCCGCGCAGGCCGCCATCGTCAGCCCCGCCATCGCAGCCGCGGCCGCCAAAAACATGCTGTTGAGTTTTGTTCTCTTCATACTTCTGTGTCTCCCGTGTAAGAATGATTGAATGTTCGATTTCGTGTACAAATATGGGAAAAATATCCGATGTGGTTGCGGGTTTTCCGGAAATCGACCGGAAAAAGTTACCTTTGCCCCCGAAAACAAGCCATCTCCATGTACGAATACATCAAAGGTAAGATCGCCGAACTGACGCCGACTTATGCGGTGCTCGAAGCCGGCGGAATCGGCTATCTGCTTCAGATCTCGCTGCAGACTTACACGGCCCTGAGCAGCGTGACCGAAGCGACGCTTTACGTTCACCACATCATTCGCGAGGACGCGCAAATTTTCTTCGGTTTCAGCCAGCAGAAAGAGCGCGAACTGTTCCGCCTGTTGCTCTCGGTGTCGGGGATCGGAGCCAACACGGCCCGGATCATGCTTTCGTCGTACGGGGTGGAGGACATGGTGCAGATCATCGCCACGGGAAACGTCGGGGCGTTGAAGAGCGTCAAGGGGATCGGGGCGAAGACCGCCGAGCGGGCCATTGTCGACCTGAAAAACAAGGTCCTGAACGTGGCGGCGGTTTCGGAGTCTTCGGCACCGGGAATCTTTGCCGAAGTGACCGAGAATATCGACGAGGCCGTTTCGGCACTCTCGATCCTGGGTTACCCGAAGTCGGCCTGCGAGAAGGTGGTCAAGGCGATTTGCCGCGAAAATCCGTCGCTCACGGCCGAAGCCATTATTCGCCAGGCACTTACCCAGTTGTAGCGACCTAATCTGCTGCAAACCCTTGGTAAATCGAGATTAATTCGGTATTTTCGCTGAGTATTTTTTCGGTTCCGACCCCACCCGCTATGTGGGTCGAAACTCCAATCACCATCCCTTATGGACCATATCTATTTGTTTGTCTTAGTGATCCTGATGGCGTTCGCCGTGTCGGCTCTGATCGTCGGGGTCTCGAACGATGCTGTCAACTTCCTGAACTCCGCGCTCGGCTCGAAAGCGGCTCCGCGGTACGTCATTTTTCTCGTCGCTTCGGCGGGTATCCTCCTCGGTTCCATTTTTTCCAGCGGTATGATGGAAGTGGCGCGCCGGGGAGTTTTTTATCCCGAGAACTTCTACTTCCACGAGATGATGATGATCTTCCTGACCGTCATGTTCACCAACGTGATCTTGCTCGACCTGTTCAACACCTTCGGGTTGCCCACTTCGACCACCGTGTCGCTGGTGTTCGGCTTGCTGGGGTCGGCCGTGGCGGTGGCGATGGTCAAAATCTGGGGGACGGACGGGGAGACGCTCGGCGACCTGCCGCACTACATCAACTCCGGAAAGGCGCTCGGGATTATCTCCGGGATTCTGGTCTCGGTTATCATCGCATTTATTACGGGGACCGTTGTGATGTACATTACGCGGGTGCTCTTCTCGTTCCACTACCAGCGGGCTTTCCGGTATGTCGGACCGCTGTGGTGCGGGATTGCGCTGACGGCGATCTCTTACTTCGCAATTTTCAAAGGGCTCAAAGACACGCCGATTCTGCCGCATGAACTGATGGTTTGGATGGAGGGGCACACGTGGGAGTTGATGGCGTACTGCCTCGTGGGGTGGACTATGCTGATGGGGGTGATGCAGTACTTGCTGCGGATCAACATACTGAAATTGACAGTGTTGGCGGGGACGCTTTCGTTGGCGCTGGCTTTTGCGGGGAATGACTTGGTGAACTTCATCGGGGTTTCGGTGGCGGGATACGACTCCTATAATATCGCGGCGGAAGCGGCGGCCAATGGGGTGGATGTTTCGACGCTGAAGATGGGAGCGCTGGACGGCGCGGTGACGGCCAATCCGCTGATCCTGTTTCTCGGGGGCGGGGTGATGGTGACGACGATTTGGCTGTCGAAAAAAGCCCGGTCGGTGTCCGAGACCGAAATCAACCTCGCCAGGCAGGACGACGGGGCCGAACGGTTCGGCTCGACCTCGCTTTCGCGGGCGCTGGTGCGAGGGGCGGTGAATTTCAACAAAAACTTTACGAAATATGTGCCCCAACGGGTACAACGGTTCATCGAACGGCGTTTCGAACCGATGGTCGTGCTCGAAACGGCGGAAGAACGGGCGCCGTTCGACCTGATTCGGGCGACGGTCAACCTGGCGGTGGCTTCGATTCTGATCGCTTCGGCGACGTCGCTTCAGTTGCCGCTCTCGACGACTTACGTTACGTTCATGGTGGCGATGGGGTCTTCACTGGCCGACCGGGCGTGGGGACGCGAGAGTGCGGTGTACCGGATTACGGGCGTGCTGACGGTGATCTCCGGGTGGTTCTTGACGGCGGCGGTGGCTTTTACGGTGGCTTTCATCGTCGGACTGGTGCTGATGTACGGCGGAGATATTGCCACGTATGGGCTGGCGGCGGTCTGCGCATTCATCCTGTTCCAAAGCAAAGTGCTCTTCTCGAGGCGGCAAAAAAAGGCGGCGGCGCGCGAAGCGATGTACAAAACCGACGCGCAGGAGTTGAATATCGTTGACGAATCGACGGAGGAGATCTGCAACGCCATGCGGACGATGACCAAACTGTACAGCGACACGCTGGAGGGGCTGGCCAACGAAGATCGGCGGAAATTGAAAGACACGATGCGCACGGCGGAACAGATGTACCAGGAGGCGCATGAGCGGAAGTATCGTTTGCTGCCGATTTTGCGGAAACTGGAGGCCAATAACATCGACACGGGACACTACTATGTGCAGGTGGCGGACTATGTGAACGAGGTGGCCAAGGCGCTGGTGCACATCACGCGGCCGAGTTTCGAACACATCGACAACAACCACGAAGGGTTGAGTCCGGAGCAGCTGGCTGATTTACAGGACATCAACAAGCGTGTGTCGGCGATTTACGACGAGATTATCCAGATGCTCCAAAGCAAAGATTTCAGTAAGCTGGATGAAGCTTTGATGCACCGCGATCAGTTGTTCGAGACGCTGGCTCAGGCGATCAAGAACCAAATCTATCGGGTACGGGACAATGCGTCGAGCTCGCGCAGCAGTATGCTTTACCTGGATATCATCACCGAGACCAAAACCATGGTTCTGCAGTCTCGCAACTTGCTCAAGGCACAGAAACACTTCCTGTCGACGGAAGAGGAGGTTATGTAGCCTTTCCGCATACTACGGAAAGAGCGGGGGGGGTGCACAGGCCGAGGCCGGGACACTACTACGGACGGTGGGGATAATATTTCTGAATTTGTATAGGTTCCTTTTTGACATTCAAAGGGGAACCTTTTTTGTGGGGTACCAACGAATTACGGGACAAGAAAGGACCTCTTTACCCTCACCACCTGCCGAGCGCCTGTAAACGTCTTATTTTCTCCTACGCTGAAGGTCGGTCAGCAAAACTCTTAAAATAGAACCGGCCTGCGGAGGCTCTTCAAAGTAAACAAAGAGAGGAGGGCAGGGGAGGCTTTCCCGTTCAAACATAACACCCTCCATGCTTTTACTCAGCAAATCTGCGCCCCCATTAATCTTTATGCCATATCTCCAGCCCACCGCGCTCCGTTTCCCAGCAAAGAGGCGAAGCCACGTGAGCATACCCCCCCAAAGAAAAGAGTCGCCTCCGTTTCTTTCATGATTGAAAGAAACGGAGGCGACTCTAAATCATTCTGTCACTCCCCCCGCTCTACAATAATCCCCCTCTCTACCCAATCGGCACCGGAGTGGTCGCTTCCACCGGAACCCATTCTTCGACCGTCGCCGTAAAGGTAATCGACGAGTGTCCCTCGCTATCCGTATCGATATTCACATCATACAAGTACGACTCCCCGCTATTCGCCACCAGCGGCAGCGTCCCGGAAAATGTTTTCCCGTCCTGTCCCGGCACATTGGTCACTTTTACACCCAACTCCAACTTATCCCCCGACGGAACCAAGATAGTGGTCTTCGCCCCGGTAAAATCCGAGAGCACCAAATCCGGATCCTTATCCGCATCCTTGAAAGTCATCTTTCCGGTCTCCACATCCAGCACCCCTTTCTTATAGAATCCGCTGACCTCCAACTGTACTCCGGAAGTAGCCGGATCCACCAGCGCCCCTCCATCTTTCATCCTGATATTGAAACCGATCTGCGCCCCGCTGTGATAAAACTTGAGCGTCACCGGCGTCTTCTTCGCCTTGGCCACCACCCCGGACGTCTTAGCCCACAGCAAGTCATCGCCATGATTGACCGGAATCAGCTTCACATTCCCCGGATCCACCGCCCCCAAATCCGCATCACTGACCCTCGGCGCATAGGCATAGATATCGTACGTATTTCCCGACTTCAACGTCACCGCCCCCGCTCCGTTCGTAATATTTCCCGCCCCGTCCGAAACGAATGCCACATTCTTCCAGTCCGTGGTCGAAAAATCGGTGGTCGCCTCTTTCCCCGCCGTCGTCAAGACATAAACCCCCAAGTCCGTCGCCGGCAAATCGCCCAACACTTCTTCAGCCTTGGTCGTCGCCGCCTTCGCCGCCGACCAGGCTTTAACCCCTTCCGCCGCGTCGAAAGCCATCCGACCGTTCAACTCCAATGCCGATTGCTCCCCAAAATCGACACCCACTTTCTCCGAGCAACTACTCGCTACCAAAAGCACTCCAGCCGCAAGCGCAACGAATGTTTTCATAGTATCCCAATAGCTCTTGTTAAGATGAAAACTTTGTTCCCTCTCTTTAATACTAATACGTTAGTTATTTACATCCACACTTCCCGTCTTGTCAACCCACTTCACCACCTGTGCCGAAATGCCCAGCTCCGAATTGCGGTCGATCACGGTCACCGTAATGTCCACCGATTCCCCCGGATTGAACGTCTGCTTAATCACCCCTGCATACGTCCCGGCATTCAACGAAGGAGCCGGCACCGTCACCTCCACATTCAACTCCATATCCCCCTCGCGCGGCACGAAACAAATCGCTTTCCCCGTCTCGGTCAGCTCGATGGTATTGTCCACCGTCCCCGGCGTAATCTTCCCGCTGGCCAAATCCAGCTTCCCATCGCCATAGAATCCCGTCACTTTGATCGTCGCTCCCGTAATATCCGGCGTACTGGCCGCATCGGCCACCACCTGAAATGCCACGCGTGCCATCCGGTGTTCGAACACCAAATTGGCCTTATGCGTCGCCGCATTGGGTTTTTCGCCGGTGGTCTTCGCCCACAAGAGATCCGTCCCATGGCTCACCGGAATCTGCGTGGTCCCCGCAGCCGTCAAACCCGCCTGATACGGGCTATAGGCATGAATATCGTACACATACCCGGTAGTCAAAATAATCGGCAGCCCCGACGCATCCGTTTGGTAAACCAATCCCCCGGAAGCATCCGTCACGTGTTTCAAGTTAACCCACTTCGTAGCCGTAGTCAGCGTTTCTTTCGAGGTGAGGTCTACGATATGCACCCCGACCTCCATCCCCGCCGGCAAAGTCTCCGTAGCTTTCGTAGCGACAGAAGCGCCTTTGGTTTCGATCGTCGACGCCGTGAGTGCCAACCGACACTCTTCCCCCTCCGGCAAATCGACCAACGCTTTTTCCTTGGCACAACTGCTCATTCCGGCAGCCAACGCGACCGCCACCGCAGCAGTCGTTGCCCCCAACCAAGTAATCCTTTTCATATTCGGTTTTGAACTTTTTAATTTCACGTTTTATTTATTGTCTACAACCTCCTGCCCCCAGCGCCGTATGCCTATAGGGCGGAAAGGGACCCCGAAAAATCAGTTCAACTGGTCCAGCGGCACCCCTCCCGGCCGGTTATCGACATTCACCCCACCGGTAGTCACCTGCCAACTCTTCACCGTCACTTCAAACCCTGCCTCACTTGTCGCCGAGACTTCGACATCGATATCGATGTCGATATCTCCCGTCCCCGTACCACCGCCCAAATCCACCTCGGTATCCTTTTCAATCGTCTGCGAGTTATTTTGGTCGTCATTGAATTCGACCCACAATTTCACCAGGTTTTTCGCCACCGCCCCCGCAGCATCCTTCGCATTGACACCGAACACCAACACACTTCCCGAATACAAGGACGGATCTGTTTCCGACTTCTTGGGCGTAAATCCGACGATCGAAGCGAATCCGTCCTCGCACTGGTGCGACGCCAATCTCACCGACGGAGCCACCCCGGTCAACGCCGCGGTCACTTTCGTCACCTTATCCGCATCGCCCGAGACCCTGAATTTGAGGTTGAGTCTCCGCACCAACGGTTCCGGCGCCAGCGTTCTCCGCACCGTATCCTCCTTATTGACCGTCAGCTCCGCCATCGCCGCACTGTAAAGCCAGCCCGGCTGTTGAATCCAAGCCTCATCTCCCCCTTCGGTCGCCTTGGCATTGGCGCTCGCCGGCAACGCATAAGCATATGCTTTCGCGAAATCCTCCATGTTTTTGAGCCCGACTCCCGCCACCTCTTCGTTCAACGTAAGCACTTTGTAGTTTCCCGACATCAACACGCCGCTGAAGTGTCCGTTTTCGACCACTTCGCGTTTCAGCGTGTTGTCTGCACCATAAAAATAGACCACCATTTTCTCCGGTGCTTTTTCCCCGTCGGGCACTCCCTTCCAGTCGAAGTCGAGGATGACTTGTCCTTCGTCCGGTTTGACGTAGAGTTCCCGTTTCAAGCAGGAAGAGGCGAGCAGCGCGGTGGCTGCAAAAGCCGCACAACACGTGACAACCCCTTTGACGCCCATTTTCCCGAAATATGATATCTCACCCATGATGTTTACGTTTCCCAAGTCCAATATACTAAGCTCTTGACTATGTGATTCCCCCGCCGATATTACTGTCTCCCGAGCCCGAATCGATAGACGAGTGATACTTTGGCTCCGGTGAGCCCGAAATAGTTTTTCGTATGCGACGATTTGTAGATATACTTGTCCTGCGGCGCATCATAGTAGTAGCGGTCGTAGTTTCCGGCATGAATCCAACCGCCGCGGACTCCGATTTCCATCCCGAAGTGGCGGGTGAAAGGCAAGTAAGCCCCCACCGAAAGCCCTGCGCCGTAATAGTCGCCCGTATTCCCGGTTTCCTGGTTTTTGAACATGTAGTCGAACTGACCCAAGTGTCCATAAACCCCAAGGTACACACCCCGGTATTCGCCCACCCGCCGAGCAAACCAATAGCGTACCTCCGGACTGATCTCATTGGCCGCATAGTGCTTTTTGTACAGGTTCATGTTCCAATTGGTGTAGACCCCTTCGATAGAAGCCGACCACCGTTCGGCAAAGTAGAACTCGGCCTCCAAGTTAGCCGCCACCCCGGCCCAATAAACCAGGTTGGTCTTCGCCGCCACCAACGGACGAACCAGAATCATCGGTTCGCGCGGCGCCTTGACCGGTTTCACCGGTTTGGCTTTCGGTTCTTTGACCGGTTTCACTTTCTGTTCTTTGGGTTCCTTGGCGGGTTTGGTCTCCGCCACAACCGTTTCTTCCGTTTCGGTTCCTGTCGTCACCACCTCGAAGGCAATGACTTCCCGCTGTTGCTGAGTCTGCTGAGGTTGCTGCACCGGTTGCACCTCCGTCGTCGGCTGTTGCACCGGTTGCGGCACTTCCACCGTAGTAGGCTGCCCCTGTTCCTGCGCCTGCAACATACGGAGAATCAGATCGTCGATCTCCGGATCGCGCCCTTCCGGACACGGTTCTTCCGTCGTAATCTCCGGAGCCTGAGGCTGTTGTTGCGTTTCAACCGGTTTAGCCGGCGTCAACGGAACGACCGGAGCCGTAGCCACCTCCCGTTCTTGTTGCTGTTGCTGTTGTTGTTCTTCGATCGAAACGGCAATCGGCGAGCGTTCGTCCATATTGATCGTCGCCGCCAGCGAATCGATATACCGCTGCAACTCCGCATCCACCACATTCCGCTGCGAAGCCGAACTTCCCGTCGTAGTCGGAGTCGGAGTAGAAGTCGTCGTCGGATGCTCCGGCGTAATCGTCGGCACAACCGGTGTAACCTGTTGTTGTTGCTGCAACTGAAGTTGCCGTTGCAGCTGTTCCACCTGCTGTTGCAAGACATTCACCTGCTGTTGCAGCTGTTGTTCCGCCCCCGAGAGAGCCGGTTCTTTTGCAGCTCCATCCGCCGTCGTCTGCTGCGGTTGTTGCTGAGCCTGTTGCGATTGTGTCTTTTGTTGCTGCGCTTGCTGCTGTCTCCGCTGCGTGAACACATCGCCGCTACCCACAGCCCCCGCCACTACCGTCGGCGCCACCACCGTAGAAGTAGTCCGCTGAGTCGAAGCCGAGCCGGCAGCCGTCCCTCTCCCCGCCGTCGACCGTCCGAAGACATCCGTATCGCCATTCCCGAACGGCGACATGTACCGTTGTTCATCCGCCCCGACCCCTCGCGTGCGTCCGCCGCGACCGGCATCCGCCGTCAACACGCCGTTCATATAAACCGTCACCGTGACCCGCTTCAACGCCCCGAGCATCTGTTGCGGCATCATGATGTTGTTTTTCATCACCACATTTCCGGTCACCACCACCGCCTGGCGCAGTTGCGACTGCCGGATCACCGGTTCGATATAAGCCTTGACGGCATCGATCCGCCGTTCAGCCACCTCCGCACTCCCGAGCTGATCGGAGGCCGAAGCGAACGACGCCACGACAATCGAGTCGATATGCGCCGCCGAACTCCCCGCCACCTGCCGGATCAATTGGTTGAATTGGGTCATCGCCGTGGCATTCCCGCCATAGCGTTCGGAGAGTTCCGAACTCCCCAGAGCAAACGTAAACGTGACCCCCTGTTTTTGAGGTTCGCCGATGTCCGCCCCCTGCGCATTGGCCCGCGCGCCCACCCCGGCAAGGATGCACACGAAAGCGCCGCCAACCAAGGCCGCCCACTGTCCTTTACTGACCTTTTTGATTGATATTCTGCGTTTTACAAAGCTCATATCCGTCCTGATATTGTCTCCGCTCCCTTGAGCGGATAGTATTTCACGCGGCTAAGGTAGTAAATATTCAGTCAGTATTCAAATCCTTTTTGTCAGATTTTCTTCCGACGGGTCGCAAAACGGATACGGAGTAGAAACGAACGACGGACGACGAATCGTACACGGAGCCGAAAAAATTGCCTGAAACTGTCATAAACGATACTCGTCGGCTACAAAAAATACTTCGCCCTCTCCGCACGGTTCGAGGGCGAAGAGGGCAAGTCTTGGGCTTTTGAACGATAAACCGAAATAAGATAAAAATGCTTTTATATAATAGTATAGGGAACTCTTTCTATATGCTCAGGGTATCGATCACATGGCTACCAGAGGCAGGCATTCGATCTCTGCCGGACCGTTCGTCAGGGCCTGCCCGACCAGCCGTTCGTTGCGTTCGACAAACTCCAGACACCACTGTTGGTAGGCCATCAGAGGTTCCAAATAGGCCGCCAGGGCGAATTTGAGGTTCAGGTTGCGTTCCAGCGCTTCGGCATCGGCCGCGTCGGCCACCGACCGACACCGGTTATCGAGTCCGGCCACGAAGCTCAGCACCATCTGCCGGTACAGGAATAATCGGCAGCGCGCCTGTCCGCCGGCCAGGGCCTCCATGCCGGAGTCGTTCAGAAAGGCATGCAACAGGTCGAGTTTCTCATCCTCGGTATCGAAAACGCTCAACAATTCGGCCAGCGAGGCGAACTGATCGTCGATCCGATAGGCGCTCATTTTACGATCGGTAAATATGTTTTTCGGATCATACTCGCCGGCGGCCGCTTGGAGCATCCGGCAGCTTTTTTCGACCGACCGGCCGAAACAATCGAATGCGCGGTCGTAATCTCCCAGCTCGAAGCATCGGTTCGCTTCGGCGAGCTGTTCTTTGGCCATACGAAGAAATTGACGATTCACTTTATTGTGTACTGAAGCAGACATATTATTTGGGGTTTTATAATTATTCATCTTTTTCTCGACATTTTTCGTCGTCAACCTACCCTCAAACAACTACCGTGCCAAACTTTTTCTTCCGGCAAAAAAACGACTTGTTTTTCCCTTATTCCCGAAGACAACCCGGCCCCGTGGGCATACCGCTGGCACGCGAAGACTGGGTTTTCTCTTCCGGCAGGCCCCTACCGAGTGCCGGAAGGCACCGCCCGTCTGGCGCACCCGTTGGGTGTTTTGCCGGGGGTGCCGCTCGCACTCGAAGGCTGGGTTTTTCTCGGAAAATTTCTCGTCCGGACGGCCAATAAGA
>CAJTNK010000002.1 GCA_910577885.1 uncultured Rikenella sp.
GCGACGGGTCCGGTGCCGCTCGGCACTCGAAGACTGGTGTTTGCTCCGACGAGCCACGCAGGCGACGGACCGAAGAATTGCTCCACTCAATGGTCATTGGCCGCGCGCCTTGGGAAATCATTCCCGATAAACTCATCGTTTATCGGAGTGATTTCCTCCTAAGGCGTGGCGCGCGCACCCTTCGGGTGTTCTACTGGCCTGCCGGGCGAGAAAATTTTGCCGAGAAAAGCCCAGCCCCAGTCCCCCGCACCTACTCCAAGTACCGCATCAGGATCCGCGAAATGGCCGGCGTCTCGATCAGGAAGCCGTCGTGACCGTAGTCCGAGTGAACGACATGGTAATCCGCCCCGAGCAGCCGCGCCATCTCGCGCACCTCCGGTTCCGTGAACATGATGTCGGTGTCGACCGCCATGACCACCGTCCGGGCCGTGATCCGCCCGAGCGCCTCGGCCACGCCGCCCCGGCCGCGCCCCACGTCGTGCGAGTCGAGCGCCTCCAACAACCGGTAGTAGCAATGCGCATTGAACCGCCGACACAGCTTTTCGCCCTGGTAACGCTGGTAACTCGCCGCCCGAAACCCCGCCAATTTCTCCTCCGGATCATGCTGCGTGCGGTTGAAGGCCACCGAGTTGCGGTAGATCAGCATCGACATGGCTCGAGCCGTCGCCAATCCGGCTTTCCCACCGTCGATCCGCCGTTCGGCGAACGTCGGATCGGCCTCGATGGCCATCCGTTGCGCCTCGCTGTCGGCCACGATCCACGGCGTCGTCTTCGGCAGGGTGACGGTCAGCGCCACGTGGTCGAAGAGCTCCGGTTCGGCAATGGCCCACTCCATCGCCTGACAGCCGCCCGTCGACCCGCCGATAATCATTCGGATGTGTCGGATTCCCAGCGCCTGCCGCAGCTCCTGATAACTCCGCACCATGTCGCGCACGGTGAGGGTCGGAAAGTCCAGGTACCAAGGCTCTCCGGTCTCCGGACGAGGCGTGATCGGCGAGGTCGACCCGTAGGGCGACCCGAGCTTGTTGGCACAGACGATGAAATAGCGGGTCGGGTCGAGCAGCCCTCCCTCGACCACCGTCCCGGGCCACCACTCCGCCACGTCGGAGTTGGCCGTGAGCGCATGACAGACCCAGATGACGTTGTCTCGGGCCTCGTTCAGCGTCCCGTAGGTGTGGTAGGCGACCGTCAGGTCGGGCAACACCCCTCCCGCCTCGAGCGCGAACGGGCCCCCGAGATGGAAAAACTGCGGACAGCGGCCCGCGTATTCGGCGTAGTGCATAGCGCGTGGATTCGGTTACGAAAATCCAAAGATAGCGAAATTGCGGCAGACCGGGAAAGGTCCGGCCGAAGCCCCGGAGAAAGCAACCCCGAAAAAAGTATTATCTTTACCGTGTCGGTTAAAGCGAAGAAATGGAGCGAACAATCATTCAACCCGAGTCCGTGTGCGGGGTGGTGGGCTACGGCAGCTGGGCGACGGCCCTTGTCAAGATCCTGCTCGACAACGGCAGCGAAGTGCGGTGGCATGTGCGCAATCCCGAGGTGCGGGAACACTTGGTGCGCCACCGGTCCAATCCGAAGTACCTGAGTCAGGTCCATTTCGGGAGCGATCGGCTCACCGTCTGCGGCGAGGTGGGCGAAACGGTCGGCGCGAGCGACGCGGTGGTTTTTGCGGTGCCGTCGGCTTTCCTGGCGGCGGCGCTCGAGCCGCTGGCCCCGGAGGCTTTGGACGGCAAATTCGTCGTCTCGGCCATCAAAGGGATCGTGCCGGACGGCTATCTCACCGTCGCCGAGTGGTTCAACCGGCGGTACGGCGTGCCGTTCGACCGGATCGGGATCGTCACCGGACCGTGCCATGCCGAGGAGGTGGCCCTCGAACGACTGTCGTACCTCACGATGGTCTGCAAGGAGCTCACGACCGCCGAAGCCTTGGGACGGAAGTTTGCCAACGACTATATTCGCGTTACGGCGGCCAATGACATCTACGGCGTGGAGTATGCGGTGGTGCTGAAGAATATTTATGCCATCGCCGTGGGGATTGCGCACGGGTTGAGGTACGGGGATAACTTCCTGGCGGTGCTGATCTCGAACGCTGCGTTGGAGATGGAGCGTTTCCTGAGTTCGACGTTCCGGGCCGAGCGGAACGTCTGCGCATCGGCCTACCTGGGCGACCTGCTGGTGACCTGCTACTCGCAGTTCAGCCGCAACCGCACGTTCGGGGTGATGATCGGCAAGGGATACTCGGTGCGCAACGCGCAGATGGAGATGAATATGGTGGCCGAGGGGTATTATGCGGCGGACTGCATCCACCGGCTCCGGTCGCGGTTCGGGATCGAGATGCCGATTGCCGAGGCGGTGTACGGCATTCTGTACGAGGGGCGGAGTCCGGGGGCGGGGATCGGCGCTGTGTTGGAACAACTCATATAATCACATACGGTACAACGAAAGACGATGAAAAGCATTCAAGTAGAGATCGACAAGATCTACGCCCCGGCCTCGACGGTGACGGCGGCGGACGTAGCGGCACTGCGGCCGGAGATCGAACGGGCCCACGCGCTGGTGCACAGCGGCGAGGGAAAGGGGAGCGACTTTTTGGGATGGGTCGGCTTGCCGAGCTCGATTACGGCGGCGCAGCTCGATGAGATTCAGGCGGCGGCCGACGGGTTGCGGGGAGTGGCCGACGTGGTGATCGCCATCGGCATCGGCGGATCGTACCTCGGGGCCAAGGCGGTGTTGGAGGCGCTCGGCGGGTCGTTCGACCACCTCGCGCTGCCGAAGAAGGGGAGCAATCCGCGGGTATTGTTTGCCGGGCAGAACATCAGCGAGGACTACACTTGGGAGCTCTTGGAGGCGGTTAAGGATTATGATATCGCGACGATCGTGATCTCGAAATCGGGGACCACTACCGAACCGGCCATCGCTTTCCGCATCATCCGCGACGAGATCGAACGGCGGTATGGTAAGGAGAATGCGGCGCGGAGGATCGTGGCCGTGACGGACGAATCGAAGGGGGCCCTGCGCAAGCTGGCCGACACGGAGGGGTATAAGACTTTCGTGATTCCGGACAACGTGGGGGGGCGGTTCTCGGTGTTGACGCCGGTGGGATTGCTGCCGTTGGCGGTGGCGGGGGTGGATGTGCGGGGGCTGGTAGCCGGGGCGGCCGAGATGGAGCGGATCACCGCCACGGCGCCGTTCGACGAGAATCCGGCCATGCGCTATGCGGCCGCACGGACCGCCCTGTATCGTGCCGGGAAGAAGATCGAGATACTGGCCTCGTACGAACCGAAGCTGCAGAACATCGGCGAGTGGTGGAAGCAGCTCTACGGCGAGAGCGAGGGGAAAGAGGGGCGGGGGATTTTCCCGGCGTCGGTGACCTTGACGGCCGACCTGCACTCGATGGGGCAGTATATTCAGGAGGGCGAACGGACGATGTTCGAGACAGTGATCCGGGTGGCGGAGCCGGCCCACGAGTTCCGGATCGAGGCCGATGCGGAGAACCTGGACGGGCTGAACTTCCTGGCCGGTCGTCGGATCAGCGAGGTGAACCGGATGGCGATCTTGGGGACGATGCTGGCGCACGTGGACGGCGGGGTGCCGAACATCGCGGTGGAGCTGCCGCGGATCGACGCCCACTCGATCGGCGGGCTGCTCTATATGTTCGAAAAGGCGTGCGGGATCAGCGGTTATGCGCTGGGGGTCAATCCGTTCGACCAGCCGGGGGTTGAGGCCTACAAGAAGAACATGTTCGCGCTGCTCGGGAAACCGGGCTACGAAGAGGAGGGCGAGGCGCTGCGCAAGCGGCTGTAGCTTTTGCCGCTTCGCTCCGCTTGTCGGGACCTTTTCGAAGCCCCGGGGGCGCATGCCTGACACTTTCTTCGTCAGGCATGCGCCCCCGGGGCTTCTTCATGCCCAAAAACTGCGTGCTCTTCTTATCCGGGCAAAAAAGAGGAAAAAATTAGGTATCTTCCATTCGAAAATGTATATTTGTAAACACACATTTCTTCAAAAACAAACGCTATGAAAAGATTTTACGTATGGGGATGGGCTTTGATTGCCTCTATCGGATTGGTCGCTTGCGGCAGCTCTTCTACTTCCGCTACGGGCGGTGAGGGCGACGAAAACGCCGTAGCGACCGAAACTGTCGAACAAGAAACGCCGAAGCAGTGGACCGAAGTCGCCCGCCTCACCGGCTCGGGCGATAAGAAATCCGACGTATTTACTTTGGGCGGCGGGAAAGCTCGGCTGCGGTATGATTTCAAAGCGGGCCAGTTCGGCGGCATGTTGGGTGTCTATGTGGTGAAAGAGGGGGTGGATATTATGCGAAGCGGCGGGATTCCGGAGGTGATGGTGAACGAAACCGAAGAGGGGGAGAGCAGCTTGAGCCATTTGTCTTCGGGGAATTATTATTTGAACGTGATGGGAGCGAACGGAAAGTGGGCGGTGGTTGTCGAGGAGTTCAAGTAGTTTTTGCGACAGAATGGCGTGCATGGACAGCGCGCAGATAAGAAAGCAGGGTCGCTGAACATCGCAGCGATCCTGCTTTCTTTGTACCCGGGACAAGAAATCGACCGGCGGTTGCATGCCGAAAAGTACGCCCCGTTTGTTTTCATTCCATGTCATCGAGTGTCGCTTGATACCGCTCCTCGTCGAACCGCCCCGCCTCGACATCCGCGATCATCGCCCGGAACAGGTCGGATAAGATCTTGAACGCTCCTTCCGGCACGTGATACCGCAAAGTCCACACCGTATCGTCCTCCACCACGCATCGGAACGTAGCCGGCTCGCCATCGAAAATGAGGGTGATAATTTCGCCTCCCTCTTTCGTGTATTGTTTCTTCTCCGGCTCGATGTTGAGAATCTCGCCTTTCGTCGCCTCATACAGTCGGTCGGCCAGCCGGTCCGAAATCGGTACTGAGATCGTCCGGATCCGATAGCGTTTCAACCGTTCGGCCGCCATGCGCCCCCACTGCTGACGATTATGGGCCAAAACCCGGGCATGTTCTTCTTCGGACATCGCGAAGAACTCTTTGCCCGGAATACTGATGGTCGGAAACTCCTTCTGCACTTGGTCTTCGACCTCTTTGTAATTGTCCACTCGTTTGACCTCCAGTACGTAAGCCGTATCGGTCGCTCGCCGGTAGATCCGGCATCCGATCGTCTCGCTGAACGAGGGCTCGAGCAAATACTCCACCCGGGCATTGAAGTCGCCGAAAAGTTTCCGGTCTATCCCGAGTTTTCCGACTGCATGACCCGAAGAATCGAACCGGTTCGGCCCGGCGGTTCTGACGAATCGGGAGGTCGAGTCAATGCAAATTTGTTTGTTCCCATATTCTTGTGCCGAGACCATAGGCACAAGACAGGTCAAACAAGTAGATATAATAATGGTTTTTATCATGGAATCGAACTTTTAAGTGACTATTTCTTCTTTGTATTGATCGGATGTGTTAAATTTCGGAAAGAAAAACCGAAAACACAAGAAAAAACACAGACAATAAAATAAAAATATTTATGCGAATCTCAACGGTGAAATTAGGGTTGATATTATCGGTCCTTTTCGGAGGCTCGTTCAGCGCGGCAGCACAAATGACAACGGATATAGCCCAGGTCGTGAATGATGTCTCGAAAGAGCATCATGTCGTTCGGCGAGTCCCCGAAAAGTTCCATATCACCCGAAACAAACTTTATTCTTGGGTATACGGTTATCATTGGGTGCGTGATACGACCAAACACCAGTGGAAACGGTGGGCCAAAACAGGAGTTGCAGGTCTGCTGCTCCAGTCGGACGACCGGCAGTGCGAACTCTTGTACAGCGCTCTCCTGGGAGGGCTTAACCATCGCGGTTGGATCCAAAACGATCTGTTGAATATCTCGCAAGGGAGAGACAGTATCCGGTTTGAAGACCATGTGCTGGCTGTCGGCGGGCGGAAAGTAAAGCGGCGTTTCAATGCTGACTCGATTTTCGTGCTCGAACTACCGATCGAGCCGATGGAACAGGACAGTGCCGTTTACACGCATTGTCTGCGGATGTACCTCACCAAAGGAGAGCGTCTGATCGATCTCATTTGGTTCTTCACCGACCAGGGGTACGAGCGGCGGGCGGAGTATCTGCGGGCGTTGGACGGAGCGGTACGATACAAACGGGGCCGGTGGAAGAAACCGGAGTGGATTCGACGGCAGAAAGAGAAATAAACCACGGCTCGGGGAGAGGTCCAAGAGGCCTCTCCCCAGCATCTCGAACGTCTCGAAAGAGGGGGTGATCTCCAAGTCGGGATCCGACGCCTACTACAACTATCTGCTCTACCTGCTGCAGCTGCCGGCGCCGGAGAAGATCTGCTGCGACGCGATCAACATGGCCGTTCGGGCCAACTTCCCGCACCTGTGGCGGCAGGGCTATATGGTCGGTTTCTACCGGCCCGTCCCGGCTCGCCAGCAGGAGGTCTCCCCGGACGATCGTATCACCTCGAATCAATAGAGCTATACCAACCATCGATACCATCATCACCGTCGAAACGCTGCGGGAGTATGCCCCCGGCGTGGACGGCTCGCTGCAGGAACAGACCATCCGCCCCTACCTCCGTCCGGCCCACAAGACCGTCGCCCTGATCGTCGGCATCGACGTATTCAACCGGGTGGCCGGGATGGAGGAGGGGGGCCCTGCCAGAGTCGTTGCGGGCCGCCGTCGCCAACCGCATCATGTACGACTACAAACTCTTCGAGACCATCCGCAAGCGGCAGACCGAACAGTCCGACACCTACAAGTACGAACTGCAGGCCATGCAGGATACCTATCTCGGCTATTACTACGACGCCCTCGACTCGCTAATACGCGGCCTGAATGCCGTCGACGATCTGCCGGAGTGGCAGCAGACACCCGCCTGCAAAGCACTCGCCGCGCTCCTGATCCGGAACGCCGACGAGTTCCAGGAGTTCTATGGCATTGACTCGTCGGACTACTTCTTCTGGTCGTCAATCTTCATCCAGCGGCGCGTCATGGACGACTACCTGACCGGTATCTACCTCCCGGCGCTGGAACCGGAGATGTTGCGGCGGGTGAAGACGGCGGTGGCCACCCTGACCGTGGCGTTCGCCCTGCGGCAGTTCGACATCTCCATGCTGCCGCGATCGCTCCGCAACCCGAATCAGGACGGAGCCTTCCGGCACGCCTCGTCCGAACAGGAGGCGATGTATAAACTCTCGGACTTCCTGCTCGGTCAGGGCGAAGCGGCCCTGCAGCAGATCGTCTTCGAGTTGAACCGGCCGGAACCGGTGACCGACCTGCCGTCGGAGACGAATCTGAACAAACCCCGAAACAAATTCTTCCTCTTGCCATGATCACGCTCTATTTCGGTGAGACGCCCTATCGCTTCCCGAATGCTTGGGAGGAGCTGACCGCGGGGCAATATCTGCGACTGGTCGAGCTGCTCGGTCTCTTTTGGGCGGGAGCGCTCTCGATGTGCGAGGTGCGGATCGCCTTTTTCCGGCACCTCGCCGGGCTGGAGCATATCCGCGTCCCGGCCCATGCGCGGGAACGCTTTTTCGACAACCTCCTGACCGCCTCCCGTCAGTTCGACTTCTTCTTCACGCTCGACTACGGCGACCGAATCGATCACCTCTCGGCCGATGTCCGCAAGCTGCTCCGGAAATGCCCACCGGGTGAACTCCTTTCCGACAACGCGGAAATCCGATACGCCCGGATGCTGGAGTACGAGTACCGCATCGATGCGGTGTGGGTCGGCAACCTGCTGCCGACCATCCGGCTGAAAGACGACGTGCTTTGCGGTTGGACGGCGAATCTGGAGGGCGGGGCGCTCACCACCTCCCTCAGTTCGTACCAGTACGCACAGGGATATGACCTGTTGATGGCGATCGGCGAGGGGGCCAATCGCCGGACGATGGCCCTGCTGGTCGGACTGCTTTATGAGGTGGATACGAACGACACGGCCCGGATCGAACAGATCGAACGACTCCCGGATATCCTGCTGCAGGCGGTGGTGCTGAACTTTCAGGCGTTCGTTACCTTCATCTTCACCCGCACCACCTTCTCCGTCCTGTGGTCGGCCGACAGCGACCGCCCCAAACGACAGGAGAGGATCTCGATGAGCGATTCGCTCTACGGGCTGTGCAAAGACGGGTACGGAAACTACGAACAGGTGGAGAAGATGCCGCTGCTGACCTATCTCGGTATCATGCGGGCCGAAACCATCCAATCCGTCCGGTCAATGGCGACCGACGACACCACACCGGAGGAGATCGCCGGCCGAATGGGGCTCTCCGTCGGACAAGTCAAGAGAATGCTATGCTAACGACCATCAGAGATTACTTCAAGGCCAAATGCCTGGCTTTCGTCTCTCCGGAGAACTTCGTCTTCGGCGCGGACGAAAAGACGCTCAAGGAGCGGATCGGCACGTTCGGGGACTACTACCTATTTTTGGATTACGGTGCCTTCGGCAGCGGGCGGGACGGCAACAACCGAATTACGGACACATTCGAGCTGGCGGTAACGATCGCCATGCCGATCGGTGCGAACCACCCCTCGCCGGCGGAGGTGGAGGAATACCAGCTGGAGAGCTTCTCCCGGATCGCCGCACTCCGGAAAACGATGCTGCAGGAGCAGCGCGAGACGCCGTGGCTGAAGTTCCTCGACGACGACCACCAGATATTGCCGTTCGTCGCCCCCGACCTCTGTCTGTCGGTGGGCAGCACACTCGCTTTCCGTCTCAAAGGCTTCGACCTGCTGGGGGTGAAAGGGTAAAAGCAGAGCGGCCCGGAATCATCTTCCGGGCCGCTCTCTTAACAGATACCGAGTATCAGATCGGCGTCGATATTCAATTCGCGATGAATCGTTCTCGCAATTTTTAGTGTTGGTTCGCTCTTGCCTGTCAGGTATTCACTGATCCGCGAAGGGCTAACCCCTAACTTCTCGGCCAATGCTTTTTGGCTCAAGTGCATCTCCGCCATCCGAAGACGGATCAGCTCGGCCAACGTCGGTGGTTCTACAGGATAATACTCATTTTCATAATCAGCCACAAGACTCGACAATAATTCGAATTCAATCAAATTTTTATCTTCCAAAGGTGTCATGTTATTCACGACTTGCAAAAGTTCTTCAATTCTTTCACAAGCTTTTATATATTGGATTTCAGTTTTAATAGCAGTCATAATATTGAGATTTAAAGTTTGAAAGTCTGTCGAAATATTGTCGGGTAGTTTCTTATAATGTCGAACAATCAGTTATCTTATCATATTCAGCATGTGTCCCGATAAATCTTATCAAAACTGTTCTAACTTGAAATAGTACAATTGCGATCAATCGGTAACTATTCCCTTTGATATTGAACACGAAGCGATCGTTTCCTATCGCATCTACTGAGCCGAATGTTCTTTTCATCTCTGCGAAAGAACTCCAATCACTTTTTCCTGTTTTGTGGTACCATTCTTTTAGTGGAGCAAGGGCATCTGCATGTTGAGCCCCAAACTCCTTAATTTTTCTCAACGTAAGTACAACCATAGATACTTGAATGTTTAAGGTGAATAAAAATCTAAAAGTCACACTACACTATGTGTGAATCCATTGCAAAGATAATACCAATATTTTGAAAAACAAAATAAAATTACATAAATTGGAATTTTGATATTTAGTGCTGTTGCTTTGCGTGAGCCGTCTCGCTTTGCCGATATACGCGATGCTTTTGCGTCCCGGCGGAAAAATGCTACATTTGGACAAACTAAATCACATTGAGCATGGAAGATACAACTACTCTTTTTATCGTTCTCGGCTGTATTGCCGTTGTTGTTTTGCAGATCATTATGATCGCCAAGTTCTTTCAAATGGCGGCAGATATTCGAAATCTGCGGAATGTGGCATTCACCGATTATCAAGAACGTCATACGCCGAAATGGAAGTCTGATAATTCACCTTTTTCTGAGGTTAAGGTACCTCCTTATGTACAAGGAGATGGAGATGTAATATTTTTTGAAGACGGAAAGCAAGGCATTATTTATCCGGAATTCGGAACATTCAGTTTTATAGACAATGACGAAATCCAAGTGTTCTGCCACTCCAAAAAAGAAGCTATCCGAGGACTGTACCACGCATTATCTCAGCAAAAAGAATCAGAAAACTAAGCAAACGCCCCGAAAAATTTTTCGGGGCGCTTCTTTTGGATATTCGGGAAAAATCCCCATCTTTGCATTGCTATACATTTTTATGATGGGCTGTGAAGCCCACCCTTTTTCTAAGCGGTGGATTTTTTATATCCATACGCAACATATCTAAACGCTTCGGCGCGCACCCCCGTGCGAAAGGTTAATGCCTTCGCTAAGCCCATCATAAGGTGTATAGCAACGGGACAGGCGCGCCGTTTTTTATTCGTGCTCTAAAATGCTATACACCAATGAAAATCAACCGAAGACTACAGGTGTCGCCTGTATCGAAGTTCGAGAGTCTAATTTCACGGCTCGAACAAATCACAAGGAATCGTTCTCGATTCAAAAAACTTTCCTATCTTTGTCATGCTCTATTTCCAACAAGGCGAGTAATGCTCGCCGATTTATCCGTGCGGGCGTTTTTTATGCTTGCTAATTTGGGTTTCGTACCCCCGCGCCGAGAGTTAATGCTCCGGCTGCCTTGTTGGTGTAGAGCAGCGGGTCAGTACGAAGCCCTTTTTGTGTTTAATTTTTAATGCTCAAACCAACATGAAAAACAAACTCATTCGACGGGAATCTTCCGTCATGCCGTTCGAGAGCCTGATCTTGCGCCTCGAACAGATCCGCAGGGAGTTCTATCGTCAGATTCCCGACTCCGACGAAATCGACCAGAACACTTTCGAGAACGCCATCAACGAGGCGCAGACCGTCATCGGTGTGTGCATGGCACAGCAGCTGGTAGACCGTTGCCGGCGCGAGAAAGGAGGGCGCGCGTTATGAGAATCGTTACTTATATTCCCTCTGCACGACCGCCGTTCCCGGCCGCTTACGTCCACGCCGCCGTCTCCTGCGACCAGACTCGGACGTTGCCGGCATTCAGTTGTCGGATATCCTACTACTTCTACGAAGAGTTGTTCGAGCGCATCTTTTTGATCCAGCGCGATCGGAACTTTGCCGACACGCGGATCCTCGTTACGCTGCACGACGGCCGCCGGTTCGAATGGGACAGGGAGCGGGCTTTGCAATGCTTTACCCGGCTCAAGCCCGACCCGCGCCGGTTACTGGATATGTTACCTCCGATCGTTTAATTTTCATACCTTTCAGACATGAACGATCAGGAACAAGAGAAGATCATCGAGGAGACAGTAGACGTGCTTTCGGAGACGTTCGCTCCGGCCTCGTCGATCGACGAGAGCGCAAAGCGGTACACGTCGGCGCAGCTGGCGCAAGCCATCTACGAACTGACCGGCGTTTCACCCAGTATTGAGATGTTGTATCAGATTATGACGGAGTGTGGTTACCGCTACGTCGTCGATGAGACTTCGGCCACGCTGAAATATGTGTGGCTGCTGAAATACAAAAACCATTAACTTGCAGCCGCTATGAATATCGTTTGGACTATTTTATTTGCAGGCCTCGCTGCATGGTATTTGGAGGCTCGGCAAAAGCGTAAAGCGAAACGGGCTGCCACTCCACAACAGTCCCGATGGGAAGAAACCGAGACCGAAGATCCGGAAACAAGCGAATGGATTATCCGATTTGAATGCCCGAATCCGGCAACGGCGGATTTCGGTTTGATTCAGGAGTTCTTGGATCACGAGTTTTTCATGCCCAAGGTCGAACACTATTTGGGACTGGCCAAAGAGATGAATGCGCCGGCAGTGGTGATCGAGGCGATCGAAGAGAAGATCCGTCTCGATCGGGAACTCAGCCGGCGAATCATTGATCAGGAAATGGCGGAACTCGACGCAGAACTGGAACGGTCGAACCGTAATGCCGAATCGGAATACAAAATCAAACGAATGCTCGAAAGCGAATCGTAAAACGTTATTCGGTTTCTTTATGGCAGGGCCGACATCGCAAGGTGCCGGCCTTTTTTGTGTCCTTTCGCGAGGGGTCGCGGCGAAGCACCTTTGCGGTATGCTGACCAATCTATATACCCGCTCCACGCCGCTCAGTGCCGTTGTCGCCGACTCGGCCAAAGAGATTATGCGGTTACTGCTGCAACGTCAGGCCGCCATCACCTCGATGGACTACAACCGACGACGATCGCCCCATTTGTTCGATCTCCTTACCGGCATGCAGGCGCAGGTCGATTGCACGGACGACGAAGTGCAGATTCAGTTGAACTATCCGGCCACCATCCGCTTCCTCGACCTGAAGAAGACCAGATACGGCAAAAAGAAGCGGGTCTATTCCCCCATCTATAACCGGCCTCTGTTCGGCCACCTGTACGGGCGCGGCTATTCTCTGTCGAATGCGGTAAATATGGCTATTCAGCAGGAGTACCGGAACTATTTCGCCAACCTCCAGAACGTCATGAAAACCATCGATCTGTTATGAGTATCAAGGAAGAGATTATCAAAAGTGAAATCCGGACAACGGGATTCAAAAAGGTACAGGAAGGCATTGTCAATACCATCAAGACGCTCGACAAGTACCAAGATGAGTTGAAAGAGCTGAAGCACCGGCGCGAGGAGTTGATCGCGCCGAGAAGAGGGGAACACAAGCCTACCGGGAAGTAACCAAACGGATCACGGAGGTAAAATCTCAGATCAAACTTCAGACGGCCGAATTGGACAAACAGGAGAGACAGCTTTCCCTGACCCAGATGAGCTACAAACAGTTGTCCAAGCATGCTGCGGATTTAAGGAAAAAGCTGCAAGGGATTTCCGAGGCGGTCGATCCGGCCGGTTTTGCCAAGGCGCGGGCCGAATTGAAACTCTACGAGTCTCAAATGGCCAAGATACGTCGTGGGTTGAACGATATCGAGGGCAAATTTGGGAATGAAGAATCTCCGCTGTGGCAGAAACTCGGCAAATTCATACCGGTCGATAGTGCTTTGACGGTCATCTCGAAACTGAAAGACTGGGGCGGGCAGGTTGTTCGGATTTTCTCCAGCTTTCAGTACCAGAAGTCCAAAGTACAGGGCGTATCGAAAGCCACCGGGGAGCAGTTCAAGGCGCTGAAGGAGAATGCCAAGGAGCTCGGCGCCTCGACCGAGTACACCGTCACGCAGGTCGCCAAGTTGCAACTGAACTACGCCCGGCTCGGCTTCACCCCCGGGCAGATCCTGCAGATCACCTCCGCCACCCTCGACCTGGCCACCGCCACCGGTTCCGACCTCGCCTCTGCCGCCGACGTCGCCGGGTCGACGCTGCGGGCCTTCGGGTACGACGGTTCGCAGATGACCCGCGTCGTGGACGTCATGGCCGCCTCGTTCAACAAATCGGCCCTCGACCTGGGGTACTTCTCCGAATCGATGAAGTACGTCGCCCCGATCGCCGCCAAAGCCGGCGTTTCGCTGGAACAGACCACCGCCATGCTCGGCATCCTCGCCGACCGCGGTATCCGCGGGTCGCAGGCCGGGACGGCCCTCAAACGGATCCTGTCCGAGATCTCGACCGAGGGCAAGAGTGTCTCCGAGGCTCTTGCCGACCTGAACGAAAAGGGGCTGACGCTGGCCGACGCCGAGGACGAAGTCGGGAAGTACGCCATGACCGCGCTGGCCGTCCTCGCCGACAATGCCCCCGCCGTCGAGGGCCTGACCACCGCCCTGAACAACTCCGCCGGCGCCGCCGAGCACGCCGCCGCCATCATGCGCGACAACGTGCAGGGCGACCTCGATACCTTCCAAAGTAAGCTCGAAGGGCTGATCATCCGCCTCGGCGACTGGCTGAACCCCGTGATCCGCGGCACCATCCAGCTCTTTACTGTCCTGTTGACCCCGCTCTCCGTTCTCGGTGTCACCTTTGCCGCTTGGTTCGTCAGCCTGAAAGTCGGCCGGGCCGCCGTCGAAGCCTACAACGTTGCCAAACGCCGTTTTGCTGCCGGGACGAAAGATGCCACCCTTTCGCTGGTTTCCGAAACCGCCGCCATGAATGTCAACACGATGGCCGCCAAACGAAACCTCGTGCAGATTCGCAGCATGCCCGCCGCAACGAAAGCGTGGGCCGCAGCGAAGCTCCTGCTGGCGGGGAACTTCCGGGCGGCGGGCGTGGCTGCCAAAGCGTTCTTCGCCTCGATCGGGCCGATCGGGTGGATCGCGATGGCGATCGGTTTGGCCGTCGGAGCGATGGCCGCCTTCTCCAGCGCGACCAAAAAGGCGAGCGAGGCCAGTTCGCAGCTGGCACTGGAACTGTCGCAGGAGCGAGCCACGCACGACGACCTGAAACGGGCCGTCACCGAGAGCGCGCAAGGATCGCAGACGCGGGCCGAGGCGATCCGACTTATCAACGAACGGTACAAAGAGTATCTGCCATATCTCGTTTCGGAGAAGATGAGCAACGAGGAGGTTGCCGCGGCACTGGACTACGCCTCGCAGAAGATGGAGGAAAACATCAAAATGAAGATCCGGGCGCAGGAGGCCGAGAAATTACAGAAAGAGATGCTCGATGCGGAGCGCGGCGCATTGGATAAACTGATGGAGGCTTATTTGTCGCGCGGCGACAAAACCAAGGAGCAAGTCGCGCTGGCGCAACAGCAGCTCGGCGCACTGGTCGTTCAGTTGGAGAAGACCGGAGACAAGGCCGCTTTCGTGGCCGGAGCCGCCCGGGTGTTCGGTATGAGTGTGGAGGAGATGAACGCTGTCATCACGACCTCCGTGCAGGCCACCTCTGGAGCCTACACCCATACGGCTCGCAAATACGGATTCCTCGTCGATAAAGTCGAAGCGGCCTTCGATAAGGTAACCGAAGCCGCCCGCAAAACGAAAGAGGAGCTGGGACAGTTGGATGCACTGGTCGGAAATACTTCGGCTAATCCCTATGAGGCGATGACCCTCGACCAGTTGAGCGCGGCATTAAGCACAGTCAACTCGAAGCTGGCGATAAAAAATGGTCTGAGTAAGGAGCAGCGTTTGAGAGATGAAGCAGACCGAAAGGCAATTCTGGAACAGTTGCGCGTCCGGAAGTTGCAGGCACAAGCAGACAATACCTATATCGGCGTTCTGAACCGCTTGAAGAAAGAGAAGCAGGAGTTGGAGGCCCAGCTGAACAGCACCGACGGGGCGAACCGGAAAGAGATCGCCCGGATTCAGGCCCTGATCGCCGCCAAACAGAAGGAGATCGACCTGTACGAGAACAAGAAGAGCTCCGGCAGCTCCGGCCCGAAGTGGTCGTTGTCCTCGGATGAGTCGTACTTGCAGGCCAAGGCCGAGCTCCGGGAGAAGCAGATGAGCGGCGAGATCGCCACCGAGGAGGAGTACAGCCGCCAGCTGCTCGCACTGGAGATCCAAACCCTCGAAAACCGGATCACGGCCCACAAGGAGAAAGGCGCCAACCTCGCCAAACTCGAAGAGCAGCTGCTCGACAAGCGTTACCAGCAGCAGAAGAGCGCCCGCGACCGGGAGAAGAAATTGCTTGAGATCGCCGCGCAGGGCGACAGCGCCGAGGACAAAGAGAACGACGCCTACGAGAAGCAGTTGCGGGATCTCGGCCTCTTCGGGCGGGAGGTCGAAGAGATGACCGCCAACGAACAGGCTGCTTACCTCCAGTTGAAACGTTCGCACTACGAGAAGTTGAGTTCGATCTACGTCGATGAGCTGTCGAAAGAGCTGAGCAAGCAGCAAAAGGCGATCCAGCGCAAGGCCACAGCCGAAAAGCAGGCGCATAACGATGAGTTGGCCGCCGCGGATACTTTCGAGAAGAAAAAAGCATTGCTCCGGAAGTGGTACAGCGAGGAGGAGCTGCGGCGTGTGCGAACGGACAAACAAGCCGACTCGATGCTGAAGCGGCAGTATGCCGCCGAGGAGCAAGCCGCCCTGAAAACCGACCTCGAAAAGATGCTCGCCACCTATCAGGCCATTGTCGAGGAGGTCGGCGAGACCGGGCTGTTGGCCAACGGCGTCGCCGCGACGGAGGAAGACATCGAACGGTTGCAGAAGATCATCGACGATCTGAAGAAACAGCTGGCTGAGTTAGGGGCGACTCCTCCGCAGACCCTCGGCGGGGAAGATAAGAACGATCCGCGGAACAACGTCGATATTTTGGGGATGACCCCGGAGAAATGGAAAGAGTTCAAGAAGAATCTGGACGACGGGAAGTTCGGTATGGAGGAGATATTGGCCATCGCCGGCGCGATCGGCTCGGCGTTCTCTTCGGTCAGCGATCTGATGACCGCAATGGAACAGCGGGAGCTGAAGAACTACGAGAAGGCGCAGAACAAGAAAAAGCAGCTGCTCGAACGTCAGCTAAAAGCCGGTACCATCTCGCAGGAGCGGTACAATCAGGCCGTACAGCGGTTGGACGACGAGACCGAGGCCAAGCGGGAGGAGATCGAACGGAAACAGGCCAAGCGCGACAAAGCACTGGCCGTTTTCAACAGTTTGATCAACACGGCAGTGGCGATAACGAGCGCTTTGCAAGCCGGTCCGATTATCGGACCTATCTTGGCCGGTATCATAGGGGCGTTGGGAGCCGTCCAGACCGCCGCGATCCTCGCCACCCCGCTGCCCGGAGCCGAGGAGGGCGGGCCGATCGGCGTCGTCCGGGAGCAGGACGGCAAGCGGTTCGACGCCGAGTTCTCGCCCCGGCGGCGTGGCTTCGTCCACCGCCCGACCGTTATTCAGACCTCCGCCGGCCAGCCCGTGCTGACCGGCGAGGCCGGTACCGAATACGTCGTGCCGAACGACCTGCTGCGGGTGCCGGAGGTGGCCAGCATGGTGAACCTCATCGAAGCCGCGCGGCTGCGCGGCTCGTTCCGCCCCGTGAACCTCTCCGCCGCGATGGCCGCCGGCGGAATCCCCGGCCGCGAGAGCGGCGGATACGTCGGTCGAGGCTCCTCGACAAACGGGGCCTCCGAAAACGACGCGTCCGGTACCACCGTCTCCGCCTACGACGAGAGCCTGTTGCGCGAAGTGCGCGATGTCGTCGGAAAACTCAGCCGACAGCTGGATAAACCGCTCCCTGTGTTCCTCTCCATCTACGGCCGCGACGGGCTATTCACCATCCAAAAGAAGATCGAACAGCAGCAGCGCCGCGCCGGTATCGGCGGGCGGGCCAAGTAACCCCTAACGAGAGAGCACCATGTTACAGATATACGTAGACGACCGTCCCATCGACCTGAGCGACGACATCAGCATCGACCTCGTGTTCGAGAACCCGCTCTTCTCCAGCGATCGGATCCCCGCCACCTACTCCCTGAGTTATGACTTGCCGTTGACCCCGCGCAACCGGCAGGTGTTCGACCACCCCGACCGGGTGGCGGCCGCCGGCGACCGCTTCCGGGAGCGGCCCGCCCGGATCCTCTTCGCCGGTCTTGAGATCGCCAGCGGCGTGCAGACCATCGAGGAGATCTCTGACGTCATTACGGTGAATTTCTCCGGCAGCGTCCTCCCCGCCGCCCTGAATCGGAAACTCTACCACGTCGAGATGGACAAAATACCGCTCTCCTACAACGGGTCGTTTGCGCAAGAGACCTCGATGGTCGTCTGGGACGGGATCCTGCGGCGTTATATGAAAGACCCGGACGCCCCCTTCTTCGCCCCGCCCGTCGCGGTCAAAGACGTGGAGTGGCTGGAGCCCGACCCCAAGAACCCCGAGGATTTTCTGCTGAACACCCGGGCGCGGTGGATCAACCCGATGAACATACACGGACGGAGTTACCAGCATTTTCTGAAGAATGCCGCGAATCGTTTCTACCTGTTGAAAATCCTCCCGGCCGTGCGGGTGTGGTACATCTTCGACAAGATTTTCGGCGACAAGCTGGAACGCAATATCTTCCGGGAGGGCGAGTGGAAGAAACTTTCGTTGCAGACCTTGTGGCACCCGTCGTACAACATCACCGACAACCTCCCGTGCTGGACGCCGGACACCGACGCGTGGGGGAGTGCCGGTTACGCCGTTCGGCTGCAGGACTTCATGCCCGACGTCTGGTCGGCCGACTTCGTCGTGGAGATGCTCAAACTCCCCTGCGCATCGATGTACGTTCGCGGCGACAACTTCGCGATCGAGAGCAACGCCGACGTGCTAAACCGAAAGGTCGTCCGGAATATCCGTCCCGACCGGCTGATCGGGACGCCCGTCATCTCCCGGGAAGCCGGACAACGGTACACGGCCGGCTTCGCCGACAGCGAGGAGGGCGAACAGCCGGAGGGTGAAATCAAGGAGGTGGAGAACATACTGGAGGGGATTCACTATATGGCGAGCCAGGGCTTCCTCTCCGACGGCACCGGTGTCGTTACCTCCGTCCGGGTGCAAAATCCCAGACAGGTGCAGACCATCATCCTCGACAAGGATAGCCGGGCCTACTATGCCGTCAAGCAGGAGGACATGCCCGACGAAGAGACCGCCGCCGACGACGCGGAAGAGACCGAGGAGACGGATAGCGGTTACGACATGACGGTGAACGCGAAGCGGGTGCAGTGCGTGGCGAACCGCTACTGGCTGAATGACGACGATATCGGCAAGAACTGGCGTTACCACATCCTCTGCCCGGAGATCGAGGCGATCGGCAGCGAACGGTCGGACGAACTGCTCATCGGCCTGTATCAAGGATTGCAGTCGGAGATCCAGCAGTGGAGTATGAATCCGGGCTACACGCCGAACACCTTCCCGGCACTCTCGGCGACGAACTACGGGGCGAACGGGGAACGGTACGGCGACCTTTCGCTCTACTGGCACGGCCCGGACGGTCTGCTGGCACGCCACAAGCGATTCGCGGAGTGGCTGGCCAAAGACCGGATGGTGGTCACGACAGAGGTGCTCTTCACGGCACTCGACCTGCACGAGCTCGACCTGCGGGACAAGTTCGCGCTCTACGGCCGCCACTTCTTCATCCGCTCCATGAACGTCTCGCTCAAGAAGAACTCCATCGAACCGGCCGAGGTCGAGTTCGTAGAGGTGTAATGTAAAATGTGTTATATTTGGGGGTATTAATCAAACTTTGGAGATTAAATCCCTACAACAATGATTATAGACTATATTCATATAACGAAGTTTCATGGTTTTAAGGATGTTGGTTTTAAGTTAGGAACCAATATTACAATTATTGCGGGACAGAATGGTACTCAAAAGACCACGCTTTTAGGCCTTTTGAGTCAACCGTTCAGTTTGAAAATCCATCCTCAAATGAAAGACGAGAGACCATTGTGTGGAGGTAATTATTGGTCTCAGTATTCTGAAAAATTCAAACTGTCTCCTACTTTTGACAAAAAGGGCGAACATGAATGGACTATTAATTCTCCTTTTGAAGATAAACCTTTTACTGTAGAAAGTATCTACCGTGATCAATCCAACGGAGTTATTCGCTTTTGGAAGAAAGGTGATCGTGACAAAGGGTCTGGTTACTTACAATATCCAGTTATATATCTAAGTCTAAAGCGACTCATTCCAATTGGGGAGGAAACTGCAATTTATTCCAAACAGGAACAATTTACAGAAGCAGAAATCACGTTATTCAAGAAACTACATAATCAGATTCTGATATCTTTTGATAAGATTGTTGATACCAATGTAATTGAAAGTTCGAACAAAACTACTTTGGGGGTAACAACTGACACCTACGATTGGATGCAGAATTCAGCGGGACAAGATAATGTAGGTAAAATTATTCTTGCCCTGCTGTCATTCAAAAGACTGAAAGAAAAGTATGGCAAAACTTATAAAGGAGGCATCTTGCTAATTGATGAGTTGGATGCTACAATGTATCCCGGTTCGCAACAGAAACTCCTTGAGGTTCTCCAGACATACTCATCCAAGTATAATATTCAAGTTGTTTTTACAACCCACTCATTAATGTTGTTGGAACTGGGCCATGAAATGGTTCAACGAGCTCAAGAAAAAGAAGCAACTAAAGATAGTATTAAACTTATTTACCTTGAGAAAAAAGATGATTCTATAGCAATCTTAGAGGATATGCCTTTTGCAGGAATTGTGAATAGGCTAAAGGTTTCTGTCTCTAAAGAGGCAATGACTAAGGTGTTAGTCTATTCGGAAGATTCAGAGGCTACCATGGTAATGAAAGCTCTATTGAGAGGTCATACATCTAAATTAACTTTTAGTAAATGTGCGTTTGGATGTGGAAACCTGATAAATTTAATGCAAACCAAAGTCCCGTCATTTTGTTTTCCTGACAGTATTATATTACTTGATGGGGATGTTAATACAAATGAGACTTATAAAGCAAATTTGGCAAAAATTAAGAAGCCTAATTGGCTAATTTTGCCTACACAGCAATCACCAGAACGTTTTATTGCGGAATTTCTTAACACTCTGAGTGATAAAGATCCATTTTGGACGTCTATCCATCAAGACTATACGCGACAAGTGTGCTTTAAAGAACATCGCCTTGAACAAATACTCCAAGAAAGAAAAGTGGCAAAACATTGGTTCCAGCAACAACTAAATTACAATAAATCTTGGTGTTCAAAGGCATTAAAAGCATGGATAAAATCTTCTCCAGAGAATGCTACAATGGTAACTTCATTTGTAAATAACTTTGTAGAGCTATATAATAGAATTGCAACAGAACTTCGCATTCCTGCAATTCAATTAAAGAAATAGTTATGAGTAGTTTTTATTCCCCATTAAGATATCCAGGAGGGAAAAATTGTATTTTCCCATTTATGGCTTCTCTCCTTCAAGAAAATGGATTGAATGGATGTGCCTATGCAGAACCGTTTGCAGGAGGAGCTGGTCTTGCACTTCATTTGTTATTGGAGGGAATTGTCTCAGAGATATACCTTAATGACCTTGACCATTCTATTTATAGTTTCTGGAATGCCGTAATTAATGATACCGATAGGCTTTGTAGTTGGATTGAGAACGTGCCTGTCGATATGGAATCTTGGAAAAAAGCCAAAGAAGTTTATAAAAACATAAAAGTTGCTGATTCATTTGATTTGGCTGTAGCTACTTTTTTCTTAAACCGGACAAATATTTCAGGTATAATAACGGGGGGGCCTATTGGAGGGCCTTCTCAAACTGGTAAATATCGTATAGAAGCAAGATTCAATAAACAAGATTTAATTCAACGGATTAAGCGAATCTCAGCTTATAAAGAAGTTATACATTTATCGGAATTAGACGGTATAGATTTTCTAAAAATGTTGCATCAAAAGCAGCACCAGATCTTTATATACATAGATCCTCCTTATGTAAAAAAGGGGGCGGATCTTTATATGAATTTTTTTGACACAGAACAACATTCGACATTGAGAGATCAAATATTAAGATTGGGGAAGCACTGGATAGTTTCTTATGATAACGCAGATTTAATCCGTTCCCTGTATCATGAACAAAGGAAATATATTTATTCTTTGTCTCAATGCACCTCTAATCGGGTTGGTGACGAATTACTGATTTTTGGCCCGAATCTTACTCTTGATAATGCAATACAAAAATTGAAAAATCCGCAGTTAGTTTAATCTAATAAATCATAAAATTAAGGCAGGCTTTGAGGTCCGCCTTTTTTGTCCTTTCCCGGTGTTGTGATCCTGGTACTTTTGCAGCAAACAGGAGAGTATCGATGGGTAATATCGTACAGCAGCCGCAGCAGTATAGTTTCGCCGGGAATTTGGGCGACCTCGTCGTGATGAGCGACCGGGCGATCGCGTTTGCCATCGACGGGCTGCTGGAGGAGCGGTATGAACCCGACGCCTCCGGGCGGGTTGTGATACCGTTAAGAGCCTTCTTCGAGGCCCACCTGCACGCCCCCAGTCTCGATGAGGTTCCCGCCGAGGGGCTTCCCCTGACCACCTATACCTACCGTATCGACGGCGAAGAGGCCGGCACTTTCTGCGTGCTGCCCGGCGGCGTGAACGCCGGGAGCATCGATACCCCGCTTTTCCTTAAATCCAACTTCCTGACCTGGCAGCCTCAGACCCGGTATGTCGGGTATCACGAACCCCAGTGGTTGCGGTACGTCGCCCTGAACGATTGTGCTGTGCGGGTGAAAGGCTACTTCGCCCCGACCGGCGACGAGACCGGGGCGAATCCCCAAACCATCACTATCCAAGAGCTGACCGCCGGACGGGTATACAGCCTCGATGTGAACTACGGCCGTGTTCGGGGGCTGTTCGACCGGCAGCCGACCTACTTCGACGTGTGGGTGGAGAACGCCGAGGGCGATCGTCAGAGCTTCGTGCAGCGGTACGTGCTACACGAGACCGGTGAAGAGCCGACCGCCGACTGGTTCGTCTTCGAGAACTCGTTGGGCGGTTACGATACCATCCGGTTCACCGGAGACCGGAAAGAGGTCGGCGAGTCCGAGAGCCGGAACGCCGTCTTCGACGGGGATACCTTTGAGTTCGGCATCGACTACGGCAAGGCGTGGACAAAGTATACCGGTTATCTGCCCGACGAACGGACACGGCAGTGGGTGCTGGAGTTCTTCAGCAGCTGCCGCCGGTACCACCTCGCCGACTCCTCGCTGGAGCGCATCTACGTTTCCAAGCCCAAGCTGGAGGCGACTGCCGGAGAAGCCGCCGGATACGAGTTCACTTTCGCCTACTCCCATCAGTCCCGCTATCTGAATATCGCCCGCGACGAGCTGCCCGAACAGCTGGAGATCGTCGGGCCGGGTGCCGAACTTTTTTTTTTGACGCCCCGGCTGAATGAGTTTCCGCTGCTCGACCCGGAGAACGACGTGCTGATTCCTGCCCAGTACGCCTACTCCGGCCGATGGGGCGTGATCCCCGCCTCGGCCCTCGGCGGCGGCACGGGCGGCGGGGGAGACGTCGTGACCGGTACCACCCCGATCCGCGTCGATCGTACCAACCGTATCGCCCGCATCTCGCACGAGCCGCCGACGCTTCCCGACCCCGAACGTTTCAACCGCTACGGCAACGCCGACGAGTGGGGCCATATCGTCGAGGACTACCACCCCCACGGCGGCCGGGCCGATCTCGATTTTGTCGCACAGGACATCGCCGGGTGCGAGGTGTCGCTGACCGGCCCGATCGGGCATCCCGAGTATGTGCCGGGAGTGTTCGGCAGCGCATGGGGTGGCACCCCGGAGGGCGACTTCTGGTTCCGGACGATCGGCGCCCGGGACGGCATCACCACCACCGAGCTCATTTATAACCGGCAGTCGGTCGAGGGAAACGTCAAGTACTTCACCGACGGCATCGGCATCGAGCGGGTGAGCGACACCGCCCGGCTCGTCGATAACGCCGGTCGGTCGCTGCGGACGCAGCACGACGTGCAGCTCGTCACCTCCATCGGCCCCGGCATGTACCACATCGTGCAGAAGAGCTACGACGGCGACGATCGCGTTCCGTTTCGGACGGACGACCTGCTGGTGGGCTACTTCCGCCACGACGGCGTGCTGCCCACCGCCACCTACCTGCGCGTGGTCTCCACCTTCGGCCCCGGCGAGGGGTTCACCGCCCGCCTCGTGCAGGGCGCACCGCCCCGGCCCCACATGGTACTCGCCCGTCGAGGCAACTACAGCGACCCCGCCCGGCAGAATTCCGTCTACGTGGACGGGAAAACCGGCAAGATGGTCTTTCTGCGGGGCGTAAACGACACCGCCCTGCGTCCCTACAACACCGCTGCGCAGATCGGGTATATCGGCGACGTGGTCGATGGCGACTTCCCCGATATCGCGCCGGAAGAGGTCGGCCTCTACACGCAGAATATCCGCGCCAAGGGCGACTTCGTCCTGCGCAACGGCAAGGACGTCGCCACCGAGTTCTCGGTGACCGCCGGCCGGATCGAGTCGGCCGTGTCGAGCATCGAGACCCTCGACGGACGCGTTACGCAGGAGGTTTCGCAGCTGACGCAGACCGCCTCCGACATCTCGCTCTCGGTGAGCAATCTCTCTACAGACCTGAACAACCGAATCGACATGGCCGAGTCGCGGATTACCCTCAATGCGCAGGGCATCGAGCAGAAGGTGGGGTTGAACGGTGTGATCTCGGCCATCAACCAGAGCGCCGAGGAGGTGAAGATCGAGGCGAACCGCATCCGGCTGATCGGCGAGACAACCTTGGACGGTATCGTGAACCTGAACGGCACCGTCAAGGCCGAGTACATCGACGTGGAGAACCTGACCGTGCGGAAGTTACGGACGAAAGAGAGCGGTACCCGGATCGAGATCGACGATCAAACACAGCAGATACGTGCCGTGGATTACCGGGATCGTGAAGTCTTCGAACTGTCCGGGTTCAATTGGAACGAACTCCCGTCGATGGCGTTTTACGATGAATACGACGGTGATTATTCCCGAATGACTAAAAACGGATTCTATGTCTGCAAAGGTAGCGGGAATCCATATGTTTCCGCCACGGCGATCCTGACGGATCGTTTCGTCATTGTCAAATTGCCGGGAGGTGAGGATATGGGTAAAATGGGATGCGCGGACGGACTTGCTTTCCTTCAATTGAAAGCACCCCAAACGCTCGTCACTTTTTCCGGCCTCCAGTCGAAATCCGGCGTCGACGGGAACTGGAAACCGCTCTATATCGACATCGACACCGGAGACGTACGAACTGCCTGACGATTATTTCACTAAACCAATCCATACCATGACACAACAGGAATTGCAGATCACCACCACCGCGACGGAGACCATCACCCACGCCAATGCCGAGCGGCACGGGCGGAAGTACATCTTTACCTACAAGCGGACGAACGGCGGCTCTCCCTCCGGCATCGACCTCGCCGTCCACGCGCCGACTCCGGACGGTAACTTCGAGCAGCTCGGCGTCGGTCAGCTGGCCAATGGCCGCCTGCTGCTCAACCTGAAAGAGGAGATCGGTGCCACGATCTACTGCGAGATCACCGCCGACATCCTCGCTATCATCGAACAGATCAAACTGCAGGCATGAGTGCACAGGACTACACCAACGGCGCGAACCTCGCCGAAGGGGTTCGCGTCTTCGACGACCTGACCCGGTTCGAGAACTCCGGATTGGAGTGCCCGGTACTCGTGGGCGATATGGGCGGCGGCATCGGTCAGGCCCGGCTGCGTGTCCTGCGCGATGTCTTCCGCGGGCTGATCGAGGCCGACAACGCCGGGTTCCCCACCGGCGGAGCGATTTTCATCGCCCTGCAGCCCATTTTGGAACACATCGAGGAGGCCCGGATACACATCACCCCGGAGGAGCGGACGGCATGGAACGCGAAGGCCGACGCCAACGCCGTGAGCGAAGCCCTCGCCGATACGCTGAAAGCGGCGAAGGAGTATGCCGACGAACAGGCCCGGAACCTCGCAGACAGCTTCGCCGTCGCGCTGAAAACCGCCGTGGCGGAACTCAAGAACGAGATTCGCAACACCGTCGCCACGCTCATCGACAATGCCCCCGAAGCCCTCGATACCTTGCAGGAGCTCTCCGCTGCCCTCGGCAACAACCCGAACTTCGCCACCGAGGTCGCTACAGAGCTGGGTAAGCGCGTAACGAAAGAGGCGCTGGCCGAAGAGCTCGCCAAGTATGTCCCGAAGAGCGGCGACACCACCATCGCCGGCACGCTCACCGCCACCGACTTCCGCATCCCTGAATCCGAATAACGACTATGGCCATCACCCTGCGACAGATCATCGCCCGCAACGGCGGTACCACCGGCAGCTTTCGCGACCAGACCGAGAACTGCCGGAACCCCGACTACTTCGCCGATCGCGACATCCGCTCGATGGCCGCGTGGGAGGGGTACCGCTACCTGCTGCGCACCGACACCGAGAGCGAGACCCAAACTCGCTATTCCGACTGGGCCTGCGACACCCCGGCCGTGAACGGCCGCAAGACTCGTGTCCGGTATACCGATTTTCGGAGCCGGACGCGGGCCGTCTGGTCGGACGGCACCACCGACGCGTGGGGCGAGTGGTCGGACTGGCAGCAGACCACCGCCGAGACCGAAGAGGCCTTCGACGGTACGAGCTGCCCCTACCGCACCGATACCGAATCGCAGTCCGAGTCCAAGACCGAGTACAGCGGCTGGACGTGCGACACCCCGGCTGTGAACGGGCGCATGACGCGCCATCGCTACACTTATGTTCGGTACCGCTATCGCGACATCTACAGCAACGGTACCACCGGCACGTGGAGCGAATGGGAAGGATGGGTACTGACCGCCGACATCATCGAGGAGTCGTACGATGGCACGAGCTGTCCCTACCAAACCGGCACCGGCTCGCGCCACGTTTACGGCACGTGGGCCTATACGCTCCCCACCGGCACCGGCGCACAGGGGAGCCGCACCCGATCGCACAACCTCGTCACGTGGCCGATCTACAGCAACGGAACGACCGGGGCGGAAAGTTCCACCGCCCAGCCGAACGAGACCGAAACGGTTACCTCCACCCGCGAAAGCCGGGGGAGCGGTTATTCCTGTTCCGGCACCTACAAACAGAACTACACGACGTACCGGAATGTCTTCAAGTTCAGCGACACGACGCAGTACTCCGCCAACTACAACGTGAACAGCGGCTCGGCCGCACAGGTGGACGGCTATTGCGGCTATACGGCTACAAAATACTACATCTGCGGAGTGGGCGGGAACACCTTCGCCCAGTGTCCGGAATACTACTATTTCGGGATCGGCCTCTCCGCCAGCTGGCCGGGGATGAGATTCGAAGTTCCGAACAATGCCAAGGGGTGTCAGTGTCTGTGCTTCTACAAAACTACCGATACCTCCGCGCGGGTCAAGATTCAGAGCGCTCGGCTGGTGAACGTCTCCTCTCCGTTCTACCTGTCGATTCAGGAGAGATTCAGCTCCCCGCGCGACTACGTGACGATCGAGTGGAACCCGTATTACAACTCGAATGGCCCCGGTTCGACGGCATTCGGTCAGTCGTCGCTGAACTACGCCTATTTCACGCTTGAGGTGACGTTGGTAACCGGTAAGAAATTCAACATCGAAGGCATCATCACCCGCAACGACTACCAAGCGGGCGTCACGCCGTGGCAGACGCCCCCGCGCAACAAGAATACGCAATATTAAGAGTGAACTATGACCGAATGGCTAACGAATATCAGTAACCTGCTGAGTGTCCTCTCCGCCGCCGGCCTGCTGGGCGGAGGCGTGTGGATGTACCGACGCGAAAACCGACGCATCAAGCAGGCCGAAGCCGCCCGCGCCGAGGCCGACCTGAATACGCTCGCAGCACACGAATGGCGAGAAATCGCGGAAAACAGAGAAGTGAAGATTAATAAAAAGGATGAAAAGATAGAGGAACTGTACAAAGAGAATAGGGAGTGGCGCGACAAGTACAACGAACTCGAGAGCCAATTACATAGGTTGGAGGTGGAACGCATCAAGGAGCAAATCAGAATTTGCAATAAGCCGAAGTGCGCCGACCGGGAACCGCAGTCGGGGTACTGATAAGAAGAAACCGTTCGATGCCTTTACCTGTCGCTGGGATATGCAAAGAAAATCGCGCTTCTTAGCAAGTAGTAACTGAGATTGAAAACAGATTTTAACATGACCTATTTTACCATCGAAGAGCTCTGCGCGTCGGACACCGCCCGCAGGCGAGGCATCGACAACAGACCCTCTGCTACGGTGTGCGTCCGGTTGACCCAACTGATCGAGCTGCTCTTGGATCCGATCCGCGCGGTATGGGGCAGCCCGATCGCCGTCAACAGCGGCTACCGCTCGCCGGCTTTGAATAAGGCAGTGGGCGGGGTTTCGACGTCGCAGCACCTTTGGGGCGAGGCGGCGGACATCTCGGTCGGATCGCCGGCCGAAAACAAGCGGCTGTTCGACCGGATCGTCGAACTCCAAAAGGACGGCCGCATCGCCTTCGACCAGCTCATCGACGAATCCGGCTACAAGTGGATCCACATCTCTTATCGCTCCGGGGCGAACCGGAACCAAATTCTGCACCTGAAATGAAACGGATACCTATTTATAGTATAGTCGCGGTCGGTCTGCTATTGACCGGCTGCGCGACCTCGAAGCGGGTGCACGAAACGTTGCAGACCATGGATACGGCCACCGAGCAGGTCGACCTGCGCGCGGAATCCCGCGAGACCATCGAGGCGACCTCGCACACCGCGACCGAGTCCACCAGCGCCGAGTCCGAAGATGCTCGCCGGATCGAGCTGGAGTTCGACACGACCCAGCCGGCCGATTCAGCCACCGGCCTGCCGCCCGTCAAACGCATCACCATTACCGACCGCCGCCGGAACCGCGAGACCGATACCCACCAACAGACCACCGACACGCTCACGCAACAGACAGAGATAACATTTCAAGACAGCACCCGCCGCGAATCCCAAATCGAGAGGATCGCCGAGCGGAATACCGAAAAGAAATCCCGCCCCAGCATCCTCCCGTGGCTGCTCGTCGGAATCGTCCTCGTTGCCCTCGTCTGGGCGGCATGGAAGAGGTGGGGGAGATAAAATATTCCCTCTTTTATTCCCTTCAAAAATCAAAAAGGTTGCTAATCAAACGATTAGCAACCTTTTTTGTGCCCAGGACAAGAATTGAATATTGCAATATTCAATTTTCGGTTTACGTGGCAAATTATATACAAATACGCTGTAATTAAGTGCTTTGTAAATTTTTCTTGGAGGTGATGTAAATTTCATTTTGTTGCTGAATATTGCAATATGTTGTGCAGATGTTGTGCAAAGAATGTATATTTGCATAACCGAACATTCTTTTGCTATGGCGACCGTAAAAGCCTTTATCCGCACTTCTACCCGAAAAGCGACAACCGTCAATATCCGGTTCCGACTGAGTGCCGGGCGCGGTATTCAGCTGTTTCATTCCAGCGAAATCGAAGTCCCGCCCACCGTGTGGGATGACGTCCGGCAGGAAGTGAAAGCCAAGGTAGTTTTTGATAGTTCTAAACGGATCGAAATCAACCGGAGTGTTGCGGATCGGAAAAACCTCATTTTGGAGGTGTACGACGCCGTAGCAAATAAAGATGGGCTGACGTCCGGGTGGTTGGACGAACAAATTGACCGGCGATTGCATCCCGAAAAGTACACGGATGCCAGCGACAAGCAAACCTTTTTCGACGCCTTTGCCGAATTTCTGCGGGTGCATAAATACTCTCAGTGGCGGCAACGAGCTTTTCAGGTAGTGATTCGTGCCTTGCAACGCTATGAACTGTACACCCGCAAAAAACAAGGTCCGGCCTTTGTCTTGTCGATGGATACGATCACCCCGGCCCTGTTGTCCGACTTCGAGGACTTTTTACGCAACGAATACCAGTATGCCGACCAACACCCCAATATTTACGAAGCGGTGCCGGAAAGCAGAACACCCGTACAGCGAGGGCAAAATACGATCAATGGTATCTTAATTAAGATTCGCACGTTCTTCATTTGGGCCAATAAGGTCGGGAAGACTGCGAACAACCCGTTTCGCAACTATTCGATTGCCGAAAGCGTCTACGGCACCCCCTATTACATCACCATCGAGGAGCGAAACAAATTATACCGGACCAATCTTTCGCGACATCCTCAACTGGCCATTCAGCGGGATATTTTCGTATTCCAATGCCTTATCGGCTGCCGGGTGGGGGACTTGTACCAAATGACCCGAAATAACGTCATAAACGACGCAATCGAGTACATCCCGCGGAAAACGAAAGAGGGACGCCCCGTAACCGTGCGTGTCCCTCTCAATGCGGTTGCGGCGGAGATATTGGACAAATACCCGTCCAATGGCGGCCCACTATTTCCATTTATGGCTCAGCAGCAGTATAACAAAGCCATCAAACGCATCTTTCTTGCAGCGGGCTTATGTCGCCCCGTGGTGGTCATCAATCCGACCACTCGCGAGCAGGAGATAAGGCCGCTGAACGAAATAGCCTCTTCACACTTGGCGCGGCGTTGTTTTGTCGGAAACCTGTATAAGCAGGTCAAGGATCCTAATTTGGTAGGTGCCTTGTCCGGCCACGTGGACGGCTCGCGGGCTTTCGCCCGCTACCGGGAAATCGACGAAGAGATGAAACGTGACCTCGTCAAACTGCTGGAGAAATAAACAGAGGCTATCCAGTAGGTCGATTAAAAGGGGACTTTTGAGGTGAAGATTATAAATTATAGCCTTTTAGTTGTCGTATCCGGTCTTCTTGCCGTAATTTTGCAAAGAAAATCGACCTCAAATGACTACCTACAATAAACCTCCTTTGACATTTCAACAACAAGTTGAGTTGTTAAAATCACGCGGTTTAGAAATCACTGATGAACAACGTGCGATTAGACACCTGACAAATATCAGCTATTACAGACTGAGTGCCTACATGTTGCCTTTTAAAATCAGAGAAAACGGGCAATATACGGATCAATTTATTACTGGCACTAAATGGGAAAACATACATGCTTTATATGTTTTTGATCGTAAATTACGACTATTAGTATTTGATGCAATTGAGCGAATTGAAATCGGCCTTCGTACACAAATCATATATCAACTCAGTTTAAAATACGGTTCTCATTGGCACGATCGCTCCGACATATTTAAGCTCAGTTCAAAATACAGCAAAAGAACCGGCAAAACCATAACTACGGATATTTTCCATGATTTACAACAACACATCCAGACGTTGTTGGTATCTAATCATGCCGAAGTATTTATCAAACACTATAAAGCACGATATGATGAGCCGGTAACTCCGCCCTCATGGATGTCCGTTGAAACCTTATATTTCAGCCACCTGTCTAAAATTTGTGAAAATTTACGACAAAGAGCCGATCGGGTAGCTATTGCTTCACGATTTGATCTTCCCCCTGAAATATTTTGCTCTTGGCTTCACACAATCAATAATATACGCAATATTTGCGCTCACCATGGCAGGCTATGGAATCGAACGATCGACGTTGTTCCTGAAAAATTACATGTATCAAAATCCAATGTAAAAATCTGGATAACAGAACCCGAAAGAGTTAAACGTAGTAAGATATATTATTTCTTATGCATGATTAATTATTTGCTTCAGACGGTTAATCCGACAAGTGATTTCAAAAATCGTTTGAGCAAACTGCTATACGATTATCCGAATGTCGCACTCTGGGAAATGGGATTTCCTAAACATTGGCAACGGGAAACCATGTGGAAAATTGATTGAAAATTTGGCACGGCATTTGGAATGATCCATAGAAAAAGATACCTTTGTGCCCAGAAAGAGAATATGAAATAAATGTAAGCATTGTTACGTTAGCTGCTTACAGGGATAATAAGCTTTTCAGGCGTACTTATTAAGGTCGCATACTTGAGGAGCGTTTTAAGGATGATTCGATTACGGGTCATCCTTCTTATTTTTACAATAAATCGGGGCATTCTTGAAATCAAGAATGCCCCAGCCATTCATTGCGTAACAATCGTCAAACCACTACAGCAATGAAATGGCAGAGAGTTCAGCGGCCAACTTGCGCAACCCCGCTTGAATTTTTTCCAATTGCGCCGGACGGGGTTTCGATTTCCCGTGCGCATAGTTCCAAATCTGTTTCGGATTAATCCCGGACAGCCGCCCCAATGCCGCCGGGGTAATCACCCCTTCATAATATTGCAGGATGCTCGGAACATCCAATTGATACTCGACATGGTAAGCCTCATCCAACCAAACTGGATACGCCTTTCCCTCCTCCTTGCAATGTTCCACATAGAAGTCTATTTGAGCCTGCATATCGTCTTTCGCCTCCTCGATCGTATCCCCGGTCCCGGAAAACATCTCTTCCAAACAATACACAGAGAAAGTCCCGTCCGTCGCCTGTTCTATTTTTGCCTTGATTGTTTTCATATCTGTATTATTTATTAGGAGGAAAGTGGGGCCGCTTACAGCCCCATCTCCTTTTTGATTTTCAACTCCAGCCCTTTCCCAACTTCGGCACTTCCGTGATCTGGCACCGGATAGGTTCGCCCGTCTTTTTCATAAATTACGTGACTGCCTTTGCCCCGTTGTTTTCGACTGATTTCCCGCCAACCTCGTCGGCGTATCAATCTGTGTAGTTCGTTGTACTTCATAGTGTAGTGGTTTGACACCACAAAGGTAGATATATTTCTATTATTTGCAAAATAAAACCAAACTATTTTTCCACTCTTCTACAAATAGCGTGCAAAAAAAGACCTCGAAACGAGGTCTTATTATCGGTTCCCGGCCACCGTCATTATTTGCTCCAAAGGACAAACCCGAAGGAGACGCCGAGATAGGGCTGGACGCCACGCGGCCCGTATCCGACCCCCGGCCCGACCGTTAGTGCCCACCGTCTTCGGTCTTTGACGACCCGCTCCGTGGTGGTTTGGATTGTTTGAAAGACCGTTCTCGGATAGACCTCCAGCCGGTCGAGTGAGACGCCGTAACCGCTGACGTCGAGGGCGTATAGGCTGTCTCGGAACTGGTATTGCGCGATCGGCACTGGCACACGGACCGTGTCTTGGTCTCGGTAGACCGCCAGCGTGTCCGTCCGTTGTTCCACTACCCGCACCGGGACCGGCCTTTCGACCACCAGCGTGTCCACCCGCACGAGAGTAACCGTGTCGGACTTCACCACCTCCCGGACCACGACCGACGGGCCGGCGCAGTGGCGTATCAACAGAAGCGCGCCGAGCATTACCAAAATCGCAAGCAAGACAATAAGTATTCTTTTCATCCAGAGAACCATTAGAAATGAATATCCCACGCGCCGACCAAGGACATGTATTGCGTCTTCTCTATGGGTTCCCGGACTTTGCGGGAAAAGAGACGACCATCCGCGGTATATAGCCCAAATTCCCGAATCGTCATCCCCACGGCATCGTCATAACCGAACGTGAAGTTGAAACGGACCGTTGACGGGGTCGGATATTCGATGCTTTGCACATCGACCCGCACCGCATCCGCGATCTGCGTATCGTTGTCGGTCGGTTCGTTGCCCGAAGTACCCGCCCCCACCTGGGCAATACGAGCACCCGCCACCCCGGCCAGAGCTTCCGCCGCCGCGGCATACCCCGTGGCGACGATCCGGTTACACGCGGCGGCGCGCCACAACTCAACGCCCCGGGCGTCATAGGCCCGGAGGGTCAGAATACCGACGGGCTGTTTCATGTTGTCTTTGTTCGTCATCCTTCAAAATGAATATCGTTCAAACGATTCATCCACCCCCGCCGGAATCGTTCGTTTGTGGGAGTGCGGCGGCATATGTCATCGATAAATTGCACGCGGGCCGTCATGATCGTATCAAATATTTTGTGCGGGTCTTTTGCGTTCAATGCCTCCAGTGTTACCGGCCCGACCACGCCATCGACGGCGACGCCCAACAGTCGCTGGGGAATCTTAATACCCCACACCCCGGATGCCCACACCCAATCGACCAAGATGTTTGCCACGGATTGCGACCGGATGCCATCCGCCCGCCAACGATCCCAGTACAGTGTTTTGAATATCTCTTGCCACTCCACCGACGTCATACGTTTCAAGTCGTCCACGGAGGTCGTCGCATATCCTTTCTGTTTGCGATAGGCCCGATAGGTGGCAATCGTTACCCCAGCGTTCGTAGCACCGCCCTTGTCGTAGGGGTCGTTGACAAAGCCGCCTTCCCACTTCCGATAAACGGCACCAATAGTTTGTAGTCTGCCATAATTCACGATGTTTATTCTCGAAAATCGGTCGGGATCGGACTTTGCACCGATCCGGTATCATCTGCAATCCCTTTGAGCGTTTGCAGAATTTCGGCTGCTTTGCCGGCATCTTTACACTGGACGATCTGCCGGATGGCATCGGGGATATTGGCGGCGGCGGACCGTTTCGCTTTCAGGTTCTCGAACATGCTTTTCAGCTCGATATAGATTACCCCGACAATTCCCAAAATGGAGATATAGGGGAACGCATACCAAGGAAAAACATTCCCGATCACGTCGAGCAACAACAGCATAAACATGACGCTATAGTAGTCGGAGGCTTTGGAGAACGTCCGTCGCATACCTTGGCTATCTACTTTTTCATGCAAGGCTTTGGCCTTTTTGAGGCCGGTCCACATGTCGCAAAAGACCGCGATCAGCACCATGACCCACAAGATAAAGATGACGATAAACGTGCGCATCAATCCCTCGAGATTGATTACCTCAATAATCAGTTCGTTCATTTCCATACGTTACGCCCCCTGTACTGAAATGTTGAAATACCGCTTTTCATTAGTTCCTGACTTGTTGGGTAGGAATACTTCTATCTTTCCTTCGTACAACTCACGCCAAACAACAGGAGCATAGTATTCAAAATTATTCCCTCCACTGGCCAATCGGGTTGCCTGTGCAGTCGCCATATTGACGGCTACCTTAGGGGTTATTGGCATGTATATCCATTCCCGTTATCAACCCAAGCCACCGACTGGATCCAGTCACCGACCTGCCCGACGACATTTCCGTTCGGGTCGATCTGGGCGTAATACGTGGGCTTCAGGTTGCCGGAGTGGTAGAACTTTACCCAGCTTCCCCAAAATCCTCCGGTTTTTTCGCGCATATACACCTCGTTTGAGAGAAAACGATAGTATATTTGGAAGGCGGCTCGGGAATCCCATTTATATTGCACCAAAGTGCTTCCTGTGCCGCTTCCTGAAAATGGAGCATTGGACTGATCCCCGGTCAGGCGGAATACTCCGCTCCCTTCAACGGCATTCAGATCTCCCGTATAGTCTCCCAAAGGCATCTTGGTGGCTGGGTTGAAGTTCCCGGAGTGCCAGATCGTCCGCTTAATCCACTCTCCAACGCGCAGGAAGTACGGATCTTCTTTACTGATGAGGCCTGCCGCCCCCTTGTCGTGCCTCCAATTGCATAGATATACATCATCAGGAGCGAGTGCGCTCGAGTAATCTCCTCCAACAACTCCTTTTACTTTATCTTTATCAAGAAACAGTCTGATTGCGTAAAACTCTTCCGAAACATTCCCGTTTGTATCCGCTTTTCCCGCCAACGCCTGGTTCAGGGCCTCGGTGGTAACCCGCTCGCCGATCATCTGCATCACCGTTGCCGAGAAGTTCGGATCATTGTTTAATGCCGTGGCAAGTTCTTCGAGCGTATTCAACAAATCCGGTGCGCTCCCTGCCAGGGCCGCCACGATCCGGTCGGAATACTCCTTGGCCGTACGAAGCGTGTCGGCATCCTTGGTGTCAGCCGCCGCCAGGATGGCCGTTTCGCGGGTGTCGGTGTAATCCCGGGAATTACGCAAAGTCGCTTCGGCCACGGTGTCGGTGTGGTCGATCATTTTGTCGTTAAATCTTCGGTGCGCCTCCGGTTGGATCTCCCCCGTGTCGTTGTCGAAAAACGTGTCGTCCGACAACCGTTTCAACTCTTCTTTCGTCATGGCTATTTCTCTTTGTATGTGTTATAGGCCGGGCCGTACGCACGGCTGTATGCGTTCCAGTTCAACAGTTGACGGATCCGGAGCGTTCCGAGCGTCCGGCCCGTAACGGCTCGGATTTCGACCGTCATTTCCCGACGGGCCGTCGTGTTCGGGTCCGAGGAGACAAGCAACTCCGAAGTGCCCGCCGCACCCGTAAACTCCAGCGTCACCGCATCGCCCGTACCGTCCTCCCACTCCTTCCGTTTCCGCTCGATCGTCCACGGCACGGAGGCCGTTATCGTCACACGTTCGACGGTTCCGGTCTTACTCAGAACCACCGGGTTCGGACGGACCGCCAACGTCATTAGCTCCAAGTCATCCCGAGCATCGACCGCAGGCCGGAACGCCTCATCGGCCAGCCGCTGAAAGAACCCAAGCGCGACGAGGTGCGACCGTTCGTTTTTGTAGAACTCGACAAACAGACGCAATTTCCGGGCGTCGTCCTTGGTGATGTGGCGTCCCTGGTCGGCCTCAACCAACACTCGAAATCGCGCCCAATCATCCGGACTGGTCGGTCCGTCGGGGATTGCCGTCACCCCCTCTTCCAGGACGATGACCGGAAAGCCGACGGTGCGGCATGCCTCCCGGATGGCCCAAGGCGTTCCGAGATATTTGTGCAGGGCTATGGATCTTTTGATGATGTCGCGCTGCTGTTGCTCGTTTTCTGCCATGGCGAACCCCTGCAAACCGTCCACATTGAACTGTTCGGCCAGGTATGGCAGTGCCTCCGGCGTACAGATGTCGACCAAATAGGCCATAAATGGGGCCAGGTCCCAGTTGTCCCACCGGTCGGCCACCAGCTCCGAGAAAGCCCGTGCCAATTCATTGTCGGATACGCCGCTCGCTATGACATGTTTGTTATCCACGATTGAACCCGGTTATGTTGACAGCGATTTCCGTACAGGTGGCAAATGCCGCGTCGGTAACGACTATATTTTCGGCAGGTTCGGTAACTGCCACATCATACACCGCCCCGATCCGGCATATTTGAGCAATATGCGACCGGATGATGTCTTGTCCCAACTTGCGGCGTTTCTCGGCGGCATAGTCCCGCAAAGCGGCTGTAATGTCCGCTTGCGTACCGGTCGCATCGGCATTGTCGTACAAGGTGACATCTACCTGTATGGCATATTCCATTCGGGTCGGAGCCGCGACGATGACCGTATCGGTCAACGGTCGAACATCTTCGGGACTGCATGCCGCGTATACGTCCGTAATAATCTGCTCGGGGGTATCGTCGTTTTCGGTCAACGGGACGATGACCACCGTTCCGGGCGTCGGAGAGGTGATAGACACATCCGTTATCAACGGATTGGCCGAAGTGGCGTAAAACTTATAGCTCGACCGGGAACCCGCCGACGAATATTGCGACGGGGTCAGCTTGATACGCTCCCTCAACTGTTCGTCGGTTTCGACATCCGATCCCCCGCCGGTCGTGTCGAGGTTGGCGGCAGTCGAAACAAAGGCCAGCGGATCGAGGATCTTAGCGACAGTTCCCGGCGCATACCCGTTTCCGCCCTTCCCGGCGGTATCTGCCAACGCCTTGACTTCGACCGCATGGACATGATCCGGTATCGCTACATCGTCCACGGTCCGGAAAATCACATTGTCGTCCGTTGCCACCCGTGTCCCTTCGGGTATCAACACTGCACCGTGCCCATCGACCAAATCGAAACGCACCGTACAGCCGGCATACGCTGCTGGCAGGCGTTCGACGGCGACCAGCCCGGCGATATAATCCAGGATCGGGGCGCGGCTGAATTGATAGAGCATCTGAGCCATCCCCGCATTGAACCGGTTGGTCAAAAGCACTTCGCGGTAAACGATGAATTGGAGCATCAGTTGTTCGACCTGGGCCGGTTGCAATTCACGCCCCAACAACTCCTGTAATTTGGCCTTGCATTCGGCCATAATCACATCCGGATCGCGTTCGACAAATACGGGGATTTTGTTCATGGTTAAATTTTTACGCTAATCGTCATTTGTGCCGCCGAAGCAATGGCCGTCGCCTCGATCTGCAAGCTTCGCCCTGCCGGACCATTCCCGACCAATCGGCAACGGGTCACGGTGACGCGCGGTTCCCACCGTTCGATGGCGGTAATCGCTTCGTAGACCAACCGAGGCTCTACCTTGTTCGTCGGAGCGTCGATATAGCGATAAATACCGCTGCCGAATGCAGGCCGCAGCGGATCACTGCCCGGAATGGTATTCAGGATGATATAAATGCACTGGGCAATATCCTCCGCCCCTTCGACTCGGGCCGTCGGATCGCTTATGCAGACTTGCCAGTTGCGGGTGTCGCCGGTTGTTCCTGTCATCTTTCGGTTAGGGTATGGGTGGCCCGGAAGGTCCTGCCGGGGTCGTGTGCTTGTGGGTGGTCAAAGCCAGTTTCAACGGACCGGCGGTTACCTCTCCGCTGGCCGACACATCGCCGTCAACGGAGGTATTTCCGGCAATACTGGTATCGCCCTTTATTTCCGTATCGCCCTTTATCTCTGTGTCTCCTTTTATTTCCGTATCGCCGGTTATCGCCACATCGCCCTCAACGGTCAATTTCTTGCACCGGAAATTCAATTCCGCATCCGGGGCATTGACCGTCAGCGCGTGCGATCCGGCATCGTAGTATATTTCGGTCCCGTCACCGAAGCGGACGCCCAGCGTGTCGGGCGTCGCCCAATCGGGCGGGGTGTCCGTTGCGCTCCACAGAACGGCCACAATGCAACCTTGCTCGCAAAAGTCGTCCATCAGGCAGGCCACCTGCGAATTGACCTCGACCGGCATCCACTGTTTGACCGTCCGGCTGTTGGACGACGGCAGCGACAGCCACCCCGACACGATTTCGCTGTCGTCGAACGACACCCGCGCAAACCCCAGGTTCTCGCCCTCGCCTAACTCCGAAATGATCCCAAGTCTCAACATCCTACGATTGAACTATTTTTCTGACCGAAATGTCCGTTGTGTATCCACTGGCCGGATCTACGGTGTGGGTGCTTTGAGCGATGTGCCATTTCCCCGAAAATTCCCCCACGCCGGTCAGTTCGATATTGACCCCGGCGACCAGCCGACAATTCCCCGGCAGGGTGATCGTTCCGGTTACCTTGTCTTTGTTTTTCTTCTTCAAAGCCCCTTTGGCCTTTGCCTGGGCCTGGCCGTCGTTTTCGACCCGCCCGCCGACAATCAACGTGTCTTTCTTGGCCAGATCGCCGGACGGTTTGATCTGCCATTTCTTGACCGTATTGGATCGTACGTCGCGCGTGGCCACCGTTGCCGCCGCATAGACCTGCGATGTCTTGTCCTGGAACCGGGCCTTGCTCATCTGAGTCTTATCAACCGTCATAACCGTCGGCTTCTCCTCCAATTCATCGGTCGTCATAAATACCAGCTGCTGACCTCGCACCGAGAAAACCAATCCGTATTCCTTGGCCAGTTTCGCCAGGAACGAAATATCCGTTTCTTTGTCCTGGGTTTTCCGCTTGATCTGAATCTTGGCCAACTCACCCAAATTACCAGTCAGTTTCAAGTCGTGTTTGTCAGCAAAATACTGGGCGATCTTTTTCAAAGACTGCTTTTCAAACGCTTTGCTGTTCTTGGTTCGCAGACTCTTGGTGATGGCCGCCCCGATGGCTTTTACGTTGAACGTGTCCGGCGGAAATTCAAACTCGATTTGGTCGATCTCGAACAAACCGCAATCCACCATGTTCCCCGGCGTTCCCAAGCGAATGGACAGGCTATCGCCCTGTTGGGGATACCATGCTTTCTGCCACAGGGCCGCCGTGTCCTCGAAAGTCAGCGAAACATCGTCGCTCTCATCCTCCACCCGGTCCGTGTATGTGATCTTTGCGATGTAAGGGCTTACATCGCCGGTGATATTCCGCCCGGCGATCGTGATCTCAACAGCTATTTTACCGATTGTTTCCAAGGCGGCAAATTATCATTCGTTTCTATTTCCATATTTTCCACAATGGGAACGACCAACACCGTTCCCATCGGAAACACGGCATCGAGCGGCACGGCCGGATTGGCATCCGCCAGGACGGCGATCCCGGCCATGCTGCCGTAAAACTTGGCGGCCAGTGTGTCGATGCGGTCTCCCTCAACAGTCGTGTAATTGAAACTCGCCATCTCAGTTTCCCCCCTCTTTTGTAGCGGAAAACGCCGCCACCGGTGCGGCCGAAATCCCGACCTTTTCAGCCGCCGCGGCCATTCCGTCGATATTCAGTTGCACGACCGACATATCGGCCACGTCATCCAATTTCAACAGGTTTTCGGCGTATCGGATGGCTTCGTCCAGCGAGGTCGGCAGCTGTTTAGCCCGCTGGATGATTTTCTTGGTGTTCTCGACCTTCGTTTTGGCAGAGCTATACGCCTGCTTCACCTCGTCGGCCAGCCGCCGGACATCCCGCACCCCGCGTTTTACCTGCGCGGTTCCCTTTTTTATCTTTTGTCCCACCTCTTTCATCTTGGCCACCGCGTTCCGCCCGGCACTCACATCCGCGGTAATACCGTCGGCCGGAGTCTCTACGGGCGCGGCCGGAGGTTGTGCGGCTGGAGGTTGCGTGATGGCCTTTGACGCGGTTGTCGAGTCGTTGTCGATGACGGCGATTCCTTTCGGTTCCGGCTCATCGCCCCCGGCAGATTCCACCAAATCGACCGAAACGCTGGCGGTTTCCAGCTCCCCGGTCGGCGAATACCGCTGCGGGGTTACGTCTACCGTGGTTATGACGTATTTCCCCACCACCGTACCGTCGCCCATGATGAACGGCAGCACTTCGGCCGCTGTCATCGACTTTCGCAGGGCTTCGATCTCTTCGACCGGGTCGCAGAAATCGATCGAAAGGAGCAACGAAAGGCGGATTTCGGCCAGCTCCTTGCCAGTGAATTGAAGAGCGTCTTTCCCGTTCACCAGGGCGATGCGGCCATAGCGTACACCGCGGTTATCGGATAACGATCCGGGCGACTTCAGCCCCTCGAACGTATGATTACCCAGCTGTGCAAACATAGCTATGCGAATGAAAGCCGGGTGCGGTTCGCCGCGGCGCGTTCGACAATCTCCAGGATGTCCCGTTCGTGCTCTTTCAGCAACTTGCGCAAATCCGTCTCGACACTCCCCGCGACCCCGGCCGCAACCGTGATCTGCGGCGCATAGGTGATCGATGTTCCGCCGATGGTGTTGGCAATTTGTGATGTCGGGGTAGTAGCCGCTCGGTTCCCGGCGGCCATTTCCCGGTTCACCTGACCGATTCGGCCCCCGCCGCCCCCCTCGGTCTCGATCGACCGACTGAATCCGCGGTTGGCGTGTTCGGCCATCCGAGTCGTCGAACGCTCTACCTTTCCTGTTCCGCCGTCAATCCCGACAGTCAGACCGGCCGTAATATTCGCACCGTATTCCGCGAACAACTTGGAGGGCGAATGAATGCCGAAAAACGATTTGAACCCGTTGGCGATCTTCCGTCCGATGTTTTTGATTCCGTCGATTGCTTTTTGGGCCATCCCAGTGATCCCATCGATCAGCCCTTGGATGATCTGTCTGCCCCACTGTTTGAAGCGTTGCCAAAGACCGGAAAAGAACTCTGAAATACCACTCCACATGTCGGAGAGCCACTCCACGGGATTCATCTCGGAGAAAAACCCTTTGATTCCGTCCCATGCGCCGACAAACACCCCCTTGACACCGTCCCATAGCCCAGAGAACCAGCCTTTGATCTTGTCCCAGTGTTTGATGACCAGCCCAACCGGCGTGTAGTTCAAAAACATCTTCTTGATCCACTCCCACACGGACCGGAAGACGTTCTTGACCCCCTCCCATAGCTTCGAGAACCAGGCTTTGATCTTGTCCCAATGTTTGATGACCAACCCAGCCGGGGTATAGTTCAAAAACATTTTCTTGATCCACTCCCATGCGCTCCGGAAAACGTTCTTGACTCCCTCCCACAGCTTCGAGAACCAGCCTTTGATTTTGTCCCAGTGTTTGATAACCAGGCCGACCGGGGTGTAATTCAGGAACATGTTTTTGATCCATTCCCATACGACTGCGAATATCTTTTTGATACCGTCCCACAGCCGTTTGAAAAAGGCCGAAACCTTATCCCAGTGTTTCACCAGCAGTACGACCGCAGCAATGACGGCCGCAATGGCGGCGATGATCCAAACAATCGGACAAGCGAACAGAGCTGAATTGAACAACCATTGCGCCGCCGCAGCCAACTTTTGCCAAATCACCATTCCGGCGTATTGCAAGCGGAATAACAACATGCTGTTTTTAGCGGCCAGTATGATTTTCTTTCCCGCCGAAAAAACGCCCATCAAACCGCCAAACACCCGCCTTACCTTACCAACAACGGAAAGAATAGTACCAAAAATGAGCGACAACGCCCCCAACCCGAGCAGTAACGCGCTACCTCGTGCAGCTACTTTGCCAATGGTCGATGCCAATTCCGGATTGGCTTTGAGCCAATCACCGACCTTGCCGATAACACCACTCACCCAGTCTTTCATCTCGGAAAGCACGGGAATCAATGCCGAACCCAACTGCAACATGACCCCTTGGGCCTGTAATTTCACGGCGTCCAACGACTTTCCGAACTCATCGGCGGCGGTTAATGTCTCGTTCGCCAACACGTTTCCGGTCTCTTCTGCGGTTCTATACAGCCCTTGCAAACCATTCCGGCCCTCGTTCAGCATAGGCAACAGTTCCGCACCGGATTTGCCGAAAAAGGCGCAAGCAGCCGCCGTTTTGGTCGCGCCGTCCTCCACATTAGCAAGCAGCTCGGCCACATCTTCAAATACCGCTTCGGGCGCGCGCATCTTGCCGCTCGCATCCTTGATGCTAATCCCTAAATCTTTGAATATCTGCCCGGCTGTTTTCGATCCTCCGGCGGCGTCGGTCAACACCTTGTCGAACTTGACCATCGAAGTCATTAACTTCTCCTGCTCGATACCCGATATTTTCGCGGCATAGGTCATCTTTTGCCACGCTTCGGTGTTTACCCCCGTCGAGTCGGAAGCATCTTTGACCGATCCGGCATAGTCGGCGATCGACTTGCCCGCGCTGAATACCGCTCCGCCGACCGCAGCCCCGGCACCCATAATCAGGGCGCCGCCTTTCACCATGCCGCGACCAACTTTTGACGCGTTCCGCTCGAAAGCCGACAGTTTGTCCGTGGATTTCTTTACCGCCGCGTCGATAACACGGCTCATCTTGTCCGTTGCGGACAAGATGAACGCTAATCGCAGTGCATTATCAGCCATAGTTATCTACTTTTCGATCCCCGCCAGCACTACCCGGCGGGGGTTATCGGTCTCTTGCCGGTATAACTCTATCGCTTCGTCCAGATAATCGAAAAAATCGTCCGTATCCAGATCCAAAATGTCATTCAGCCCGCTCCCGGTGAAGTGCGCCAGAAAGACGACGTCGGCGCGGGCTATTCCCCGTTTTTTTCGTTGACATCGTTGGCAAATTGGACGATCTGTTCCACCTCTCCGTCCGTGAAACCGTCCAACAAGTCGTCATATACGACCGTCGCGCCGTTCACCAAAATTTTTGCCGCCGTGATGTGAATCCCCCGTTCCATGTCCGACATCTTCTTGTCGTTGGCAATCGCCATCATTTTACGGGCCGGTATCCCGACGACGTCGATCCGGGTGCCGTCGGGCAAATTCATCGTCTTCCGGACCGACAGGTCCGGTTTTCTGTTCAGTGCTTCCATGTTTAAATCCCCAAATTTTGACGGCGTTCGGCAAGTAAGTCTTCACCGTCCACCTTGTAAATATTGTTCATCACGTCCAGTTCGACGATGGTTTCGCCATCGACCTCCTCTTTGTAGTAGAGGATGGAAAACGTGCTTTCGACCTCGGTATCCTCTCCTTTCTTGTAGCCGCCGCCCGGATGTTGCTTCGGATACCCCTTCATGTAGATGACAATAGGCGTTTCGGCCGTGATGCCGCCCGTGTCGTACTGGGCCTTGCTGGACCGCACCATAATGTCCACCGGCTTCAGGAAATTGGCACACGCTTTTTTGGCCTCGTTGTCCGGATAGGTCCACTTGATCGAAGCCTCCATCTTGTCGAACCCGTTGAAGAACTCCACGGAACCGACCATACCCAACGCTTTATATTCCGCCATCAAGGCGGCGATATTGGGGCATGTGATTTCCGATGCCAGCCCGTGTTTGCTGGCGTTGTTCAGATAGACATTCGCATCGAATACTTTGTTTACTTTCATGGTTATGCAATGGTTGAAAGATTGGACAGGTCGATTTTGTACCGGAAGGTCAGCCGCTGCATCGGCAGGGCCGGGGTGAACTCGATGTCGAATGTCAGATGCCCCAATGCCAACTCGCTGGCCGGATTGCTTTCGGCCCGGTAGTAACACTGTCCGGCGACGATCTTACCTTGTGCCACCAGGCCGTTCAGGTATTGATTGACGGTGTTACGGATCGCATCGACATTGGCCTGAATGAACGGTTTGTCGATGTACGGAATACACGCCTGCTCGATGGTGCGTTTCATGATGGCCCGTGTGCGGCGGACGCACTCGAAAGCCTCCGTGTTGGTATTGCCCGGAAAACCGGTCGTGTAGTTCCCCCATTCGACAATGCCGTTTCCGAACAGGTTGACGGCGGTAGTGATCCCCGCAGCGTTGAGCAAGTTTACCTCGCAAGTCGTGTCGCCCAGGGCGAACGTCAGTGCCACATCCGTCCCCTCGACCCCTGCGATTTGGTGGTTGGAGGACGAAACGTGCCAACCCTCCTCCAAATCGACTTTGGCCCGCAGACCGGCGGCATAAGCCGACATCGGAATGTTCAAATACTTATCCCCCGGCTCTTCCGCATCGGGGTTGTAATCGGGGTTAGCCACCAGGAAATGCGGGAAGAGCAATTTGGCCCCCTCGTCGAGCCGCGCAAACTCGCCGCTCGTGCCGCGGGATTCAAGGGCTTGGGAAAAGGTATAACCGTCCGGGGTGTCGATGTAGGCAACCGCTTCGGTCTTGTTGGTAATCACCACCAGTTCCGAGGCCACTGCGCTAAGAGCCGAATACCGCGGCGCGATGTAAATCATCGGTTCGAAACCGAAGCGGGGAAGGGCCGTTTCAAACAGTTTCAGCCCCGTACGGTTGCCCACCTCGTCCACCGTGCCGATGATGTCGGCGGGGGTAATCTCCTCGGTGTCGGCCTTGACTTTGATAACCAATACCAGGGCACTCCCGCGGGAGCTGCTTTGTTTGCGGATCGCGGCCAAGGCTTCCGGGATGGTACCGGCGGTACCGAATTGTGCATCGTCCTTTTCGGAGATACACAAGGTCAGTTCATTCACCGGCCCTTTGTCGGCTGTACCTACCAAACCGATGACCGCCGTTACCACGTCGTTGACGGGCGTAGAGTCGGCGGCAAGGTTCAGATGTTCGATGCCGTGCAGAAAACTACTCATGTCGTGTTTTTTGTGCCGTTTCCGGCGGTTGTTATTTCTTTGATTTGTGCGACCTGGCGGCTTCAACCTCTCGGATTTGTTTGCGGGCCAACATGGCCCGCACGGCGACATGTTCTTCCGGCAACTCGACGACGTCGCCCCGTTTCAGCGTGTAATCCTGGGTGCCGTTTTCGCCGTGGAGGCCGAATACCAAGACCGGCGCAAGTACTTCGTATGATCTCATGGTTCGTTGTTTTGAATCGTTATTCGTTTGATCCGTCCGACCGTTTCCGTCTCGTCCGGGTCGGCCTCGACCCGGTAGGTGTCGAACGAAAAGGTCAGGGCGTATTGCCAGTTATTCTGTATTCCGGCCACGTACCCAAACTGACTGAATGCGATCGGCGTAACGGCGTCCGGTAACTTGCGCCCCAAAAAGCCGCTCGCTTATCTTACCGTACAGGTCGAATATGCCCAGTCGTCCCCGACGGGTTTTCGCCCGGATGAAGACTTCGCATTGCAGGGTTTCCCGCTGGGCGGTCATCCCCATGTTCTCGGGTTCGCCGAAGTTGCCGCCATTGATAATGACATACAGCTGTGGCCGGGCCGTCGCACGCATCTCGACCAATGCCGCCTCGTGCGGCAGGACCGAAACCGAAACGCCCGGTATGGCCAGCAGGTTGACAATCGCGTCTTCGTATTGTTCGTAAGTCATGCTTGCAGTTCGTCTACCGGTTCCAGATGGGCAACGAGCGTATTGCCGTCGAACCTCGTTTCGATGCTTTGCACCGAATATTTTACGCCGCGGATAATCAAGCACGCCTCTCCGCCGGAATCGACGACCTGTCGCAACCCGTCGAACGTCCCGGTGTAATACTCCGCCGTTGCCGTACTGGGCCGGTATTCATACCGTTCGGTGTCGCCGATCTGTACCGGCTCGGTCGGATTCTTAAACAGGACTCGCCCCGGTATCTTTTTAGATTTTGACGCCGGCCAAACAGCGTCCTCACCGAGAAGGTTGGAAATCTGCGAAAACGTCTGCTCGGCCAGCTCGTCAAAATCACTCATCTCAGCTCCTCAGTTTTACCACAACAGTTGCGTCACCGGCTGCCGCCGCGGCCCATACGTAGCCAATGAACGTATTGCCGGTGTCGGTCCCGACAATCGTTTTGCCGGTCTCTTCGGAGACGTTCACGTACGCTTTCACGCCTTGCGCCAGCGCGCCGGATCCTTTCGGCAGCTCGTACACGCCTTCGACGGCCAAAGCAATCGTATCGCCGGTTTTTCCACCCGTGACGGCCACGCCGGCCATGTCGCCGACAACCACGATTTCACCGCTTTCAACGGCCTCTTCCGTCAGGGTATAGTCAATGGTTTTACCCTCTTCGATCAAATTTCTCATGTTTTTTCGTTGTTAGGTTGTGAAATGGAGCGGGGAGTTGTTCCCCGCTCGTTTCGTCCACGGTGGCCGGGGCTACTTCCCTCCTGCTGCCTTGACCATCCCGCGGTGGTCGATGGCCGACGCGCCGAAATCGCCGCGAACGGCATATTTCATGGTGTCGGTATTGAAGTCCTCTTCGCTGTTGACCCGCAAGGCTTCGTTCCCCTCCAAGTAGGCGTAATACAGCGTATCCACGGCGTTCGGATCAGCCGACAGATACCAGGCCTTCGGGTCAGTCAAGCGCGGTTCGACAATGATGTCGAACTCGTTGGCAAACACGTTGACGTCCGATACCTTGGCCGGAGTCGTCGCCGTTACCAGCTTCTTGGCCGTGGTTTCCAGCTCCGACGGTACGATCAGGTATTTCGGGAGTACCCGGATCGTCTTCCCGGCCATGTCTTTTTGTTTCGACAACAGCACTTTGGCCGCGGCAAGGCTATCTTCGCTCAATGCGCTGCCGGTTCCGGTAAGCAAGTTTCCGTGGTCGGCACAGAACATCGCCTTGCCGTCCGACATTCGGGCATTGTCAACGATCAGCCCCCACACCATATCGCCCCGCAAAATCCCCCAATCCCGAACGAAACTCGACGGAATGACATCGAACGCCGACAGATCGTCATTGATGAACGCTTGCCGGGTGAACATGATACCTTCGGCGTAACTTTCCACCCGGATGGTCGATTTGCTTTCTTTCAGGGTGGTGTATTTGATTTCGCCGCCTTCGGGCACCTTCTTCATCCCGTTGGCCCCGCCGACCGTGTACAACCCTTTTTCCCGGAAATCGGAAACACTGGTCTGACGGGCGATCTTGTCCCAGTATTCCGGTGCGAACTCATACGGTTCACGCAACATCCGATCAATGACCCCTTCAAACAGCAGCTGAAAATCTCCGGTACTTTGCGACCGTTTGAAGACCCGATCAGCCAAGGCCATCTTGTCCATCCCGCGGGTGTTGATCCCCTGTTCGGCAAGCAGTTCCTTTCCCAGTTCAACGAGCGTCATCCCGCGATATTCACGGGCACCCGCATCGAGGGAGAATTTGGCCGGGTAGATTCGGTGCAACAGAGCGTTCTGTACGGCGGTTCGCTTTTTCGTCATGGCATCCAAACCGACACTGGCCTCATGTGCCCCGTTCGGCTTAGGATTCCGCTTCGCGAGCTTTTCAATCACAGCCGCCCGGCATTGGTCGATTGTCCTCTTGCTGTGGAACAACTCGATGGCATACGAATCCGGCAACCCGGCGGCACGGGTTGCACGCGTGATGGCCGACATCCGACGGCGCGAGCCGCTGCGCGCGCCGTCGTCTTCCTTCTTATCTTCTTCTCTGTCGTTTTCGTCGCCCTCCTCTTCCTCTCTTTCCTCTTCGTCGTTTTCGACCTCCTCACCTTCGGCACCCGCATCGTGCCCTTCCTCTTCTTCGTTGGCGGGTGCCGGTTGCTCGATGATGGACACGGTGATTTCGTCCCCGACTTCACCGTCGGCCAGGGCGCCCCCCTCCACGCCGTCCACGGTGATGATGTCGCCCGCTTTCACCGCCTCGTCGGTAACGACATATTGGGTCGTTTGTCCGCGTTTTTTTGCTCGTTTACTCATAGTGGTTTGTTGTTTGTTGGAAATAATTTCGACCGCATGCGTCCGCTGACCTCCTCGGATTTCACTTTTGATGTCGGCTTGCACCGGGGCAAAGGATAGCTCGGTCGGCATCCAGTCGATCGCCCGATAGATGGGATTCTTACCGCCCGGCTGTTCGACGCGCTCGAACTTGAACACGTTGTAACCGACCGAAATATCTTTTACGATCCCGTCCGTGATGTCCTGGAACAGTTCGGCCACCTGCCCCCGCTGTGAGAATTTGATACGGGCGCACAATTCCCGCTTCTCGTTGATCCACACTTTCACCGTTCGACCGAGTTGCGCGAACACAGACCAGGTATTATGACAGTCCATCACCGGCAGTCCACGGTTGGCGCGCTCCATCCGGATCGCCCCGGCCTCGCAAACTAATACCTCGTCGTAATCCTCCTCCCAGCCGAACCGCGGCACGGGGGTTTCGGTGGCAAATACGACGTCGACTTCCCGCGCCTCCGTATCGAGCGACGCCGGTTGAACGAGTGCCCGGCCATACTGGGTGGATGCTGTTCTTTTCTGCTTAGCCATTTTGTGGTGGATTATCTACAAATACATTCAGACTATCTACGGTAATGTCCATTTCCCGCAGTCGTTGGACATCCTGCTGGTACTCTTTGAAAAACTCGTCCGGTTCGCGCCCCATTTCGCGGATCACTTCGCTAATCGTGGCCAACCCGGCCTTGATCCGTTTGACTTGCGCGTCCGTCTCTTTGGTCGGGTCCAGCTGCTGTACGCGCGGGGCCGTCCAATCGGCACGAATAGGTTTCGTAATCTTGCCTGCGATTAGGCAGGCTTTCAAAAACCAGTTCCAAACCGGCGCGCACAACTGCGGTACGATCATGTTGTATTGCCAGCTTCGGAAGTTGGCGGTTACATCGATCTTGGCCATCCGACCGGAGGTGAAATTGACCCGGCTGTAGTCCATTGTCAGCATCTCATACGTGATACCGTACGCGGCGGCAATCCCCTGTAATATGCGGCTGGAATAGGGGTCGTAATCGCCGACAGCCGGAGGGTTGGCAAATTCGACCTTTTCGACGTCGCTCAGGTGTTCGATGATCCCCGGCTCCAAAGCCTCGTAAGGCTCGGTGTCCGTATCTTCCGACCCCAGCACGAACGCGGCGAAACAAGCGGCGATCTTCTGTTTGACCAACTGGGCATCTTCGTAATCGCTGAAATCCCCCGTTTTCATGAAAGCGGCCACCCCGAACGGAACGCCCCGGCACTGTCCGGGCCTAAGAATCTCGAAAGCATGGGCCACGTCCGCTTTCTCCACGAATTGACTTTCGCAGCGGGTGCCGAAAAAGACGCCGTCGCCGGGGTGGTAATCGAAAACCCAATACCCAAGCACTTGGCCCTCCCGGTTGTATTGTACGCCCAGGCGCACAATCCCCCGGTCGTTAATCCCGTCCCGTGTATGGTCCAGTTGGTCGCCCTCCAGGATTTGGAGTTTGATCGGGAGCGGGCAATCTTCATCCGGCATCACCCATCGACGCACGATCAGCACGTCGCCCCCTTCGGCAATGGTTCGCATGGCCAGTTCCTGCAACCCGTAGAAATTCAATTTGCCGTACCAGTCGCAAGCCGTGCTTTCCGCCCAGTCGTGCCAGATGTCTTTGATGTGGCGTATTTTGTCCAGATCACCAATCGGTGCGGGCTGGATACCCTCACCGATGGTGTGGCGGGCAATGACTTCGATGGCGCGTTTGGACCATCCGTTGTTTCGCACCAAGTGCCGCGACCGGTCCCGCAGCGTTACCAACGCTCCCGAAATCTCGCGATTGGCTCCGGTCGAACCGGCCAGCCGGAACGACTTGCCCCGGCGGCTTTTATCGGCGGCCTCATACGCGCGTCGCTTGGGCCGACTCCGTTTTATGTCCAACCCAAAGACTTTCATTTTTTCGGGAAATAACCGCGATCGACCACCGCAAGCCGCCGCCGGTGCGTCGTACGTTCCGGAAACAATTCCGCCTCCATGATTCGCAAGGCTTCCTTCATGTCGGCAATAGAGCGATAGTTAACGGTTTTATCTCCGTACGTGACGGATTGGACGCCGCTAACTATGGCTCTTTTGAGTGTTTCGTATTGTTCGACAGTGAATGCCATTAGCGCATGTTTTGACGCTAATGTAGAGACCTCGCAAGTATCTAACAATCAACTTGCGAAAACGTGGAAAGAACTTTCCAAGAAACGGGAAAATATGGAAAGTTTTATCTATCCCAAAAACTGCTGCGACGTCGTTTCCGTTCGCCTTTGGGCTTGGCCGATTTGCTCGGTTCTGCCTTGGTGGATAATCCGCCCAGGGCGGCCAGCTTTTCGGGCGACAAACGGTCCAAGCCGAGAATCGTTGCCGCGGCACGCGCGTATATCCGGCAGTCCAGCGGCTCGTTGCGCTCGTATTTCTTAACCCATACGGTATGGCGATAGCCGCGCACGATTTTGACGACCTGCTCTTCGGCGGTCAGGCCGCGGAAATAGTGTTCGTCGTACTCCGGGAAATGGCAGTAACCCGGCGGCGGGTTCCCGTCGCTGTCTTTTTCGAGCCGCAAATCCGAATATAATTCGCCTTTGAGGAGCGACACCCCGATGTTCCAGAGCTTCGTTTTTCCGACACGCTTCCCGGCTTTGGTCACATCGACGGACTTGGGCGGCATGACCGCCATTTTCTGCCCGTCCTGTCCCTTGGTCGGAATGACACGAGAACCGGAGAACCGACGGCAAAAAGTATAAACGTGCGTCGTGTTGTACCCGCTGTCCACGGCCATCAGTTGCATCGGCAGTTCCGCACCGTCCCGACGCTCCCACCGTTCGCCCACCACTTCGGCCAACTCGTCCCACACTTTTTTACCTGCCGTGTCGCCATCGATCACGCGGTAGTCGATGGAGTAGGAACGTTTGTCGGCACACCATCCCACAATCTCCAGCTCCAGCCGGTCGCGCTGGACGTCCACGCCCGCCGTGATGAAACAAACATCGTCCGGAACGCTGTTCGTCCGGTAGCTTTCCCGCCGGTTGTACAAATTCTTGAACGGCGGTGCCTCGCCCCGCTCTGCCCACGTTTCGCCCAGGGTCGTGTTGACAAACACTTTCAGCCGGGATTGATTGTCTTTCGCCTTGACGAAGTCGGCGGCGATTTCGCCCCATGACTGCCACCCGAACGGAGAATACAGGGAATTGAGGTGGAACCCGATCGTATCCGGATTGGATTTTTCGGGTTTGCTGGCCACCCACTCGCCGTGCGCGAACATTTCGACCTTGTGCCGCTCTTCGATCCGCGCGCCGCAATGGACACACTCATAACGGGCCGTTTCCGGACGCCCATCGTCCCACTTCAACTGCGAGAAAGTCAGCGGCTGCATCCCGCCGCAATACGGACACGGGACATGGTAGTAGTTTTGATCCGTTTCCAGGAACTCGCTTTCGATGACAGACAGCCCGCTAATGGTCGGAGTGCTGACGATATAGATTTTCTTGTTCGGGAACGTGCGGGTACGGGCGATGGCCAGTTCGATCGGCGACCCTTCGCCATCCAAATCCTGCGGATACGCATCGACTTCGTCCAGGATCAGGAAACGAATCGGTACGGACCGTAGCCCGGCGGCACTGTTTGCGCCGGCGAACAGCAAAACCCCGCCGTCGAAACTCTTTTGCATGATGGTGTTGTTGCTGTCCCTACTCTTGTTCACCGCCACGCGGGCTTTTACCTCCGGGCACATTTCGATAAGGGGATCGATACGGCCTTTGGATAACCGTTTGACCATCTCTTCCGTGGGTTGAACGAACATAGCTGGGGCCGGCGATATGTGCATGACGTAGCCGATGAAATTTGTTCCGCTTTCGGTTGCCCCGACTTGTGCCCCCTTCATGAAAACCACCTTCTTGTACGGCTCGTGAATGCTCAGACACTCCATGATTCGCCGTAGGTACGGAGTCCGGTCGGTACGATACCGCCCCGGCTCTGCCGACGACATGGGGGACAGGTATCGGTACCGGTCGGCCCATTCCGCAACCGAGATGCGCGGAACCGGACGTAGTCCCTGAAAAAATCTGCCTATGCTCGTGTAATCACTCATTTCTCCAGTCGTGCGCCGATGTCGGCCAGCTTCTCCAGCTCGTCCGCAATGGCGTTGTAGATGATGCCATGCGCTTTATTGCGGTTCGCAGCTTCCGCAATCACTTGGTCGATGATCCGATCCGGGATGACCAGCAGGGCGTTTCGTATCTCTTGTGCCGCGGCGAATAGTTCGGCATCTATGGTTGCTTTCTCAACAAGCGATCCTTCTTTTTCCGCCAACTCCAGTTCGGCCAAACGCGCCTTGGCGATCTTCTCTTGTAGCTGAGCGTCTTCATAGGTCAAGGTTATCGCCGGATTTTCGACGTGTTTCTGTTCGGGGGTAATAAAAGCACTGTCGAAAGTTTTGATGTACCCCGCCAAAGTGAGGCGGATTTTACGGGATGTCGGATGCGCGGCATTCATGGAGCAGTACCACGTTTTGGCCGCCTCGTGCGGGTCGAGATAGTACGGGGATGTCGCAGCGGTTCCGACACGGGCGGCAACCTGTTCCGGGATATGTCCGCGTTTGATGGCCGCAGCGATGGTCTTTGAACTTATGCCGGTCAGCTCCTCGAAATCCGATATTTTAACCCATCCCTTGGGTGCTCTCTTTTTCATCCTCCGAACGCTTTCTGCTTCCTATGATAATTTTTCCCGCTAACTAACCGAAAACCGCGGTGCCGACTACCCCCGATGCGGATCGCCGGAAAGAACCTACAAAAATTCGCTGCTCAACGATTTTGCGCGGCGATTTTAGCGACCCTATCGGTCAATATCCCGCGCACTCGTGCGGTTACTTCGTTCCCCATATACTGTTGAACATCCTGTGCGACCTCTTCGTTTACACCCATCGTGAAAGGCGATGCGGTGAATAGCTCCGTTATCCGAACCTTGCCTTTGTCGGTCTTTTCGCGCCCCGGGACAAAACCGACACGTTTCACATATCGGCCCCGGCTGAACACTCCCATGTGGCCGTTCGACATCGTTGCAATGAAAGCATGTCGAATGGCGACGGTCTTTCCTTTGTGGATGGCTACCGAGATAGAAGAACCGGTTTGTTTGGGCTTGAACGCGAATACCGGCAAACGACTTTCGTTGATTTTAATACCTCCCCACAATGTAGTACTGTTGGCTTTGGGCGATACAACAGCGACACGGGACAGGTATTTCTGCTTTATGTTGTACGCAGCCTTCACACGCTTATTTATCCGCGGAATCGATCGAGACAAGGCACTATTGATACCTTGCGCCGTTGCGCGTAATATTTCGTTCGGGGAAAGACTGTTGCGAAATTCCCGCTGGATGCGTTCGATCTCGCCCCGCTTTTCTTGGGTAAATTCAATCTTCATCGGTTATCTGCTGTCTTTTCTTGTTCCATGGCCGTCAGTTGTTGTTCGATCTTGATGTAGGCTTCGACGGCCTTAGGGGTGCGTTTCTTAAGAAATTCAAACCAGCGGCGCGAAACACCGGCTTTGCGGCATAAGCTGGCAATGGAGATTCCGAGGGCGTTGGCCCGGCGTGTGATCTGTTGCGCCAATTCGTTCGGGGTTGGTTCTGCCATATTGTACGGGGGATTACTTCGTTCCATAATTGGCCGCCACATAACGCAGCATAAATCGTTTGACTGTTCGCAACCATTCCCGGCGACTGGAACCCGCGCCGCTCAGATACGAATCTTTTGCATATTTGCCGCCTCGTTCGGCGTGTGCCCGATATTCCCGGATTTCACCGGTCAGGCACACACGTAACAGATAGCACCAATCCCATTCAAAGCATAGCGACAGTTTGTCGGCATAACAAAGCCGCGACGGCGCGACACCGTCTTTGCGGGCATAATACCGGGAATGGTAGCGGGTGAAATCGCCCCATGCCGGCCCGAACAATCGGGCCATGATCCGCGCGCCGGCCTCAACGTGCGTTTCCCCTTCCGGACCGTCCATATTGGTTTTCCCCCAATATCCCCAGTCATGTACGATGAATGCCATCCATAGCCGCGGGTCTGTCGGAAAGCCATAGAGCCGCCACCATGCCGCGGCTACCAACAGGGGGTGAATGAATAGGCAGTGCGCCCCGAACAAGAGACTTTTGGTACCGATTTTCATTATTCGTTCAGTTTTTGGACAAATTGATTCAGGCGGGCGCAACCCTCGCAGTTTGGCTGACATCCGCCGTCCTGGAAGTGACACATTTGTTTGAAAGCCTCAACCGCCTTGGCCTGGCAATCGTTTACGAGGGCAAGATAGCGTTTTCGCTTGTTACAGACATCCGCAAACCGGCAATCATACTTGCCGCTGGTCCAGTCTCGCAAAAGATAAGTGCGACACTCCTTGCAATATTTGTGTATGTGGGGTTTTGTTTTCACTGTTCGGTTTGTTTCGTTTGTTTCCAGTTCTGCAATCCGTTTTTCCAACTTTCGATCTTCTTTCTTCTTCGTTTCGCTCAATACAAGATCGGCAACGCCACTGAGGGTAGGGGAAACTGTAATTTGTCGGTTCTAACTTTGCGCCACAGTGGGGGCATTTTGGTCTTCCGAAAAGTCCCATAGTTATTCGATTTTGATTTGCAGGTTTCGGGCCGTTACGTTTCGGCGGATGACGGTCGCGGCCAGCGGGTTGGTCTCGGCGGCGACGTGCCGGAGTAGCGTCGGGATCCCCCGGAGCCTGTCCGCCGTGTCGAACCGGAAGCGGGGACATAGCCGGTCGTTGTACTCGGTGATGAGTTCGACCAATGCCAGCGCGATGCTCTTGTACTTTGACACCTCCCTCGGCTCGGATACCCCTTCCACAGAGTCGTCGATGATCCGGTAGGCCGCTTCGCAGCGTTCGACATAGGGGCGACCGAGGTTTACTTTTCGCGTGAAGACCCGGTAGGCCGCCTCGCTGACCTCCGCCGTGAGGGCGTCCATGCGGTTCATGGCCTGTTTGGCGGCGTGGCGCAACATCCCGGCCTCCCGGAGCGCGCGGGTCAGGTCGCCCGTTGCGATGAGTAGGCATTGCACAAAGAGCAACATGTCGACTGCATAGTATGCCTGCTGCTGTTCGTCTACAGTTGGCGGCGATGGCTTCCGGTTCATTTGCTGCTGCCGAAGCAGCTGCAACCGTCCGTAATGCGTAAAGCGGGCGTGGGTTATCATTTGGTTTTTCATCATTGAAAATATTGTGCACACTTGAACCCCTTTCGTGGCTCAAAGTCGTTGAACTCAATCGAATTGAACAACCTTTTTTCGTTCACCCATTTCGCGAAATCGCGCTGGAATTGCGTCGGTTTGATATTGTGATCGAAATCTCGATACGGCTGCGCGAACGGCTCACATCCCGCGGCTCGAAGTTGTTCCACCCGGCGCATCGCGTCCGAAACATCCTTGACCAACACGTAGAACCACATTCGATAAGGTTGCACCCCGGCTGCCTTGAGGTTCTCAATAGCGCGCATGACCGGTTCTTCGTTCGTCGCGTGGTCATACGCCATGCGGATGTGTCGGATCCATTTCACCCGCGCCAACAGCCGGGCGATGTCAGGACATTCGGCAATGATTCGGGCGTCCAATCCTTGGTTGAAGTCTACCCGAATACCGCGCCGGACGATCTCTTCGATTTGCGACAGTCCGAAATCCGAAGCAAGCACGTTGTTATCAAGTAATATGGCCTGTTTGCGGTCTGCGATGAACTCCGACAACTCGGCGTGTGGGCGTATCGCACCCTCTTTCCGTGGAACCACGCACCACGGGCAGCGGTTCGGGCATCCGCGCGTCAGAAAGCCATACGCAGCCCGGAACTCCGGATACAACGAGTAATCCGGGCAGGTGTGTTCGATCTCTTCCGGCAAGGTGGTTTCGTAATCCCGATACCCGGTTCCACCCTGGACAATCCGGTCGGCGGACACAAAGAAGGTGCGTTCGGTCGAGAAGGTGAATACTTTCGACTTGTACAACACGTCGTAATGTCCGAACTCCCGCGCCCACTCCACAGCATCTCCCTGCGCCTTGTGCCATGCCGACAACTTCATCAACGCAAGATTCGGGAAATGGTGTCCGTCTATGTCGATCAGTCCGATTCTCATTTCCCATTACGCTCAAATAAATAATTCACATCTAACTCCCACAGATCGTTCCAACGCCACAAAATCCACTTGATAACCTCTACCGTCCAGCCGTTGCCCAGCAGGCGGTATATCTGCGAGTCGCTGACCACCCATTCGTACCACGTCGGAATCGTCTGCAACCGGGCGCATTCGGTCGGTGTCAGGCGGCGGATGCTGCGATCTGTGAGTATTTTAGCTTGCAAATTTCCGCCTGTGCCGGCATTTAATGTCGGACTCTTGCCGGCCGGGTCATAAATTCGATTTTGCTGTCGGGGCTGACCTCCAAACTCTCGACTGGGGTTCAGTTGGACGACCATCGGAATATGCCCGCCGCCCATACCTGCCGAAGCCAAAATCGGCGTACTTTTATTAACCGACACCGTGGCGTGTGCTTGGTTGGAACTTACACAAAGCAGGTTGTTTCGTTCCCATCCATTCGCCGATAAGGTCGGAACCTTGCCCACACGCTCACCACCCTTATTATAGCCCCGCGGACGTTGTACAATGAACGTTCCCGTCCAGCTGGCGACGCCTTTTGCGGTCAGACACACCGCCTTTTTGCTTCCGTCGTTCAAGTCCGTGTGTCTTCCAAGACGTTTCGGATCGGTGATATAGCGCGCCATCTTCTCGCTGACATTATATTTCTCCGGCACCTCCGTTTCAAGGATGTCCCGAAGAAACACCCCCCGGTCTTCCGGTTGCGGGATATCGCTGTGCAGCTCTCCAAACAGACCTTCTCGTCGCGTCCGAATGTCTGTCCAGTACCATCTGTCGCGGTTCTGCGCGCTAACGAGCGACGAGTTGATCCGGACGGGAAATACGCCGACGCGCTCCGAAATCACCCGCAGGTATTCCCGCTTCATATTGACGTTTTCGAGTAGGAAACGGACATCGGGGTTATGCTGCCGAACGTGGTTCAGAATATCAACGAAAACAAAAAACAACCGGCTGCGGGGATCGTCGAACGCCATCTGCTTGCCGGCGAAACTGAATCCCTGACAAGGCGATCCGGCCAACACGAGGTCGATTCCCGCCCAATCGACCTCCCAATCCCGCCACCGCTCCACGTCGCCGAGCTGCACGGTGTCCGGAAAATTGTGCTGCGTCTGTCGGATCGGATACTTGTCGATCTCGGCGGCGTAATAGATCTCCGGCTCCACACCGAGTTCCCGCAGGGCGATTTGTCCGCAGCTCATACCATCAAATAGGCTTAAAATCCGCATTCTTTTGCAGTGTGGTTCGGGTGGCTTCATGGTCATGCCGTTTGAATCATGTCGAAAAGCGTAGGAGCATTGCGGTTTTGTTCTGCCTCTCGGAGGTAAGCCAACGAATCCCGCCAATAATCCGGATTCAGCTCCGTAGAAAGACCGAAACGCCCCATCTTGACAGCCGTGTACGGTACCGTGCCGATCCCTCCGAACGGATCATAAACCACCTCGCCCGGATTGCTGTACCGATTGATGATCCGCTCCACGATGTCCAGCTGGAGCGGGCAGATGTGGTTTTGGAGCCTCTTTTGCTTCTGTCGGCTGTTGAGCGTCCGCATCCGGACGACATCGTCCCACACCCATTCCGACTTGCTGACCGGGTCCACTGCCATAAACGTCGCCGGCAACCGCCCTGCCGCATCCATCCGTTTGGCCAACTCCACGTGAGCCGCATAGTCGTACACCAGTTCCCAGGATTGGAGGCGAAAGAATCGGCGCGCCTTGTCCACGTCCATGGCCGCAAACTCATCCGCCGACAAGAGCCGGTTGCCCGAACTGTTCCAAAAGGCGTGCGCGTCGATCTGCCATTGCGCCCGTGTGTACTCCTCTTTCGACTTGCATACCGGAACATCCGCGTATGCTTTGCTCCCGTCCGTGGGCCGCTTGCGGAACAAAAGAATGTATTCCGGACACCCCACCCCCATTTTTGAGCCGTCTTTGCACTGCTCCGACCATCCGAGGCGGTAAGTCTGGTTGTTCTCCCGCACCACGTCCGTAACTACCGTAATCATCCCCACCATGTGAAACCCGTGTTTGAGGTAGTGCGAAATGCACTCCGAATGGAACGGGTCGATGGTCGGCATCCCGGTACCCGTGGCGTTGCCGAATAATACCCGGTCCTTGACATGGACCGCCGCGATCCGCCCCGGCTGGAGCACCCGCAACAGTTCCGGCGTCAGGTAATCCATCTGCTCGAAGAACTTGGCGTTGTTCTCGTTGTGGCCGAAGTCGTTGTAACTGGGCGTATATTCGTAATGGTTGCTGAACGGGATCGAAGTGTGGATCAGCGCGACCGAGTTGTCGGCCATCCGGGCCGTCTCGATCGTCGTGTCGTTGTGAATGGCCCGATAGTAGCGGCCGACCTCTTCCCGGCGTTCGACGCCGATAGAACGTTGCATTTTCTCGTAAATGTGAGTGGTGTTCAATCCGTTTTCCTGAATAATCCGCGTCATCTGCTCGACCAAATAGTCATGCTGTTTCCATTTCTTCTGCAAGGCTTTGAGGATTTCGCCCTCGCTTTCGGCATAGATGATGTGTATTTCGACCTCCTCGGTTTGCAGGAAACGATACACGCGGTGGACAGCCTGAATGAAATCGTTGAACTCGTAACCGATGCCCGTGAAGATCGCCTTATGGCAATGCCGCTGAAAGTTGCATCCCTGGCCGCTAATGCTGGGTTTGGTGGCCAAATATTTGATCCGTCCGTGCGAAAAATCGACGATTCTCTGTTCTCGCTGTTCGAGGTCTTGCGAACCGTACACCTCCGTGATCTCCGGGATGGCCGCTTTGAGTGCATGGCGTTCCGCTTCGAGGTCGTGCCAGATTACGTAATGACTCTCCGGATCGGCCTCGATGATCTCCCGGGTCTTGGCGATCCGGGCCGCCATGCTGTCGCGCTTCTCGCGGGCCGCCTCTTTGAGGCCCAACGCCGCATCGCGGAACAGCTGGCTTTGGCCGAACTTGTCCACCAATCCCGCATCGTGCTCGACCGCTACTTCATGGTAGATTACCCGCATCTCCGGCAGGTCATACCCTGCGTCGTCGAAACCCAGGTCGGACGGCTTGGTGATGAACAGAGCCCACGACGACAGCCACAACCAAAATTCACGCTCCTTGTGCGGATAGAGGGTCAGGTTGTTGGCCTTGGTGCTGTCGCGTTGGAAAAAGCGCGTCAGAGCCTGGCCGGTGTCCATGATACCGAGGAAACCGGCATAATGGATCAGCTCTTTGTACTTGTTTGGCGACGGGGTGGCCGTGCAGACGAACCGGTATTTGACATCGCGGAACTTCGACAGGAAAGTTTGGTAGGTCTTCGAGCCGAACGACCGCAATATCGATGCTTCGTCCAGGCAAACGACCGTATAGTCGTTCGGGTTTATATCCCCGTCCCGCATCCGCTCGTAATTGGTAATCTGTACGGTGGCGGTGCTGGCCAGCGATTCGGCCCGCGTGCGGACGTACTCGACCGTCAGCCCAAGCAGATTCCGGGCGTCCTGCGTAAACTCCTGCTTGACACCGAGCGGGCAGACGATCAGCGCGCGCCCTCCCTCCCGGGCGGTAATGATTCGGCATATCTCCAGCTGCTGGAGCGTCTTGCCAAGTCCGAAGCTCTCGAACAAGGCGCGGCAACCGCCGCGAACGGCCCATTTGACCGCTTCGCGCTGGTGCGGTTTGAGGATCGGGGATAATTCTCTCTCCTCAACTTCAAATCCGCTCTGTACGGCCAAATTGATCTTGCTGTTCAAAAAATCCGAATAGTTTTTCATAGTCTCAACGTTTTTCGTCTATCAATCGCCCGACAAGGGCACTGCATTCGTCCGGGTTTCGCGGCAGCTCGATTCGGGTTGTCATGCCCGCTTCGGCGAATTGCCGTTTTAAGAGTTTGATGCGTAACGTACCTTGTTGCGTCTTGTGGCCTTTGGTGTCGATCACCATGTCGTGATCTGGCAACCAAAAGTCTGTGGTGTATGTTATGGGTCGTACCGTTTCGCCATTGTACCGGAATCCCTCTCGCAAGACGTACCGTTTCTGAAACTCGAAACCGATTCCGTGCAAGGTCAGCAGGTCATACATGAAGCGTTCGACCTTGCTGGCGAAAACAACCCCGTCCCGCTCGATTCGGGTGGCATTCCGGACCTTCCGATTGCCGTTCGGACTTCCGCTTGACCACATCGCCCGAAGCTCCTCAACAGTCATCGTTTGGCTCTCCTTCCGGTTGCTCCTCTTCATCTTCGATCGGTTCAAAAGACATGTCCGTTGCCGTACGGTGCGAGACTATCGCCCCTTCCTCTTCGAGTGTCGCCAATTGCTCGTTGATGCCTCCGGTTCCTCCGGCTGCCACATATTCCTGCCATATTTCCCGCCACAGGGCGAAAACCGGATCTTGTCGGGCTTCCCGCTTGCGGGCGACGATGCGGCGGATGATGTCGAGTATTTCCATGGCATTACGCATTGGGGGAGATGTCTTGTCGACGGGTGAATAGCTTTTTGCCGTTCGGGGTCGTCGCCACCGGTCCGAAATCGTCCATCGAATACCGCCCCGTGGATACCAGGTCGCAAACCTCGCTGTACGTGTACTGCTTCCCCGCTGCGGCCTCTTTGCGCTCACGTAGAATCGCATCCCGACCGGCAAAGGCAACGAAGGTGGAGTAAGCCGACTTGTTCTTGGTCGCCCCCTTGTTGTCCATGGCCATCACAATCCGCCGTATATCCTCGTCGGCGTATTTCCCAGCCAGCCATTCGGCCTGCTGCTCGGTCAGCGGGTCGGCCATGCGCTGCACGGTCGGATAGTTCGCTTCGATCCAGCTCAAAATTTCCGTCGCGCGCGATTTTTTCTTACGTTCTGTGGAAAAATCTGTGTGTGTGATATTCTTACATTCTATATTCTTTTCATTCTTACATTCTTGTATAGTGGTCACTTGCCGGTCAGTCGTTGTGCGCTCGATGGTCGGTCGTTGGTCATCGGTTGGGCGACGGTTGGCCGTTGGCTGGTCATTCGGCTGGTCGGCTCCTTGGTAGATCGCCCAGTTACAGACTGAAATTAAGGTGCTTGTGTTGGTCGGTCGTTGTTCGATCTGTTGTTCACTCTCAAAGAGTTTCAGAATCCGGCGCACCTTACTTTCGTCTATGCGGAACATTTCGGCGATTTTCCGCCGCCCAGTAATCAGCTGCCCCGGTTGCAGGGTAATTCGCTTGCCGTTGAACATGGCATCCGTGGGCGTATGCGCGGCGTTATGCAGCAGATAGCCCCATACGGCGTAATGGTCCGCATCTTTGCAGACTATCGGATTATCGAGTATTGCCCTGTATGATTTGATCCAACCTTCCATCGTTTGTTCGTTTATTGGGCCGGTTCGTTTTTGGCATTCAAAATCCGGTCGATGTCCGATTTTCGGTACCGACGTTGCCCGCCGATCTCGATGACTTTCAAGTAGCCGTTTTTATCCCACCGCCAAAGCGTGCTGCGATTCACCGACAGCTTTTCCGCCACGTATTCGATTGTGTACAGCGTTTCCGTCTTTCCGTCGGCGATTTCCCGCTCGATTTGGAGGCGTGTGGCATCGGCGACGCTTTGGGCGAACTCTTTCAAATCCGCCGGCGAAATCGCCAGGGTGATGTTGGCCCCGCCGTTTATCAATTCTTCGATTTTCATAGCTGCCCTGTTTATGAATCGCGCATTACTTTGATACTGTCGGCCCTCAGGGTCGCGGCGACGACCAACCGAACTTTCTTGCGCTGCGAGTACCGAGACGCCGCCGACCGCACGTTCGATTCGGTGGCATCCGAAAGCCGGATTTCAACCGTATCGCCGGCCTTTTTGAGGTTGTCGAACGTGGCGATCAGATCGACTCTTTTTACAATTTCTACCATGTGCGTTTTTTGAATTATCGTTCCCGCCCCGGTCTCGCTCCGGGTTGCCAGTCGTTAGCTGCCTACGGGAAAACACTTAACTTTGAGGTGTCCAATCTTAAAATCAAGTGTTATGAATACTCAACAAACCACTGATCCTGTTGATCGCATTTCAGATTATTGTCGGGATCATCTAAATAAACTCGAACGGGTTTTTCAAAATCTTCTAATCGTATCGACAAGTATCCTTGGAATACTGGTTGCCCTTCCTGTAAACATTTCCACCTTACCCACTCTCCGAGTTCTGTATCTTGTCGCTCTAATTCTATTGTGCATTTCCTGTCTGTTAAATGCGATTCAACTATACGCACTATCCAATCATTCGCTGAAAATGGCGCAGGTGTTAGTAAAACAAATCCGCCAGGTCTTAAACGGCTCTTCCGTTCACTGTACCATTTATCTACCCGTTCCCAAATGGATTGTAGTTTTTCAAAAAATCGTCTTGCTATGCTTTCCCGTTTCACTTGTTTTGTTGGCATCGTATTCGATTCTTAAAGCCTATTTATAGTTATCGCGCTCCGTTAATTTGTTATCTTTGTTAATCGCTTTCTGTTGTAACGCCGTTATAACCGTGTTGCAAGGGCAAAGATTGCGAATATCATCGCAATAAACAAATAATTCACTAAGATTTTCGCAATGACAAAGCAAAGAATTTTACAATACATTGAATTTAAAGGGATTAGTAAGACTATTTTTTTTCAATCAACGGATATAAAACGGGGGTTGTTAGATGCAGACAAGATGAATGCAACTGTTTCCGATGTTGTTCTTGCGAAAATTTTAGCTGTTTATCCCGATCTGAATATCGAATGGCTTATTACCGGGAAAGGGGAGATGTTGAAAGAAGATAGTTTGAGTATTGCAAAAAATGACGTAAAATTGTGGACGGTGATCGAGTCGCAACAGCGCACGATCGAGCAGAATGCCAATACGATTGCTGCATTGACTCAACAATTGGCGCAAAAGGGGGATGTGGCGGGTGTGCCGGGTGTTGCACCGACGGCGGCACGCGGATAGCCTCGGCACCTCAACGGCATGCCGCATTTCGGACATTCAAGAAAAGCGCGCTTTAACAATTAGAAATATCTACTAAAATTTTTCACATGGATTTTCAAGACATTATACGGCAGTTGGTGGAACGCATCGAAAAGATGAAAGATAACGTTCTGACGGAAGAGGCGACAAAAAACGCTTTTATTATGCCGTTTATCAATGCGTTGGGTTACGACGTTTTCAATCCGACCGAAGTCGTTCCCGAGTTCATCTGCGACATAGGCATCAAGAAAGGGGAGAAGATCGATTATGCCATTATGCAGGACGGGAAGCCTGTCATTCTTATCGAGTGCAAGCATTGCTTGCAGGATCTTAGCCTGCACGATAATCAATTGTTGCGGTACTTCACCGTTTCGCCGGCCAAATTCGGTGTGTTGACCAATGGTATCATCTATCGATTCTATACCGATCTGGAGAAAGAGAATGTGATGGATGAAAAACCGTTCTTGGAGGTCAATTTGTTGGAATTGCGGGACACACAGATCGAGGAGTTGCGCAAGTTCCATAAGTCGTATTTCGATGTGGATAACATCATGAATACGGCAAGCGAACTCAAATATACGAATGAGTTGAAACGGCTGATCGCTTCCGAGATGAGTAATCCGACGCCGGAATTTGTGAAGTTTTTCGCTCGGCAGGTGTATAGCGGCCAGATGAAAGAGCGGGCAATGGAGCAGTTTACCGGCTTGATGAAGCGTGCCGCCTCGCAGTGGAAAAACGACATTATCAATGAACGGTTGAAAGCCGCTTTAAATAATGACGTTCAAGTTTCGACCACCTCTTCAGCGGAAAAATCGGAACCAGAGGCGGAACATTGCGAAGATTCCGACAACGGTATCGTAACTACTGCGGAAGAATTGCAGGGCTATTATATCGTTAAGTCTATTCTGGCGCAAAAAGTATCTTTGAATCGAGTTGTCGGGCGCGATACGAAGTCGTATTTCGGGGTTCTGCTGGATGACAACAACCGGAAGCCGATTTGTCGATTGTGGTTCAACCGGAGCAATAAATACGTCGGCACATTCGATGCGGAGAAGAATGAGACTCGACATTTGGTCAACAGCCTGGACGAGATTTATACTTTGGCGGAACCTATCTGTGCGGCTGTCGATTATTACGAAGGGACGACCAACGGCGGGGAGTAATAGTAGACCCTGGGCGTTTCATGCAAAGTATGATTGAATTTCGCCAGCGGATATACCAGATCGTAGAAAAGAGCGAGGGGCACAGCGGACTCAGTTACGGATACGACATATTCATGTCCGTTTGCATCTGCCTGAGCTTGTTGCCGCTGTTCTTTCGGCAGCAGTATCCGGTGTTTTACTATTTCGACCTCTTCACCGTTATTGTCTTTATCCTTGACTATATCGCCCATTGGATGACCGCCGACCTGCGGCGGACTTACTCGCATCGGTGGGCGGCGTTCTTGCTGTATCCGGTTACGCCGATGGGGATTGTGGATTTGTTGTCCATTTTGCCCGGCGTCAATCTGCTGCCGAACGGGTACAAGATTTTCCGGGTGTCGCGGCTGCTGAAGATCGTGCGGGTGTTCAAATTCTTTCGGTACTCCGAGCAATTCCAGCTGCTGTTTCGCGTCCTGCGGAACGAACGGAAGGTGCTGTTGTCGGTGTTGATGATCGCCGTGTTTTACATCATCGTCACCGCGCTCGTCATGTTCAATGCCGGGCAGGGAAGTTCTCATTTCGACTCTTACTTCGATGCGTTGTATTGGGCCACGACGACCTTGACGACGGTAGGATACGGCGATATTTGCCCGGCGAATGACTTGGGGCGGGTGATTAGTATGCTTTCTGCGTTGTTCGGCGTGGCGATCATTGCGCTGCCGTCGGGGATTATCACGGCTTCTTACCTGGATGAATTGCGCAAGGAGCGGGACGGAAAATAGGGGATTTGTTGTGCAAATGTTGTGCGGATAGAAAAAGAAAGAGAGATAATCAACTGAATGTCAATTATCTCTCTTTCTTCATGGTGCCCAGGACAGGAATCGAACCTGCACGCCTTGCGGCACACGCACCTGAAACGTGCGCGTCTACCTATTCCGCCACCTGGGCCTATATAGCAATACAAAGTAAAGCGATGCACCCTCATCAGATGCAGGGACAAAAGTAGAATATTCTTCCGAAATCTGCAAACCCTCGTCGAAAAAATCTATCGAAAAACACTCCAAAAACGATTAATCTCCTCAGAGACAGCAGTCTAAAAAATCTCCTTCAGCTCCCGTAAACTCCGCACCTCGTGCAACGGCCGTTGGTCGTGCTCCGCCCCCGTGGGGTTGACGAAAACCGACGGCATCCCCACCGTCGACGATCCGTAAATATCCGTGTAGACATCGTCCCCCACCATGATACACTCCCCGGGCCCCACCTCCGCTTTGCGCATGGCGTATTCGAAGATCCCCGGATTGGGTTTCCCGATCCCCGCGAACTCGGACGTCGTGATGCGCTGGAAGAATCGCCCCAAACCGCTGCACTCCACCTTGCGAAACTGCACCTCATTGAACCCGTTGGTGATGAGCGACATCGGATAGCCCTTGCCGTGGAGGTACTCCAGCGTCTCGATCGAGTGCGGCATCAGGGTATTGAACGTCGGCGAGATCCGCAGGTACTCGTTGCTCATCTCCATCGCCAACCGCGGGTCGTCGATCCCGGCCGAAGCCAGGAGCCGCACGAAGCGTTGATTCCGGAGCGTCTCGCGATCCACAATCCCGTCCCGGTACTCGATCCAGAGCCGTTGGTTGATCTCGCGAAACGTTCCGTAATAGGCGTCGAAATCCGGAAATCGGTCCGCCATGCCGAACGTCGCGAAGAGTTCGCGCTGAGCCGCCTCCTGATTGGCGCGGACATCCCAGAAAGTGTCGTCGAGGTCGAAGAAGATGTGTTTGTAGTGCAACATACCGAGCGAGAATTCAGAGTACAAAAATAGCGAAAAATCGGGTAAACGCGTCACTCCGCCCCGGGTCGGGCGAGATGACAGAAAAAGGTGACATTTTGGCAGCCCTGCGTTTTTGGCACAACAGTTGCAGGTTAGGCGGATACCGAAACGAAAATAAAGTAACAAATAAAAAACCAATCAATACTATGGGAAAAATTATCGGTATCGACCTGGGGACGACCAACTCCTGCGTCTCGGTCATGGAAGGCAACGAACCCGTTGTGATTCCGAACAGCGAGGGGCACCGGACCACACCGTCGATCGTGGCTTTCACCGAAAACGGCGAACGCAAGGTGGGGGATCCGGCCAAACGACAGGCGATTACCAATCCGAAACGGACCATTTTTTCGATCAAACGGTTCATGGGCGAGACCTACGCCCAGGTGAAAGGCGAGCTCGACCGCGTGCCGTATGAGGTGAAAGACGAACACGGCGTGCCGCGGATCGCCATCGACGGACGGTTGTACAGTCCGCAGGAAATCTCGGCCATGGTGCTTCAGAAGATGAAGAAAACCGCCGAAGATTACCTGGGTCAGGAAGTGACGGAAGCGGTGATCACCGTACCGGCTTACTTCAACGACGCACAGCGGCAGGCTACCAAGGAGGCCGGCGAGATTGCCGGGTTGAAAGTGGCCCGGATCATTAATGAGCCGACTGCTGCGGCTTTGGCCTACGGGCTGGAGAAGTCAGACAAGGACATGAAGATCGCCGTTTACGACCTCGGGGGGGGGACGTTCGACATCTCGATCCTGGAATTGGGAGACGGGGTGTTCGAAGTGAAGTCGACGAACGGGGACACGCACCTCGGGGGCGACGACTTCGACCACGTGATTATCGACTGGCTGGCCGGCGAGTTCGAAGCGCAGCACCATGTGGACCTGCGAAAGGATCCGATGGCCTTGCAGCGGTTGAAAGAAGCCGCCGAAAAGGCGAAAATCGAGCTTTCGAGCGCCACTTCGACGGAGATCAACCTGCCGTATATCATGCCGATCGACGGCATTCCGCAGCACCTGGTGACGACCCTCACGCGGGCCAAGTTCGAACAGCTGGCCGACAAGCTGATCCACGCCACGATCGAACCGTGTCGGAAGGCACTGGAAGATGCCGGGCTGACCGCTTCGCAGATCGACGACGTTATCTTGGTGGGGGGGTCGACCCGTATTCCGGCCATCCAGCAGGTGGTGAAAGAGTTCTTCGGCAAGGAGCCGTCGAAAGGGGTGAACCCGGACGAAGTGGTGGCCATCGGGGCGGCCATTCAGGGCGGGGTATTGACCGGTGAGGTGAAAGATGTCCTGCTGTTGGACGTTACCCCGCTGTCGCTCGGGATCGAGACGATGGGGGGCGTGATGACCAAGCTGATCGACGCCAACACGACCATTCCGACCCGCAAGTCGGAGGTCTTCAGCACCGCTTCGGACAACCAGCCTTCGGTCGAAATCCACGTCTTGCAGGGCGAACGACAAATGGCACGGGATAATAAGACCATCGGCCGGTTCCACCTGGACGGCATTCCGGCGGCGCCGCGGGGCGTACCGCAGATCGAAGTGACCTTCGACATCGACGCCAACGGGATTCTGAACGTCTCGGCCAAGGACAAAGGAACCGGCAAGGAACAAAGCATCCGGATCGAAGCTTCGTCGGGGTTGACCGACGCCGAAATCCAGCGCATGCGGGACGAGGCCAAGGCCAATGAGGCGAAAGACAAAGAGGAACGCGAACGGATCGACAAGATCAATGGCGCCGACTCGCTGATTTTCAGCACGGAAAAGCAGCTCAAGGAGTACGGCGACAAGATTCCGGCTGATAAGAAGTCGGCCATCGAGACGGCACTGAACGGTCTGAAAGAGGCGCACAAGGCCCAGAACCTGGCCGACATCGACAAGTACTCGGAAGGTCTGAATGCGGCTTGGCAGGCGGCTTCGCAGGACATCTACAATGCGAACAACGCCGGCGGCGGAGCTGCCGGCGGACCGGGAGCCGGTGCTGCTGGCGCGGGCGCGGGCAATGCCTCGCAGAGCCAGCAGCAGGACGAAGGTCCGCACGACGTCGAATTCGAAGAGGTCAAATAAGAGCGGTTTTTGACTTCAGACCATGCACAGCGTCCCGCCTTGGATAAGATTCCAAGGCGGGACGCTCTTTTTCTCGGCCCACGCGGGACAGGCTGCCTTCTGCGAGCCTTTCGACTCACCGGGCTTTGTCATGGGCTACCGAAGCACGCCGACTCTTGGGAGAGACGCAGTCCGTCCCCCAAGAAAATTGGCGAACTGCACCCTCAAAAGACGATACGCCGTTTCCATCCATTTTTCAGTGGATGGAAACGGCGTATTTTCTATGCCAACGACTCCGCCGGAGAGACCCGATGCCTGGCCCGCTGACAAAAAGACGGCTGGCAAAAGGACGATCGACAAAAGGCGGCCCGATGCCGGACACAAAAAAAGCTTCCCCCGGGTACAAAACCCGGAGGAAGCCTCTCTCTTTTAAAACAGCAGGCAGAAAAAATCCTTCCCGCCCCCTATGCCTAAACTACTCCAGCCTCCTCGATCCGTCCGAAATGACCACCGGATAGACCTTGCAATCAATGCCGAACTTCGCCTTGTACTTAGCCCGCACCGTTTCGATAAACGCCTCGTACTTCGGCACCGGCACGACATTGATCGTACACCCGCCGAATCCTCCGCCCATGATCCGCGATCCGGTCACGCCGCACTCCTTGGCCACCTCGTTGAGAAAATCGAGCTCCTCGCACGAGACCTCGTAGAGAACAGACATCCCGACATGCGTGCCGTACATCTTCCTCCCCACCGTCTCGTAGTCTCCCGCCTCCAAAGCCGCACAAGCGTCCAACAGCCGCTGCACCTCATCGATCGCATACTTGGCCCGGATATAGTCCTCCTGCGAGATCACCCCGATCACCTCTTCGAGCCACTCCGGCCGGGCATCCCTGAGGAACTCAACCCCCGGATGGCGCTGTTGAATCGCCTTGACCGCCCGTTCACAGCTTTCGCGCCGTTTGTTGTACGGCGACCCCACCAGCTCATGCTTGACACACGAGTCGATCAGCACCACCTTGTACCCGTGCGCCTCCGGATCGAACGGCACGTACTGGAACTCACCGGTCTTGCAATCGAGCCGCATCAGATTCCCCGCCTTGCCATGCACCGAAGCGAACTGGTCCATAATCCCGCACTTCACCCCCACATAATTATGTTCCGTAGCCTGCCCCACCTGAGCCAGCGTCATTTTGTCGAGCCCGAGCCCGAGCATCTCATTGAGCGCAAAGGCATAGGTGCTCTCCAACGCCGCCGAACTCGACATCCCCGCCCCGAGCGGCACATCGCCCGAGAAGACGGTATCGAAACCTTTAATCGTCCCTCCCCGCTTAGTAAGTTCCCGGCACACGCCGAAGATATACTTCGCCCATTGCTCCTTCGGCGCATCAGTCTCCGCAAGCCCGAACTCGGCGCTTTCGCCCAAGTCCAGCGCAAAAGCCCGAACCTTATCCGTCCCGTTGAAAATAATCTCGGCCACCATCCCCTTATCCACCGCCCCCGGGAGCACAAACCCTCCGTTATAATCGGTATGCTCTCCGATGAGATTGACCCGCCCCGGCGAAGTGTACACCGCCCCCTGGGTTCCGTACAACTCCTTGAATTTTTCGCGAACTTTCGTAATATCCATAAGTGTTTATTTAGAGAGGTATAAGGGTTGGTTAGTCTACGGGAATATTTTTGTTTACGTTTTTGCTCCCGATAAGAGCGTAGTACAAGATATAAGCTACGGCAGCGACAATCACCCAGTAGGAAGCCATATAGCTTTCGGTGAGGTCAGCCACTCCGCCTTGGATCAGCGGGAGAATACCGCCGCCGCACACCATCACCATGAACAAGCCCGACCCCATAGCAGTGTACTTACCGAGCCCTTCAACCGCCAGGTTGAAAATACCGCCCCACATAACCGAAGTGCAGAGGCCGCAGAGCACGAAAAACATAACCCCCATCGGAACAGCAGCCATGGCAAAACCGGCTCCGGTGAAGACAGGCATCGAGACCGTGGTGGAAGTGGGCGCATACATGCCGACAAGCAAGAAAAGGATAGCGAGCGTGCTGACAAAGGCGATTTGTGCCTTAGCCGAGAATTTCCCGCCGAGTACGCCTCCGAGCAGACGACCGCACATCATCAAGAACCAGTAAGTTCCGACCACGGAACCGGCCAGTGCGGCATCCAAGCCCATCCCCGGGGTTTCACCTGTAGCGGGATTGGTCAGGAAGAGGTTGATGAAGTTCGGAATCCCTACCTCTACCCCCACATAGAGGAAGATGGCAATCGTCCCCAGGAGAAAGTGACGGAACGAAAGAGCACTGTGTTTATCTTTGACTTGGGTTTCTTTTTTCTCCGCTTCGCGGTTGGGTTCAGGGAGCTGCATGATGGCCAGCACGATGAATGCCACAGCGAAGATCCCCATAGCAATGAAGAGGGCCGGCGCCGCATCGCTAATAGTCGCCTGCGCGGCATTCCCCATGAGGTACCCGACCAGAATCGGGACAATCGTTGCCGAGATCGAGTTCAACGTACCGCCGAATTGGATCAACTGATTCCCTTTTTTACCCCCCCCCCCCAGGGTGTTCAGCAACGGGTTAACGACCGTGTTCAACATACACATCGAGAAACCGGAGACAAAAGCCCCGCAAAGGTATACTCCGAAACTACCGGCCTCGCCCGACAGGAACTGGATACCGACACCGATAAAACCGACAGCAATAGCCAGCAGGGCTGTTTTTTTGTATCCGATTTTCTGGAGCAGCAGCCCGGCGGGAATCCCCATAAAGGCATAAGCAATGAAGTTCGCGGCATTACCCAGCTGCGACATCCAGTTGGCCACGGCAAACTGGTTCTTGACAATCACACCAATCGGGTTGGTCAAACCGGTCACAAACGAAATCATCGCAAAGAGCGCGAACATCATTGCAATAGGCAATGCATAGTTTTTTTTCTGTTGAGTTTGAGTCATCTTGATTTTGGTTTATTTTGAGTTTCGATTATTTCGTTCCGAACCGATAGACAATATGCTGCTCATAAGTCTCCCCAGCCCTCAACACCACGCTCGGAAAATCCTTCCGATTGGGCGAGTCCGGAAAGGCCTGGCACTCCATCGCCACCCCATCCCTGTCGGCATAAAAATGACCGGCCATTTTCGATTCCGGCGAGCCTGCGAGCCAGTTTCCCGTATAAATCTGTATCCCCGGCTGCGTCGTGGCCACCTCCACAAACCGCCCCGACTCCTCCGAGTACAACTCCGCCACCGCACGAACCCCATCCGTCAACCCCGGATCGATCACCCAACAATGGTCATACCCTTTCCCCCACTCCAACTGCTGAAAAGAGGTATCCCCGATACGTTCCCCGATTTTATGTGCGCTCCGGAAGTCCATCGGCGTCCCCTCCACCAGCGCCGGCGCCTCTCCTTGCGGCAAGGGTATCGCCGTCCGGTCCGTCGGCAGGTAGCGCGATGCGTTCAAAGTCAAAGTATGCTCCAACACCGACCCCGCGTCATGCCCATTCAGATTAAAATAGACATGATTGGTCAGATTGACAATCGTGGAGGAAGCAGCAGTATCCTCACCCAACCTGGCATAATAGGTGATCTCCAGCCGATTATCATCCCCCCAGTCATAACACGCCTCTACGTACAAATCCCCCGGATAGCCCTCCTCCCCCGCCGCAGAACGGTAGCCGAACACCACCCGATCCCCCTCGACCCGTCCCTCCCACAGCCGATTGGCAAACCCGGTCGGCCCGCCATGCAAGTGATTGGGTCCATTATTAATGGCCAACCTATACGTAGCCCCATCCAAAGCAAACGAGCCTTTGGCAATCCGGTTGGCATACCTCCCCACGCTCTTCCCCATAGCCGGTCCATCGGCCACATACGACTGCCACCGGCCATACCCCAACACCACATCCTCCATCCTCCCCTCCCGGTCCGGCACCGTCACCCCCACAATCGCCGCCCCGTAATTGGTCAGCTTCACCTGAGCCCCCGCCGCGTTGGTCATCGTATAGAGAATCACCGGCTCTCCCCCGCCGCTCTCCCCTCCCCCCGCGGAAGACTCGGGCGTGAAACCCCATACCTGTTGCGTGATCTCGTTCATCCTGATAATTTTATGTAAATCGATATATCTCTGTCGGGCACACCCGTTGGGTGTTTTATTTATTGGGTTCGAGCGGCAACGTGCCTGTGCTGCACGACACGCGGGATTGGCCCGCCGGACGAAATTTGCATGGACCGCGCGCCTTGCGATTCATACTCCATTCCGGCTTACGCCGAAGTAGTTGAATCGCTCTTAAGGCGTGGCGCGCGCACCCACAGGGTGTTTTGCTGGCCTGCCGGTTGCAACTTACATTGTCCGCACGCTGGCGGAACTTGGCCAAAACAACTCTCGGTTGTTCGATCCATTTCCTACTCCAGCAGTCGCGCGGTACCGCTCGGCACTCGAAAGCTGGAGTTGGCTCGGCAACAAGCTACGACTGCCCTACGCGGGCGGCGGCCTAAATAAGGCCGAGAGAACCCCAGCAAAACACCCAACGGGTGCGCCGGGCGGGCGCGCCCACAGGGCGTCTTATTGGTCTACCCGACAAGCCCCCCCCCAAAAAAGCTACTCCCCCCACAGCCGCCGCGGATAAACCCCCGCGGCAATCAAATCCTCCACCCGCCGCACCGTCCCCGGCCGGTCCTCCTTATAAGTCACCCCGAACCAATCACTGGTCGTGTGCAACACCCGGAGTTTCGCCACCCGCTCCGACACCAGCTTATTGACCAGCAGCGGAATAAAGAATTCCGCTTTCAAGTTCCCCGACGCCAACGCCTCGTCCAAGAACCGCCGGAAATAATCGACCGAATGTCTGAAATAGTCGGGCGTAAACCCGAACAAGTTCATCGACACCGGCGTATTCTCCGCCAACGGATGCTTCCCACACGCCTCATCGATATAGACGATCCCCCCTCCATCGCCGGAAGGCTCCCGTATAATTTTCGTCCGCTCCACAATCGACTCCAAGTACCCCTCCCCATCGATCGTACACACCCCGCGCGACACCGTCCCATTCTCCGACAGCGTCTTGCACACCTCGTACCCCACCATCGCATATTGCCCCTCAGCCCCCTCCGGCAACGCCGCCAGGTAACGCCCCATCTGCGCAATGGCATCCTGCCCGTAGAAGTCATCGGCATTAATCACCGCAAACGGCTCTCCGATCACCGCCCCGCCCATCATCAACGCATGGTTCGTCCCCCACGGCTTCTCCCTCCCCTCCGGCACGGCATACCCCTCCGGCAACCCCGAGTCCAGTTCCTGAAACACATACTCCACGTCAATCTTATGTCCGAACCGTTCCGGATTGAAAACCTCCTTGAACTCCGCCCCAAAGCTGTTCCGAATCACAAAAACCACCTTCCCGAACCCCGCCCGAATGGCGTCATAAATCGAATAGTCGATAATCGCTTCCCCATTCGGCCCAATGCCATCCATCTGCTTGAGCGATCCATACCGCGACCCCATACCGGCCGCCAATACCAAAAGTGTCGGTTTCATATCTATGCTTTCTGTCTCCTTAAATTCCTTACTACAGACTGCTGCTTCACGCAACTACACTACAAATATACTATTTCCCCTCAATTTTCCCACCTTTTTTCTTTTATCTATTTCCTTCAAGACTTGTTCGAAACTATTCTTAGCAACAGGAGGGTACTGTTCTTTATTAACTGCGCTTCCCCCTCGTTTTGCTTTCGTATAGTTTGCAAACCGTGTTTTGCAACAGGAGGGTACTGTTCTTTTTGTGAACAAAAAGAACCAAAAAAACTTTCGGGAATGCTTCGCATTCCATGGGCTGCCGTAGTCAAGAGCCTTGAGTCCTTTCTTTTGGGCCGGGGATTTCTCGGCGGGCGCGGGTTATCCTCGAAAAGAATTGCGCCCGCCGGAAACCCCGACCCAACAAATGGTTTAAAGCATTAGCTTGCGGAGCTTAAGGCATAGCGTATGCTAGCTCAAAAGTTTTTGGTGCCGCTTTTTTCAACCGAGCAGCGTGCCGAGGGCAGAGACCGCTTGCGGGCTTTGCCGAGGTAGCGCGAGGAAAACGAAGTTAAAAAGCGGCAGTCCCGGCACGTAGCCAAAGACCGCTTGCATATTATGCCAAGGCAAGGCGCGAGGAAAACGAAGGTAAAAAGCAACAGTTCCGACCCGTAGCCAATGAATGAGCTTATAAGATCCTGAAAAGAAATAGCATATAGAAAAAGCATGGGCCTCATGATTTTCGTGAGTGGCAGACGTTGGCGGGGGTGTCTGCCCGAAAAGCACAAGGCCCATGCAAAAAGGTGTATCCGAGATCCGCTGTGTTTCGAAACGTTGCGGAGGATTTCTCATCGAACGATGACACAAAGGTAGTGAGAAAACTCGGATTCGCAAATTTTCTTTCGATTTTTTTATCAGGGGCGGCGAAAATCGGCAGAAAAACTCGTTTTTCAGCATTTTTCGCCGAGTCTGACCGCCACAGCCCGGGCATGTGCTTCGAGTCCTTCGGCCCGTGCCATGCGTTCGACGATGGGTCCGAGTCGTTGCAATCCCTCCGGGGTGAGGCGTTGGAGGGTGATTTTTTTGCAGAAGCTGTCCAGATTCACGCCGCTGTAGGCTGCTGCCCATCCGCTGGTGGGCAGCGTGTGGTTGGTCCCCGAGGCGTAGTCCCCCGCACTTTCGGGCGAGTAGTGGCCCAGAAAGATGCTCCCGGCCTGTTCGATGCGCTCGGCCACGGCCTCCGGTCGGGCCGTTTCGACGATCAGGTGTTCCGCCGCATAGCGGTTGGCCAGCTCGACCATTTCAGCCTCCGAGCGGACAACGACGATGCGGCTTTCGGCCAACGCGCGCGTGGCGATCTCCGCCCGCGGGAGGCCGGCCAGCTGCCGGTCGACCTCCGAGGCGACAGCCACGGCCAGGGCGGCCGAGGTGGTAATCAACATCGCCTGGCTGTCGGGTCCGTGTTCGGCCTGCGACAAAAGATCGGCCGCCACGAACTCGGCCCATGCCGTGTCGTCGGCCAGCACCAGCACCTCCGACGGACCCGCCGGCATGTCGATCGCCACGGCGCTCAGCCCCAACAGCTGTTTGGCCGCCGTGACATAGCGGTTCCCAGGCCCGAAAATCTTGTCCACCTTCGGTACGCTCTCGGTTCCGAAAGCCATCGCGGCCACCGCCTGCGCTCCGCCGACCTTGAAGACGCGTTTCACGCCACAGAGCCGCGCGGTCCAGAGAATCTCCGGAGCCACCGACCCGTCCCGCCGCGGCGGCGTGCAGAGGGTCACCTCGCGACACCCCGCGATACGCGCCGGCACGGCCAGCATCAGGACCGTCGAAAACAGCGGCGCACTCCCGCCCGGCACGTAGAGTCCCACCCGTCCGATCGGCACACTCCGCTGACAGCACTCCACCCCCGGCATGGTCTCGACCCGCACCGGCTCCATACGTTGCGCCCGGTGAAACGCCGCCACGTGGTCGAACGCCTGTCGGATCGCCTCTTTGAGCGCCTCGTCCACCCTTCTTTCGGCCTCCTGGAACTCCCGTTCGTCGACCTCCAGCCCCGTGAGCCGCACGCCGTCGAACTGGTCGGCCAGCTCCCGCAAAGCCGCATCCCCGTCCTCGCGGACCCGTTCGACGATGCTCTCCACCCGCCGCCGAACCTCCGCGGTCTCCTCTTGCAACGGCCGCGCGAGGAGCTCGTCCCACTCCTCGCGCGCCGGTTCGCTGTAAATTTTCATCCCCCTGACCCCCAATTTGTTACAAAATCATTTTTTCCAGCGCCAACACCAGGATATCCTCCGCCCCGATCTCCTTGAGCCGTTCGATCTTCCGCCACAACTCCCGTTCGTCCACCACCGCGTGCATCGAACTCCACCCCGGCTCCGCCAGCGGCAGAATGGTCGGACTCTTCACCCCCGGCAAAATCGCCGCCGCATCCGCAATCCGGTCCGTGGGCAGGTTCATCAGGATATACTTCTTGCCCCGGCTCCGCTCCACGGCCTCGATGCGGAACAACAACTGGTCCAACAACGCCTGTTTCTGGGCCGACAACTCGCGCGTGGCAATCAACACCGCCTCCGAGTGCATGGCCACTTCGACCTCTTTCAACCCGTTGGAAACCAACGTCCCACCGCTGCTGACGATATCGAAAATCGCATCCGCCAGCCCCACCGCCGGCGCAATCTCCACCGAACCGGCAATCTCCTCGATCTCAGCCCCGATCTGCTTCTCCGCCAAGTACTTCCGCAGAATCACCGGGTACGACGTCGCAATCCGCTTCCCCGCAAAATAGGTCGCATCCGTATAAGCCTCTCCCTTCGGCACGGCCAACGACAAACGACACTTCCCGAACCCGAGCCGGTGAACGATCGCAGCCCCGCACTCCCGCTCCTCGTACTCGTTCAACCCCACGATCCCGAGATCCGCCACTCCACGCTCCACGGCATGCGGAATATCGTCGTCCCGCAAATACAGAATCTCCACCGGAAAATCCTCCGACCGAGCCAACAACTTCCGCTTGCTCGACTCGAAACCGATACCGGCCTCGCGCAACAACTCGATGCTCTCTTCATTCAGCCGACCTTTCGACTGCAACGCTATACGTATCATTCGCTTCTTCAATGTTATTTTTTCACCCCTACTTTTTTTATTCCATACTGGTCTTTGGCGACAGGAGGGTACTGTCCCTTTTCTGAAGAAAAGGGACCCAAAAGACTTTCAGATAGCATACGCTATGCCTTAGGCTCCGCAATCCTTAGGATTATGGGTGGGGTTCTTTTGGGCGCGCTTCATGCGAGCTAAAACTTAGGCGCGCCCAAAAAGAATCCCCACCCAAAGCACGAGGCAGACACGGCCAAAGCATCCCAAAGGGATGCGTGCTAAAGTTTTTTTGGTTCTTTTTGTTCACAAAAAGAACAGTTCCTGCTCGTAGCTAAAGAAGAGAGTATTGAATAAAAGTATGTGATTTAAAGTAATCCTTTAGAGGAAGGCAGGTTGAAGTCGAGCGGTTTTCGTTCGACCGCCATTCGCAAGGCCCGTGCAAAAGCCTTGAAGATCGCTTCGACCTTGTGGTGTTCGTTTCGGCCCCGCGCCACGATATGGAGGTTGCAGCGCGCCGCCTGGGCGAAAGAGTCGAAGAAGTGTTCGAACATTTCGGTAGGGACCTGTCCGATTCGTTCTCGGCGGAGTTTGACCTCCCAGCGGGTGGCGATTCGTCCGCCGAAGTCGAGCAGCACCAGGGCTCGACTTTCGTCCATCGGCAAGGCGAAGCCGTAGCGTCCGAGGCCGCGTTTGTCTCCCAAAGCCAGACGGAAGGCCTCGCCCAGCACCAAGGCCGTATCTTCGATCGTGTGGTGTTCGTCGACCCCGAGGTCGCCCTGCACGGAAAGCCGCAGGGAAAATCCGCCGTGGTGGACGATTTGTTCGAGCATGTGGTCGAAGAATCCCAAGCCGGTCGCCATGCTCGACTCTTCGCCCGACGCTGGGTCCAGGGCGAGCGTCACCGAGATGTCCGTTTCCCGGCTCCGGCGCACCACCGTCGCCCGGCGGGCGCTACTCATCGTCGCCGCCGGCCGCACCGCCGCCAAAGAAGAGGCACCGGAGTTGGAGACAGGCTCATGCAACCGGGTCAAAGCGTCGATCAAGGCGGCGTTTTCGTCCGGCGTCCCGACCGTCAGCCGCAAACACCCTTCGCATCCCGGGATCTGCGACCGGTCCCGAACAATGATCCCCCGTTCGATCAACCGTCCGTAAACCGCCCTCGGCTCGTCCACCCGCACCAGCACAAAGTTCGCATCCGACCGGTAGACCCGCCTCACCATCGGCAGCCGTTCCAGAGCCTCGACCAACCTGTCGCGCTCCCGCACCAGAATCCCGATCTGCTCCCTGCGCACCGCCTCGCGCTCGAGTTCCTGCAAAACGAGACGTTCGGTAACGACATTCACCGAATACGGGTATTTGATCCGCTCCATGGCCCCGACAATCTCCGGCGCTGCGAAGGCAAAGCCGATCCGAATGCCGGCCATCCCCCACGCCTTGGACAACGTCCGGAGCACCACCAGGTTCGGGAACTCCGCCAGCCGCGGCAGAAACCCCTCATGCTCCGCGAAATCGATATAGGCCTCGTCGAGCACCACCACTCCGCCGAAACCACGGATCACCCGCTCCACCTGCTCGGGATCGAGCAGATTGGCCGACGGATTGTTCGGCGAACAGAGAAAAGCCAGCTTGGTCCGTGGCGTCGCCGCGGCCAAAAATCGGTCGGCGTCGAGCTCAAAATCCTCGGTCAGCGGAACTTCCGTCAGCTGCACATCGTTCGTCGCCGCAGCCACCCGATACATCCCGTAGCTCGGCGCAATGGCCAGCGCCTGGTCCCTGCGCGGCTCGCAAAAAACGCGAAACAGAAGGTCGATAGGCTCGTCACTGCCGTTCCCGCCGACAAAAATACGATCGGACGCCACTCCCCGCCGCTCGGCCACCCGCTCGCGAATCCGCCGGTTGTGCGGATCGGGATACCGATTGAACCCATTCTCGAACGGATTCTCATTGGCATCCAGATAGATCCCCAACTCGCCGTCATACTCGTCGCGAGCCGTCGAATACGGAGCCATCTCCCGTATATTCTCCCGAAATAATCGCTCTATTTCCAAGATCACACAAAATTAATTACCCCCCCTACTCCTACTTTCGGCTATTGACAAACCGTGTTTGACAACCGGAGGGTACTGTACCTTTTATCTTCAGTCCCCTCGCGTTACTTCTCGGTATAATCTGCTAATCGCTCTTTGTGCTGGAGGGTACTGTACCTTTTCTGAAGAAAAGGTACCCAAAAGACTTTCAGATAGCATACGCTACGCCTTAGGCTCCGCAGTCCTCAGGTTGTGGGTGGGGACGTTTGGCGTGGGCGCGCTAAGGTTGTAATTGCATTACGCGCCTCGCCGAACGCCCCACCCAAAGCAGGAGGCTGACACGGCCAAAGCATCCCAACGGGATGCGTGCTAAAGTTTTTTTGGTTCTTTTTGTTCACAAAAAGAACAGTTCCATACGGTTCACCAAGCACGGTTCGCAAACTACACGAAAGCAATACGAGAGAAGCGAAAGTAAAAAGAACAGTTCTATACCGTAGCCAAAGACCGATTGCACACTTGGCCAAACAGCGAGTGAGGGAGGGGAAGGATTTATTGGGTGATGGAATCGAGTTTGGTTTGGAGGTTTTGGATTTGTTTTTTGAGTTCCGCGACCTGTTTACGGAGTTCGGGGAGCTGTTTGACAGAGGCTTGGATGCGGTGTCCTTCGAGCCCCGGATAGGCAGGCGAGCCGAAGACAGTCACCCCCGGCGTCAGAATATTGTTCGGGATCCCCGACTGCGAGCCGATCTTGACCCCGTCCGCAATCGTGATGTGACCGACCACCCCCACCTGACCGCCCATCATCACATGGCTCCCCACCTTCGTAGACCCCGCGATACCGACCTGCGCCGCCATCACCGTGCTCTGCCCGATCACCACGTTGTGAGCCACCTGAATCAGGTTGTCGAGCTTCGCCCCGCGACAGATCCGTGTCGAACCCATCGTCGCCCGGTCGATCGCACAGTTCGACCCGATCTCCACATCCTCTTCGATAACGACATTCCCGATCTGCGGAATCTTCTGGAACGTACCCTCTTCGGTCGGCGCGAATCCGAAGCCGTCGCCGCCGATCACCGTTCCGCCGTGGACCGTCACCCGGTCGCCGACCACGCAATCTTCGTAGACCTTGACCCCCGGATAGAGTTTCGCTCCGGCCCCGACCCGCACCCGGTCACCGACATAGACCTGCGGCCAGATCTCGGCCCCGTCGCCCACCGTCGCATACTCACCCACCACCGCATACTCGCCGATATAGACATCGGCCCCCACCGTCGCAGTCGGATGAACAAAAGCCAGCGAACTGATCCCCTGTTTTCGGGGTTTGTTGGCCACATACAGGTCGAGCAACGACGCAAACGCCTTATAAGCATTGTCGACCTTCACCAGCGTCAATCCTTCGGGCAACGCCTGCTGGGGTTCGAACTCCCGGTTGACGATGGCAATCGTCGCCCCGGTATGATAAATATGCTCTTCGTATTTCGGATTCGAGAGGAAGACGAGATCTCCCTGCTTGGCTTCTTCGATTTTGGCGACGGCTCCGACCGCTGCTTCCGGCCGGCCGTCGACCGCCCCGCCGAGGTAACCGGCAATCATCTCTGCTGTAAACTGCATGACTCTATGATATACTACTTTGTGTGTGTACTATATTATCACCCGCCGCCCGGGCGAGCGAACCGGGCCGAAGCCTGCGAGTTGCCGCCAGCGGGCTTTGCAACGAAAAACCCAGCCTTCGGGTACCGAGCCTACCGGGCGAGAAAAACGGTCATTGTCCGCGCGCCTTTTCCCACACAGCCGTCTCGAAGAGACGGGCGGCCGACGCCACCCCCGGCGGCGAGCCGGTGCCTCCCGGCACTCGGTACTGGCCATTCGGGCGAGAAAACAGTCTTTGCCCGCGCGCTGGCGGAAGTTGGCCAAACAATGAAAATTGTTTGGCCAACTTCCTACTCCAGCAGTCGCGCGCGGGTCGAGCTATCCCGACGAGCTGGAACTGCCCTTCTACTTCTACCCACGAGCGAGTCGAGGGTGGTGTAAAAGGCCGGATCCTCGCCCGTATAGCGAGCGACGATCTTGCCCGACGGATCGAGAATCATCTTCGTCGGAAAACCCTCAATGCCAAAGCGAACCAAAATCTCATCATCCGCCGCACGTACGTTGATCCAAGGAAGCTGCTGTTTTTCGACGGTCGCCCGCCACACCTCCTCCTTATCGCCGCAATCGATACCGACGAACTCGACCGCCCCCCGGTGCTTTTCGTAAGCCTGCTTCATGGCCGGCATCCCCTTCATGCACCAGCCGCACCACGTCCCCCAAAAGTCCAGGACGATATATTTCCCCGTGCCATAGAGCGACGACAAGGTAAAGTCCCCACCCGTCCGATTCGGCAGCGTGAAATCCGGTGCCGAGCCCCCCTCGACAACCGCCTCGCGAGCCTGTTCCGTCGCCGACTGCTTGGCCAGGAACTCCAACTGAAGATCCATCCACTCGCGCAAAACGCCCTGTTGCACCGCCGGATCGAGCGTCCGGTACAAGCTGTCGAAGCGTTCGGCATTCGGCAGCGAGATCAAGTGGTAGGCCGAAGCCGGATCAGCCGGATGGGCCGCAATGTACGCCTCCTTGTGGCGTTGGATACTGTCCGAGAGGCGCTGCATCTCGCGCATCACCGTATCGCTGTCGTTGCGCCGGTAGGGCGAGATCATCCGGGCCGTTCTCCCCAGCATTTCGAGCTGCAGGCGGAGCGGCTCGAGCTTCTGTTCATCGTCGCGCCACCGCTGCTGAGCCTCCGAACCGGCCAAGGTGTATTCAATCACCCGACTCTTCGGATCGTACGTCGCCCGGACGGCGATCCGCTCACCCGGCCCCAAGTAGAGTTCCATGCCCTGCTTCGGTCCGTCGCCCCGGAAGCTCTGCGGCGCCAGGAAAATCCGATACAAATGTCCGTCTTCCGGCAGGTCGATCGAAAACTCGGTCTTCTCGCCGTGTTTTTCGCCTCCGACAAAGAGTGTGGTCACCTCCTCCCGCTCGCGAATGGTAGCCGGCGTAAAGTAGGAGCAAATCAGGCTGTCGTCCGCCAGCCCTTCGATGCTGACCGTCACACGCCCCCGGCCGCCGCTGCAAGCGGTAAAAAACAATCCGGCGAACATCAGGCCGACCCATATCTTTTTCATAGAAATCCTTGTTTTTGTGTGTAAAAAATCTTTCCCTGCGCCTCCGCGTTGGTCAAAATCCCTGCGCGCCCCGTGTTAGTCAAAATCCCCGCGCCCCTCAAAAAATCCCGTCAGAACCGCAGCCCGACACTCACCGACCAGTTGCTGTTCTTGGCCCGGTCTTTCGAGTCTTCTGAGGTCCGAATGGTCGAGATGTCATACCGCACCCCGATATCGAAGAGCTTGGAGAACTGGTAGTTGATCCCCATCGGTATCGAGAAGTCGAACCGCCGACTGTCTTTCAGCAAGTTTTCGCTGTGGTCGATCTTCGTAAGATTTTGGTCCGCATCGTACGAGTCGCTGGTCCACTTATGCTGTGCCCGCACGAGCCAGTCGAACGACACCCCCGCTTCGATATTCAGCCCGCCGATCAGGAAAACCTTGGCCAGTAGCGGGATTTTGATGTAGTTATACGAGAAGACATCGTTCTTGTTTGTCATCTTGCTCCCTTGCATGGAGTACAGCGCCTCGACCTGCAAGCCGATCAGGTCGTTGATTTTGTAGCCGGCCATCATCCCGAAATTGGCTCTGGCCCGTGCCTTGGCATAGGTGGTTTTGGTGATCGAGCTCACGTTGAGCCCGGCCCGCGGCCCCCAGTAGAACCCCTGGGCCGACGCGGTATGACGAATCGCCGGCCCGAGCAACAGCACGGCCACGAGCGGCAACATTCGTTTCAAGGTTTGGATACGCATAGCGAACTTCTTGTGTTTTAACTGTCAAAGATAATATTTATTCCGGATTTTCCGGGGTTCGGGGATCGAAAAGGCGTTTTTCGGAGCCGTTCGAACGACACGGAGGCGAGGAGCGTTTCATGAAACGCTCCTCGCCTCCGGTCCCGATGTCCGTCGGGATTCTTACCGGATACCGCGCGATCAATCGATCCGCAGGAACTCGTACCGACTGTCGAACTCCAGGTCCAAATCGTGCTTCAGGTCGATGCTCCGCACTTCGACATCATACCCGCCGTTGTCTTCCAACTCGATGGACGAGATGAAGTGGTTCGGGTAGTTCTGCTGAACGTACTGGAGGATCTTGGACGGAAGCGCCGACTCGGGAATGGCGTTCCGCTGGCAGTCGATCTTGGTCCAGACGCCGTTCTTGTCGAACTCGATCTCGCCGCCGCCGGCGAGTTTGACTTCATACTCCTTGCCGAAGAATTTGTTTTCGACAGTCACCTGATTGACGGTCAGGGTCGAAAAATGTTTCTTCAAGAAACTCTGTGCCGTAGCAGGCAGGTCGGCGGTCCGAATCACGGCCGGTTTCGAGTCGGCGCAGGCCGTAGCACACAACGCGAAGCCGACTAACAAACTAAGAATCAATCTTTTCATGGTTGTCTCTGTTTTTATAATTTGTTTACTGACAGTTAATCATAACAAATACCGTGCAAAATTCGCGTTTCTTGGGAGGGAGTACGGATTTTTCACCGCTTATTCTCTTGAGTCCGTCAGGGTGCCGCCTACTAAGGTCGAGAGAACCCCGACAAAAGCCCCAACGGGGCCTCGCGGTGAGCCGGCGATGCTACGCATCGCTGGGGTCTGGCGGAAGAGAAACCCGGCATGGGCCTTCCGGCAGCGAATTCCCCCCAAAAAAACCGGACTCGCAAAACAAATCGCGAATCCGGCACGTCCCCTAAACAAACTCCCGCGACGAAAAAAACGCACGAGAGAAAAAGGCTTCCTTTATTATATAAGGATTAGATGTTCGAAGCTACGAAATCCCCGACCTGAGTCGTCGTACAAGCCTTTTGCCCCGTCGCCGAAGGATCGATCAGATCCTCCGTCACCACCCCCTCGGCAATAGCCCGTTCGACCGCCCCCCGCACAGCCGCTCCCTCTTTCGCGAGCCCCACATGCTCCAAGAGCATGGCCGCACTGAGAATCGTCGCCATCGGGTTAGCGATATTCTTGCCGGCCGCCTGCGGATACGAGCCGTGGATCGGTTCGAACAAAGCCACCTCGGCACCCAACGACGCCGACGGCAACAGCCCCAGCGAGCCGCTAATCACGCTCGACTCGTCGGTCAGAATATCTCCGAACAGATTTTCGGTCACCAGGACATCGAAATACGTCGGCCGTTGGATAATCTGCATCGCAGCGTTATCCACGAACATGTAATCCACCTGCACATCCGGATACTGCGGCGCCATCTCTTTAGCAATCTGCCGCCACAGCCGCGAAGTGGCAATGACATTGGCCTTGTCGACCACCGTGAGCAATTTGCGCCGCTTCCGGGCCTGTTCGAAAGCCACCCGAAGGATCCGTTCGACCTCCTCGCGCGAATAAACGCACGTATCATACGCCGTATTCCCATCCTCACTCCGTCCCTGAGGCCGTCCGAAGTACATCCCTCCCGTCAGCTCGCGAATACAGACGAAATCCGCTCCCCGCACCCGATCGGCCTTGAGCGGCGAGCGTTCGACCAGCGAGTCGAAAACCACCAGCGGCCGCACGTTGGCGAACAACCCCAACGATTTCCGCATCCGCAACAGCCCCTGTTCCGGTCGCACCTTGGCCGAAGGGTCGTTGTCATACTTCGGATCGCCGATCGCCCCGAAAAGCACCACCCCGGCTTCACGACAAATCGCATGCGTTTCGGCCGGGTACGGGTCTCCCGTCGCATCGATCGCACAAGCCCCTACCAGCCCCTTGCGATACGTAAACCGGTGGCCGTACTTCGCCCCCACGGCGTCCAACACTTTCACCGCCTCGCCCACGATTTCCGGCCCGATGCCGTCGCCGGGCAACAACGCAATGTTCAAATTCATGATCTTTTTTAGTTCCGTTTCTTTATCTGGTTAACACTTGGTTTCTATCTTATTGAGCATCTTGATCGTCGCCTTGATCGCCGCAAGCGTCTGGTCAGCATCCAACCCCCGGGTCTTGAACCGCACACCGTCCTGTTCCCACGTGATGAGCGTCTGCACGAAAGCATCCGTCCGCCCCCCCGGCGGAATGCTCACCGAGTAGTCGGCCAACGTCGGAAACTCACGCCCCAGCTGTTCCTTGTAGATCGCCCGCACCGCAGACACGAACGCATCGTACTGACCGTCCCCCGCCGAAGTCTGCTGATAGCTTTGGCCATGAATCTCCATCTTCACCGTAGCCACCGGGCGCAGCCCCTGCGCCACCGAAAGCGAGTAGTTCAAGATCCGCACCGCCTCGGCCTGACCGTCGCCCGCGCTCCCGAGGAGGTCCGAGACGATGTAGGGCAAGTCCTCTGCCGTCACAATCTCCTTTCGATCCCCCAGTTCGACGATGTATTGCGTCACGCGCGTCATCGAAGCCTCGTCCAACTCGATCCCCAACATTTCGAGATTCTTCCGGATATTGGCCTTTCCGGAACTCTTCCCCAACGCATACTGCCGCGTCCGGCCGAACCGCTCCGGAAGCAAGTCATTGAAGTAGAGATTGTTCTTATTATCCCCGTCGGCATGAATCCCGGCACACTGCGTAAAGACATTCTCGCCGATGACCGGTTTGTTGGCCGGAATCCGGATGCCGGAATAGCTCTCCACCACCGTCGCCACCTGATTGGTCCGCCCCTCGTCGACAGCCAGTTCTGCTTTCAGATGGTCCCGCAAAGCGGCGATAACCGACGAGAGCGGCGCATTCCCGGCCCGCTCGCCCAACCCGTTGACCGTCGTATGCACCCCCTGAATCCCCGCTCGCACGGCCGCCACCGTATTGGCCACCGCCAGGTCGTAGTCGTTGTGGGCATGGAAGTCGAACCGCAGCTCCGGATAACGCTCCACCATCGCCCGACACGCCTCGTAACACTCCCACGGTTCGAAAATCCCGAGCGTATCCGGCAGCATGAACCGACGAATGGGCAGACCCCGCAAAGCATCCACCATCCGATAAACATACTCCGGCGAATGCCTCATCCCGTTCGACCAATCCTCCAAATAGAGATTCACCCCGATCCCCGCCTCCTCCGCCGCCAACACGTCCCGCCGAATATCCGCCACATGCTCCTCCAGCGTCTTCCGCAACTGATACGTACAATGCTTCTCCGACCCCTTGGTCAGCAGGTTCACGACCCGACCGCCGCACTCGGCAATCCACCGCAACGAAACACCTCCATCCACAAATCCGAGCACCTCGATCCGATCCAAATAGCCGCTCTTCTGCCCCCACTCCATGATCTTACAGACCGCCCGCCGCTCACCCTCGCTCACCCGGGCCGAAGCAACCTCGATCCGGTCGACCCGCAACTCGGTCAACAACAACCGCGCAAGACTCAACTTCTCCTGCGGCGCAAACGAAACACCGGAAGTCTGTTCCCCGTCCCTGAGGGTCGTATCCATTATCTCTACTCTCCTCATCTCCATTCATCTTTTTTCATTCTATTCTCTAATAATCGATCCTTGGCTACAAGCTGGGACTGCCGCTTGTTAACTTCAGTTTCCTCACGCTGCTTCGGCTAATGTGTAAACGGTCTTTGGGTTGGAGGGTACTGTCCCTTTTCTGAAGAAAAGGGACCCAAAAGACTTCCGCGGATGCTATCGCATCCTAACTCTATCTCGGTACAGTGTCTGCCCCGTTTCATTGGGGTGGGATTCTTTTTGGGCGCGTCTGAGTTTTAGCTTGCATTAAGCGCGCCTAAAAGA
>CAJTNK010000003.1 GCA_910577885.1 uncultured Rikenella sp.
ATAGCGTATGCTAGCTCAAAAGTTTTTGGTGCCGCTTTTTCCAAAAAGCGGCAGTACCCTCCTGCACAAAGAACGTTTGCAGACTTGGCCGAGGCAAAGCGAGGGAAACGAAGGCAGAAGGAGCGGTACCCGCTCGTAGCTAAAGACCCGTGTTCAAAAATTGCGTTTTCAGATTCCGGTTTCTATCTTTGCAGGAGAGAGACGAACCATCGTTCTTTCGCGCGGCGCCGGACGAGAGTCTGCAGACGGCACGCACTAACCACTTATACCAACGAGCTATGTTTTGTTCCCATTGTGGCGCGGAACTCCCCTCCACCGCCAACTTTTGCCCGAGCTGCGGCTGTAAGTCCGCCGCCAACACCGAATATCCGGCCACGACGCCTCAGGTCCAGCCGCAACCGATCCTGCAGCAAACTCAGCCGCAGCCGGCTGTCTGTCCGAAGAACTACTTAACCGAATCGATTCTGGTTACGTTGTTCTGCTGTCTGCCGTTCGGCATCGCCGGCATCGTCCAGGCCGGGAAGGTCAGTTCGCTGTTTGCCGCGGGACGGTACCAGGAGGCAGAGGCCGCCGGGCGACAAGCGAAAACCTATGTCAATATCAGCTTTTATTCCGGGTTGGCATTCGGGTTGATTTATTTCGTGTTCCTGCTCATCGCGGCAGCCAGCGGAATCGAAATCGATTAGACCGCAAAGATGCGCAACCTGGGCAGCGGCCGGAGAGCCGTACTGTGGGGCGCAGGTACCGTCGGTTTGCTGCTCCTGCTTTTCCTTTACGGCACTTATGATCCGGAACGGTCGAATCTGTTTCCGAAGTGTCCGTTTTACGCGCTCACGGGGCTGAGATGTCCGGGATGCGGGGCTCAACGGGCCATCCACTCCCTGATCCGCCTCGACATCTCGAGCGCGTGGAGGTACAACGCCTTGTTAGTGGTCATGATTCCGGTCGTTCCGGTGTTGTACCTCGCACAGGCGGGGCGGAACCGATTCCCGCGTTTCTATCACGCCCTGTTCGGTCCCCGTTTTACGATCGGCGTTTTGGTCGCCGTGATCCTGTGGTGGATCGTCCGGCTGACCTGCGACATCTGACAACAGGCTAAGAAACAAATGCGAGCGGGTTACAACGTGTGTGTTGTAACCCGCTCTCTTTTTCTTCGATGCGCCGCCGCGACCGTTCCCGGGCTATCCGCACCGCGATCGGACGTTTCCAGCCGCCAATCGCCGCACACAAAAAGGCGGACAGCAGTAGCGTTCTCATAGAGAGAGTCTATTTTTTATTCCTGTTCGATCGGATTTCCGGCCGGGCATGGGGCATACGCCCGCCGACCCAAATACGCGCTGGGCCGCACTATCGGTATCTTCCTGCTGGAAGATCAGGCTTCCGGGGAGTTTCAGGTCCGACGCCCCCTCTTTTTCGATCAACAGGACGTTCAGTTCCTTTCCGTCGAAACCGAACACCACGCAATCGATCGACACATGGGCATACATATATTCCATAGGCCACTCCTCGTAACGGCCCGTGCGGCCGACTCCCTGCAAATATAATGATTTACCCTGCAAAATGCTATCAAACAGCTCGTTAAATCGTTACTTATTGTATAAAACACACTATTACGGACCCCGCCGGAAACCGGCTGAAAGTCTGATTTCCAGGCCCTAGCCCCCGGCGGGTTATTGTACCCGCCGCCACCCTTCTTTTTTTGCCGAAAAAATCAGTGAAAAGGGTTGGACCGCCGGTTGTTTTTTCGTACATTTATGTCGTGTTTTGCGTGAATTTAAGTGGGATGGAGCTATTCACTAAATTTATCGCAGTATGAAACACAAACTACTTTTGTACGGCTTGTCGGCCGCTGTGGCGGGGACCATCATCTGGGCCTGCCAGCGCGAACGGATCGGGGGAGAAGATCCCGGAGCCGTCGAACCGACCCTGACGGTGGCCGAGGCCCGGGACTTCTTCGAGTACCAGTACGCGGAGACGCTGCCTTACCGCACCAAACTCTCGGCCGATCGGCCGACGGGCCTGATGCCGGGCGACTTTACCCCGCTGTGGGACAAGGCGCGCATCGGGGCCAACCGGGAGATGGACGGCGCCGACGTGCCGATCGATCCACGGTTCGTCTTCGTGGCCGTGTTCGACCGGCTGAACGAACGGGGCGACACCGTTCGCCAACGGGTGGAGGCTACCCAAAAGCTGGTGGTGAAGAAATGGAGGGAGACCGAGGAATACGAAGCGTTCTGCTACATCGCCACGATCGTTCCGACCCCGGAGCACTATGCCCGGCAAAAAAACATCGAGAAAGAGTTCCGGTATGCGGGCTCCAAGGGTCGTTTCTCGGGGTTCGTGTTCTATCAGACGTTGCGGGGCGAGCTGGTGGCGGCGACGAGCTACCGGGAGGGTCAGCCGACGCGCCACGCCTATTTCCCGCAGATCACACCGGAGAATGCGGACAGCGTGGCCACGGTAATGGACGATCTGACAGGGCCGGTTTCGATTCAGGGCCTGTCAGCCCGGTTCAAGGGCGATCAGGAGGACCCCTTGATTGCCGACGAGGTCACTGTGACAGCTTCGCAAAACAGGCCTTGGCATATTACGATTACCATCCAGCCGTCTCGTCCGACGGGTCTGCCGAATCCTAATCCGATCGATCTGCCGCCCTATCGCACCCCGATAATCAACTCAGGCGGAGGAGGAGGCGGAGTCGGTACCACGACTACGACGCAAGGGAAACCGACTCAGTTTAAAGACGACTGTAGCGGAAATAAGTCGGAAGTCAAGACCGCGGCAAATAACTTGTATGGTATCATGAAACAGCTTCCATCATCCTATTATGGCTCTCCAACCTATAACGATTTTTTACAAACCGTAAAAAATAATCCAACGGTTGAACATGCCATGGTAATGAAAACTTTTTTCGAGTCAAATGATACTTATTTTGGAAACATTTGTTCCGCTGAGGGGCCGAATGATTTTATTACAGTTGAAAACAGTGATAAAAACATCGCTATCATTCACAGTCATCCAACAGGGCATCCGACACCGCCGTCTCCTTCGGATGCAGTGGAACTGGGACTGCAATTAGCCGAAGGGAATAACAATCTTCAAGCTAATTATGTGGTCGTCGGAGATATTGTATATTGCTTGCAAGTTACAGATCCGGCCAAAGCGAAGGCATTCGCGGCAGCTAATCCGATTCCGAAAGGAACTTCCATGTTTGCCGAAGATACGCCAGCAGGAGGATATTGGGAAACAGGAGCTATCCGAATGGGCGCATTAAAAGAATATGATCGAGATTGTGCGACGATGGCTTATGTATTGAGTCGGGCCGATGCCGGAATTATGCTTTTGCGCAAGACAAAAAATCAGACTACTTTCGAGGCATTGGGGGTAGCAAAAGACGCCAAAAACAACTATTATCCGACCCGGTGCCAATAATGTAACACGTTTAAAGTTTCACACCATGAAAAGATTTATTATTTCAATCCTGTTAACAGTATTGACAGGAACCGCGGTTCAGGCACAACAGAAAGTGAACTTGTCCGACTGCGGTGGAGATACTGTTCTTTTCCTTCGGAAAGCATTCGACGACCGCAAGGCGGAATTCGTCGGACAGCCGTTCTCCAAAGTATTGGACGAATGGAAAGCACAACTGCCGGTTGGACAACTCGTTTTTGGTGATACAGGAAGTTGGCCGACCAAAGCCGAAGAAAGATACTTGGTTAGGTCTGCTTCTTTGTATTATAATACGGAACAGGAAACAAATTCAAGAGGAACAAGGCATGAATCGTATTACAGATTAAGTATTTCTTTCGTTCCTCCTTTTCCGTATCAGATTATGGAATTTTGGAGAATACAAGAGGAAGAAAATTCCCAGTTGGGACCTCAGCTTTATGAAAAGTTAAAGAACTATATCGTCAAAAACATCACTGTATGTGAGATGAAATAATAGTTTAGATTTTCCCCGGCGCCGTTCGTAGACCCATCCCACTTCTTGAACGGCGACGGGGATTTTTCGTAAATTCAAAAGCCATGAAACGCCTGTTAATTTTACTGTTGTTTGCCGTCTTTGCCGCCACCGCAGCTCAGGCTCAGCAAAAAACAACCCTGGCCGAGTGCGGCGGAGATACCGTGATCTACGTCAAAAAAAACTTTGTGGAGGGGAAAGCCCGATTTATCGGGCAGCCGTTCGCCAATGTATTGGACGAATGGAAAGCACAGTTACCGGTCGGTTGGCTGCTTTTTAGTGATACGGGAGACTGGCCGACCAAAGAAGAAGAAAAATACTTGGTTAAGTCTGCTTCTTTATACTATGAGAAAGAAGAAGAGATTAATTTAAAAAGAATACAACATGAACCCTATTACATATTACTTGTTACTTTTGTCCCGCCTTTGCGGTATCAGAGTTTGGAATTCTATCAGTTACAAGATGAAGAGAACTTACCGTTAGGACCGCAACTCTATGAAAAGTTGAAAGACTATGTTGTTAAAGACATCAAAGTATTCGAGATGAAACTTTAATGAAATAGTTAGTTAACCTTTCCCCGTCGCCGTTCGCAGCCCCATCCATCCCACCTCCGAACGGCAACGGGGATTTTTCGTAAATTTACGTAAATATTTACGAGCATGTCTATTCCGAAACTGATTCATTTCTGCTGGCTCAGCGGAGAGGAACGGCCGTTGAAAGTCGAACGGTGTATGGCCTCGTGGAAGCGCCATTTGATCGATTATGAAATTGCGATCTGGGATCAGGAGAGTTTCGACATAGAGTCGGTGCCTTATGTCCGGGAGGCTTGTGCGGCACGGCGTTGGGCCTTTGCGGCCGATTATATCCGGCTGTGGGCTTTGTACCATTACGGAGGAATTTATCTCGATTCGGACGTCTTTGTCCATCGGTCGCTCGATCCGTTTTTGGAGCATCGCTGTTTCTCTTCCAAGGAGTTTCACACACGGATGTTCTATGATTCGCTGAAGCGGGAGGACGATTTGAATGATACCGAAGGATTGGGCATCGAAGCAGCCGTAATCGGGGCGGAGAAGGGACATCCGTTCATCAAAGCCTGTCTCGACCATTACGAGGGACTCCATTTTTGCGACGATCGGGACTATATCGGAACGGTGATGTTGCCGCGCATCATGACCCACATTGCGTTCGACCGGTTCGGCTATCGCTACGATCCGGTCTATCAAGTCCTCGAAGAGGGAATCGTACTCTATCCGCCGGATGTGCTTTCCCGGCCGGGACCGGACAGTTTGATCAAGTACGCTTCGCATCTCTGTTTTCAGAGTTGGCGGGCCGACTGGGACGAGGAATAGCTCCTCCTCTTCTTTCCTCTACCAGGAGTTCAGAAAGTAGTGCAGTGCGAATGCGTGATTGAGTTTGTAGCGGATAAACTCGGTCGTTTTGTTCGATACGGCCAGTCGAACCTCTTTCGGAGTCAGCGGCATGAAGAGTTGGGCGGGCAAAAGAGTGATCTCTTTTTTGCGGACGGCCGATTCATAAACTCGTGTAAGCATCAGGGGGCCGGTCGTCTCGAGGACGAATTTCCAGGTCTCCAAGTGCGCCATACCGTCGAGGTCCAGACTCTTCATCTCATCGATAATACGGGCCATAAACCGGCTGCCCAGTGCGGCGGCCATCAAGGCATTGCTCAAGATCTGCGACAGGCCGTAGCACTTGGCGTTCAAGGCCGGTTCGACGGCGAGGCAACAACTGCGCCCGTTCAACACCGGGTCGAACGATCGGAAACATTCGTAATCCAAATCGACATACATCCCCCCGATGTGGTACAGAATGAGATACCGCACGGCGTCCCATCGCTGCACATCGTGCGGGAAAGCCCGATAGTAAGGTTCGAAATCGGGGCAGACCGTGTGTACGAATTCTTCCATTTGCTGCCGATCCCAGAAGCGTTGTTCCCACCCGGGGTGATGTTCTTTCCAGGTTGCGGCCAGGGTCAGCAGATTCTCCGGGATGCCGTTCGGATAGTCGCAGACGTGGTGGATGATTTTCGGAATTCTCGGCGGTTGCCCCGCTTTTTCGAGACACTCTTCCAGAAAATCGATTCCTGCAGCATCTTCGAACAGGCGTTTATAGGGAGTTTGCATCTTGAATTCAACCTCTGGCAAGGCGGATTCCGGTTCTTCGACCATAAACAAGGGATGAACGACAGCATCCATACCGGTCGACAAGTGTGCGAGCAGTGGAACAACAGGAACGACGCACAACCGGTTGTCGATCAATGAAACATATTCGCATTGTGCCGCCTCGGGCAGATCTTTGCCCGTCGAGGCTGCCGCCCAATAAGGGGCAAACTCCCGATAGGCAGGCAGCCTCTCCAGTAATTTACTCGTTTTGAAGTCCCGGAAAGTCCGGAGTCGGAGGTCGAAATCCAGCCAAGTCCGTCTCCAGCTGGCGTAAAACGAGGTGTCGGGTACATGGCTGAAGGTATAGGAAGCCTGCCCGTCCGGTGGATCGCTTCGCAGAATCCGTCCGCAACAGATCTGTCCGATTCGCTCGTCCGTCCGGTATTTTTCAAGCAGTTCAGCGCAAAAATCGAAAAAGCCGACCGATGGCAGGCAGCCCCAGTTACTGGCGAGATTGAGCACGATTCCCGCCTCCTCCCGCTGGAAAAACCATCGGTTGGCCGCGATGAGCGGTCGGGCAGCTCTTCGGGCTTGCGATTCTTGTTTGAAGTTCAGGCTGCAAGGCCACGCGATGTGCTGTTGTACGGTCTCTTTCTGTAGACCGCATGAGTAGACGTACAGGCTTTCCGGTCGGATCGCAGCCAGCAGCTCGAAAGCTTGCGTCGGCCATGAAACCCGGTCGGAGAGGATCAGCAGAATCGGAATTCGGGGATTGTAGGATAACATAGGGCAGGTAGTTTAATGATTAAACGGATTGACCAACCGTTCGATCAAACGCGGATTGGCGATGATGATCTCCGCCGTTCCGTCCATCTGCGGAATCGGGCGTACTACCCTCCCCCGCTGCGATGTCCGTAAGCCGTCCGGCAAGGAAATCCGTATCCGATACCGCCCGATCTCTCCCGCCACGGGCGAGAGCTGTTCGACCCGTCCGCACAGGAGACCGTATTCGGCAGCCGGATAGGCGTGGAGTCTGATCCGGACCGGTTGCCCGATCTCGACTTTGCCCAGATTATGCGATGAGACGGCCATACGACCGACGAATCCCCCCTCTTCCTCCGCGTCCCGCTCGATCACCACCGGTCCGGCAATGGTCTGCGGATAACGAATGAAAAAGCCGATTCCCAAAATAATCAGGAATATGAAAAACAGGCAGGCCAGCCCCCAGCGCACCAGCCGGGAGGGCATCCGACCCATGATCTCCTGGGCCTCTTCGCTGTAAAATGTATTCGGTTGCGGCATATGCAATTATTCTCCCAAAGCGAGCTGATCGCGGACCAGTCGATAATAATATCCCCGTTGTGCAGTCAGTTCCCGGTGCGTTCCCAGCTCGATCACTCGCCCGTGATCAAGCACGACGATCCGGTCGGCGCGTTGGACGGTGCTCAACCGGTGGGCCACAATGACAACCGTTTTGTGTTCGAACAGCCGGTCGAGTTTCTCCATGATAATTCGTTCGTTGATCGCGTCCAGCGAGTTGGTCGCTTCGTCGAGCAGCAGATAGGGGGCGTTCTTATAAGCCGCCCGGGCAATCAGTATCCGTTGCTTTTGCCCGGTACTCAACCCGTGGCCGTCGATACCGATCTTGGTGTGATACCCCAACGGCAGGGAGTCGATAAACTCTTCGATATTGGCGATATGCGCCGCCTGTCGCACACGATCCATATCCGGATTGGTGTCCGTCAGACCGATATTGCCGGCGATGGAGTCCGAAAAGATGAATCCTTCCTGCATCACCACTCCGCAACAATGGCGCCAGGCGCTGTCGCTGTATCGGGTCAGCGGGAGGCCGCCCAGCCGGACTTCTCCCTCGGTCGGGACGTAGAATCCGAGCAGCAGTTTGAGCAGAGTCGTTTTGCCGCTCCCGCTGGCCCCCACGATGGCCGTCACTTTCCCGGCCTCTACGGTCAGGTCCACGTTGTCCAACACTTTCTCGGAGTGGGGGCCTTCGTACTGAAAACTAACGTTTCGCAAAACAAGATCTTTGCCGGAAGGGATCGCATGAAGTTTCTCCTTACCGGCCGGCTCTTCGTCGTCTCGCGAGTGTATCTCGTTGAGTCGCTCCAGGCTAATCTTGGCGTCCTGGCTCTCCTGAACGAATCCGATGAACTGCGATACGGTGCCGTTCAGCTGGCCGATGATGTATTGCAGGGCCATCATCATCCCGAGGGTCATGTTTCCGGAAATAACGGCGCTCGCAGCGATGTAAGAGATCAATATGTTCTTGGACTGGTCGATAAACAAGCTGCCGATCTGCTGGGTCTGTTGCAGCGAAAGCCCCTTGATGCTGACCTTATAGAGTTTGACCTGCACATTCTCCCATGTCCATCGTTTCTGTTTCTCGCAGTTGTTCAGTTTGATGTCCTGCATCCCCGAAACGAGTTGTACGATGGTACTTTGATTGGCCGCCGCCTCCTGAAAGCGCATGTGGTCGATCCGCCGCCGGCGTTTCAGAAACACGAGAATCCAGCCGACGTACAGCAGGCTGCCCAGAAGAAAAATGCCGAGTATCACCCAATCGTATCCGGCCATGATCGTACTGTAGACCACGAAGGTGATCGATGCGATCAACAGACTGATCAGGGTCCCGGTCAAAAAAGACTGGATGCGGTGGTGATCCTCGATCCGCTGCATGATGTCGCCGATCCGCTTAGCATCGAAAAAAGCAATGGGCAGCCGCATCAGTTTGGCCAGAAAATCGGAGATCAACGAGATGCTCAGCCGCGTAGTCAGATGCAGCATCACCCAATTCCGAATCAGGCTATTGGCCGCTTGTCCGACGGTCAGCATCAATTGGGCCACCAAAATCGCCACAACAAATCCCAGATCACTATTCCCGATCCCGGTATCGACCATCGACTGGGTCAGAAACGGAAATATCAGACTGATGATACTGCCGGTCAGCAGGCCGAACAGCAATTGAAGCAGGAATCGTCGGTAGGGATGAAGATAGCGGAGCAGGAAACGGAAATGCAGACGGTCGTCATGCCGTATCTCGGCATGCGTGGCATAAAATCTCGGCGTAGGTTCAAGCAATAAGGCTGTCCCGATCCGCTGTCCGTCAGCCGTCTGAGCGGATAGCCAGCATTTTTCAAAAGCCGGCTGCCGATATTTCAATATCCCTTCGGCTGCCGGGTCGCCGATGTAAAAAACCGATCCGCTTTTCTTTTTCCGGATGTCGTACAGGACGACAAAATGATTCTGGTTCCAATGCAGAATGCAGGGCAGCGGGGCCTCTTGGCAGAGTTGTTTCAAAGAGAGCTTCACCCCCAATGTCCGGAATCCGATGCTCTCGGCCGCGTCGCTGATCCCCAGCATCGATACCCCCAGATGGCCCGTATGACACCGTTCCTGAAGCTGCGACACGCCGAACGACTGCCCGTAGAATCGGGCGATCATCCGCAGGCAACTCGCTCCGCAAGCCATCGAGTCCAGCTGTTTATAGTGGGGAAAAGTGCGCATGTTCGGAATCTTTAATCCATACTAAAGGTATGGAATTCGCCGTATTCCATACTATGGGAATCGATATTTTTATTACCTTGCTTTTGGCTAATTGCTCGTTTATGGATCACTCTCTACTTCCCTCTATCTCCTGCCTTTGCGTTACGCGGGGCAAACCTGCCATGTTGAAGCGGGTGATCGGTTGTTTTCGAGAACAACAATACTCGAATAAGCAACTGGTCGTCGTCTACGAAACGGACGATCGGCCGACGGAGGAGTTGCTCAGGACCGAGATACGACCGGATGAACCGATCCGAATCGTTCCCGTGTCGGCAGTGCCTGATAAAAAAACACTCGGTGAACTGCGAAATCTGAGCATTGCGGCGGCCGATGGCGAATACGTGTGCCAGTGGGACGATGACGATTGGTATGATCCGGAACGATTGGCCATCCAGGTGGCGAGAATGCGATCCGCAGGAAAAGAGGCTTGTATTCTCTCCCGATGGGTGGTTTTCGATGCGACGACCGGGGCTGCCTATTTGTCCAACCGACGGTTGTGGGAAGGCAGCATCCTGTGCCGCCGGGAAACGATGCTGAAAAACCCCTATCCCCGGTTACCCAAAGGAGAAGATACGACGGTGATCCGACAGCTATATGACCGAAATATGTTGGAGATCATCGACAACGAACCGGAAATCTATGTTTATACCTACCACGGAGGCAATACATGGGAACAAGGGCATTTCCAGCAGATCTTCGACCGAGGTACAAGACTCGGTGCCGACTATGAGGTCCAAATTCGCTCGTTGTTACATATATAGCCGTCTTTCAAGGAGAACTGTCCGCAGACTTACTTATGAAACAGGTCTTGTAACAAAGCCGGGGCTTTGACGCATCTCGGATCGGGATAATCCCAGTTCTCCCACCCATACCCTTTCAGAATATCGGCATAGCACCGATTCGGATAGGCCAGACATTCTTCCGCCATCTCACACTTTTTGCAGACACTGACATCCCGCAAGTCCTCCTTCTTGAGAGCAGCTAACGCCAAAGCGCGCGGAGAGTTCCATATTTCGGCCAACGTCTGTGTCCGGACGTCTCCGATCAAGAAATGCGGATGCCAATACAATTGCTCGCAGATAGTAACCCGGCCGTCGGGAAGAACGACCATATTGGAATAGTTTGCCGAACAACGATTTCCCTTGAATGTCCGACTGCCCCCGGTGCTCTGGAAATAATTTTCCGGCGTATCCGGAGCCCAAAGGATATTGATCGACGTGCTCTGCTGGATCTTTTCTATCCATCGGGCAACGGCCGTAATCTTATCCGATGTGATCTTGAAGTCGTCGAAATCTTTCCGGCTGTACAGGGAACGGAAACCGACGCGGATTTCCCATCTCCGTAGGTTTGTAAACTGAGCCAAGAATCGATGGAGTTCATCCAAGTTCTCGATATCATCATTCAGGTTGGTCAATACCGTCGCTATTTGAAACGTGATTTCGTATTGTTCCAACAACCGAATGGTTCGTTCGATCCGTTCGGCATAATCCGGACCGACTTTGAGAATCCGGACCAGTTTTTCGGCATTCAAAGAATCCAGCGATATTTGCAACCGTATCCCATATGTTTTCAATTTCCGTATCGTGGATTCTGACAAAGGGAGTTTGGTGGAAATAAAATCGATCCCGAATCCCTCTTCGTTCATAGTTTCGACCAGTCTCTCCCAATCCTTATATAGGAAAAACTCGCCGCCGAGCATCGTTATATCCACAATACCCAACTTTCGGGCCTCCCGGATCATCGCACGCACACGTTCCCAAGGTAACGGTTCCGCACGCACGGATTTATCCGCATAGCAATATATACAGTCGGTCCCGCATCGGTTAGTCACCATAAAACCCATCGTAGCCGGGGCACGATTAATCCGTTCCGTATGAAAATCCAGGGTATCGTAAGCAAACTGTTCCGGCCGGTATTCAGTGGGAGCGACGACTGCCTTGGATGCGTCGATCAATATGTTTTTGGGAAATTGATTGACAGTCCCACCATAGGTCGTTCGCAACGGTTCGGCCCGATTCAAGAACGGAACGATTAGTTTTTCGGCCTGTTCTTCGGTAATGTCCAGAAATTCGGCGATCTCGCCGATAGCCCGCCCCAATTCGATCGGAAAAGAAAAGAACGAGAATATCATCGCGTAGATCGGATGGATTTTGACAATCAAATTCGGATTGACAAAATCGGGGTCTGTTTTTTGAGTAAGGCTGGGGCTCAATATGCAGCTTCTCGTACGGTCGTGTCGTAACCGATAGAAATGATTGAATACGATTTGTTGTCTGTCTGAAAACATAACTCAAGGATGTGTGAAAAGAGGATGAAAGATTTCATCCTCTTTTTCAGATTCGATAACGATCAACCGCCGATCCCCCAGGTACAAACGGCACCTCCGTCGCAAAATTCAACGCCGGTACTTCTCGATGTCGCACAAATTTTAGTATAACAACCATCCATCAAAGCGAATCCCCCTTGCACATCGGCTAATTGATCGACATCCAAATGGTTGATTTTTTCATCTTTAACCAAATCGGTCAGTTTCAGTTTCTTGATTTTTGTTTCCATGATTGTGTTGATTTTCGAGTTGAACAATTCTCTCGGAATTTCTTTTCCTGTTTGGTCGTGTCTGCAAAAGGATTAATGAAACCTGGTTGATTCTTCGGATATTCGAGCGGACCGGACTCTTACATGTATTATTCTCGTTGTTCGCATACGCTACAAATTCGATAGAGGTTGCAGATTCTCCAATTTCTGACAAACCCGAACCAGTACGGAATTATCTTGCTGCACTTTGAGTTTATTCAGGAAATCCGCCCGCCAAGGCTTGCGCCGCCACTGGTGGTATTTCATATACTCCTCGTTGTCAGTCATACATCGTCGGAGATACTGTGCCAGCTCCCGCGGAGATCCGAAATTCCGGACATCGATATAGCACCGATCGCCCGGCGCAAAGTCTTCGACATTGGGAGCCCCCAAATAAATCGGTACGGCTCCGGCCAATAACGGGTCGTAGAACTTTTCGGTCACATAATCCTCGGCTATGGCGTTCTCAAATGCGATAATGAACCGATAACGGGCATAAGTGGCATGTTTGGTGACCCATCCTTTGTCCTCTTCTACCGTCTTATTCCGGAACAAACTACCATAGGAATCGATCGGAATGTATTTCATCAATTCTTCCAGATATTCCTGCCTGTGACTATGATTCAACTGGCTGGAAATAAACATGCAAACACCCTCATTCTTTGTCGAAAAGTCAATCTGTGCAGGTATCGATGACGGAGTAAAATCACCGTAGTACGGACAAACCACATCTCCATCCCGGCGATAAGTAACCTGCAGATCGAACATGGAGAGAACCGGTTCGTCTTTCAGTATCGGATAGTTCTTTTCGCACTCCATGCTCCAACTGATCCAATATTGCCCGTCCGGTTTATCCAGCTCGGTATGCTTGGATTCAGCCAGGGATGCTGCCAAAGAGGTCAAATCGAAGACAACGGCATAGGCTCGATCGTAATACCGCCTGTCGTCGGTTACGGCAAAACCGGCAGGGAGTCGATCCCACTGGGCCAAATCTTCATTGTGCCACCGAACGCTATTATAAAAAAGGATGATCTTTTTTGTCCTGATCTCTTCTTCCGACAGTGCGGACAAAGAGTGATTCCAAGGCTGTTTTTTCCACTGTTCATAGGCCAGTTCGTTGCCACGAGCAATCCGACAATTCTGGGCGCATCGTTCCCCTGCCTCTGTCTCCATCCGAGGGATAGCCTGTTCCAGCATGTCCAAATGATGTTCCGAGACGGGGACCGAAGAATCGGTCGCTTTGACCAACGAGATGAAAACGCCGGCATATATTCTCGACACATTGGCATAAATCCAGCTCCTCAAGACTCGATCCGACCGGTTCTCCCAAGAATAACGTTCGGCAAATTCGACGATCCGACGGGTGATGCAAAACAGCGATCGAGTCCGCTCGAACGGGGCGAACGTATGCATAATGGATCCTTGCCGCTGTCGATAATAGTAGAACGGGGCTCGATACTCGTTCGTCACCCGCTCCGCACAGCATAAGGCGACTTGAGTCCATAATTCGTCTTCGTGAATCACCCCGGCCTCGAACCGCAACCCGTGCTGTTCGACCCATTCTCTCCGATAAATATAACTGCATGCCATCGGGAAATAGATTCCCGCCTGCATCAAAGCGATAAAATATTCAGACCCGACGACCACCCTACCCGAAGAAAGGGATTCGGGTAGGGATTCGATAATCGGATTGGTCGATTCGGAGGTATGGGCGAACATCTGCCCCATCGCCATATCGGCCCGCTGACGGATCGCACAGTCGTACAAACGTTCGAATGCGCCGGTTTCTACCCAGTCGTCGCTGTCGATAAAGGCGATATATTCGCCTTTGGCGACTTCCAAACCTCGGTTCCGGGCGACCGACGGTCCTGAATGGGGCTGACGCAATAAAAAAACATTCGGACACGAGGTGGCATATCGTTCGGCAATCCGACCGGAACCATCCGTCGAACCGTCATCGACCAAAAGCAATTCGATCTCCAAATCGGTGGTCAGAATGGATTCGATGCACGGTTCCAGATAAGCCTCTACGTTATGGAACGGGACTATGACGGATATGTTCACGGACGAGCCCATACATGACGATTATTTCCGCAACACTTCGACGGGATTGGTGTGTGCCGTCCGGATCGACTGCCACAGCACCGAACCGCCCGCGATAAACAGCGCCACCGCTCCCGCCAAGGCGAAGATCGTCCACGACAGCGGAATCCGGTAAGCATATCCCGCCAGCCACTCTTGCATCAGATAGAGGATAATCGGTATCGCCACCACGAACGCCACCCCCACCATCTTGCCGAACGAGCTCAACACCCGGAACAGGACTTCGCCGGTGGTCGAACCGAAGACCTTTCGAACAGCCACCTCCCGCTCCCGCTGCCGCGTGTAGTAAGTCGCCATAGCCAACATCCCCAGCCCCGAAATCACAATCGCCACGATCGACAGAGTCCCGATAATCCCAGCCATCTGCCGCTGTTTGTCGTACTGCGCTGCTACGCGTTCGTCCAAAAAACGACCGTCGAAAGTCTCGCCGCCCGTCCGCTCGTTGTTGAACTGCCGGATCCGCTCGCGAGCTCCATACGGATCCCCCTTCGCCACCTGAATCAATATCTGATACGGCCTTTCGTAAGCGGGTAAGGTGCTGATCACCACCGGCCCGACCGGTCGGGTATAGTCCTCGAAGTGGAAATCCTGAATCCGCCCCTTCAGCTTCAGTTTCAACTGACTGTTGACCGGTACCTCCGTAGCCTCCGGAGCCAACTCCAACCGTCGCCATGCCGTTTCGTTCAGCCACACCGCATCGGCATCCGTGATGCCCGTCCGGTGCAGTACCTCGAAATCCATCAAGGCCAAAAAAGCCGTATCCCCCTCGAACCGCCGAATCTGCATCCGTTCACCATTTTCCAACGTCCATGCTTCTATTGCTCCTCCGTCGGTCGGGTAATTCCGCACGAACGAGACCCGCTCGACCCCCGGAATCGCCATCAACTGGCTGCGCAGACCGTCCTGTCCGCCCGCACCGATCAGCCGGTTGTTGGACATCCCCAAGATACAATCGGTCTCGAAACCCAGGTCCTGCGTCTGCATGTACCGGACCTGCCGCCCGATCGTAATCGTGCAGCCGATCAGGACGATCGCAATCACGTACTGAAAGACGATCAACGCTTTGCCGAATGCCATCCGGCTTTGGCGCACCAATGTTCCGCGCACCACGTCGATCGGTTTGTAACGGCTGATGACCGTAGCGGGCACGACCCCCGAGACGGCTCCCACCGCCAGCACCGCCCCGAACAACAGGGCGATATTGCCGGCCGTAACTCCGTCCGACAGGCTGACCGAGGTGTGTAGTATCTGTTGGAAATAGGGTTCGGCCAGAAGAGCCAACCCCAGTCCGATCAACAACGATACGGTACACATCAGTATCGATTCGGTCATGAAGCCGGCGAAGAGTCTCTCCCGGGTCTCGCCCAACAGCAGCCGGATAGCCGCGCCTTTGGCCCGAAACTCGGTCTGCGCCACCGAGAGGTTGATATAGTTGATCATGGCAAACGCCAGAATCAACAACGCCGTCAGCCCCAACATCAGTACAAACGTCGCGTTGTTGCCGCGGAACAGTCCGGTATTGTCGGTCGTCGGGTGGAGGTAGATCTCCCGCAACGGCACGAGCCGTGCCTCCTGTGTCGGATCGTTTTCGAAAAGCGGATCGCCCAGTTCGCGGAAAAAGGCTGACATCCCGGCCGTTTTCGACGACAGGTCCGCCCCCGGCTTCGTCAGTACGTACGTCGCGTAGGACCGGGTCCCGAAGTCATCGAAATTGGTCTGGAACATCCGGTCTTCGGCCTGTAGTTTGGACATCGGATAGATCATATCCACCGGCCGAAAGTGCGTCCGGTCGAGATCCCGAATCACGCCGCTGACGATGAATTCCGATCGGGATTTTTCGGACACTTTGACCGGTTGCCCCACGGCCGACCGCTTGCCGAACAGTTTCCGGGCAAAACTTTCCGACAATACGATATGATTTTTGGCCTGCAAAGCCGTGTGCGGATCGCCCTCGACGAACGGAAACGAAAAAAGGTCAAACAAGGTCGAATCGGCATACCACACGTCGCCCAAAAAGAGCCTCCCCATCACCGGCGAGTAGAGTTGCCCACCCGGATACCCCCAAATCCTTACCGTTGCCTCGACCTCCGGATACCGATTCTCCAGCCCCGGAGCCGTCGGCGAACCGAACGTAACCCCCCGGGCATGTTCCAGCCGATAAATCCGATCGCCCTTCGCATGCTGCCGATCCACCCGCAGCTCGTCCTGGATATACAGCCCGATCAGGATCACGAACATCAGCGACACGGCAAACCCGAACACATTAATCACCGTATTCCCCTTGTTCGCGCTCCACAGGTTTCTGAATGATTGAAAAAGAGGTGCCATATACGCAGTTCGGTTTTTGATTTTCCGAAAGATACGAAATTTTCCCGAATAATCCTTCGATATGATATACGATATTTTATATCATTTCCCCTCTGTCGCCCCTACCGAGAATGACGGTCTCCATCCATTCCGAGGTAACAACAAAAAGAAACAGAACCGACAAAAATACTGTCACATGGATATTTACAAAACTCCATACGTCACGTAAAGACATGAACCGATAGTAAGAAAATCACCTGATCCGCAAATCATGCTCGACTCAATAGCAGATCCGGAATCCAGCGGTTTCCCGAATGCACACCTTTTTATTCCAAGAGGCAACACGACCGAAAGTCGTAGCCCTGTGAGTTGACATGCCACTCCGGAAACAGATCGGCCATCGTATCGAGATCCGGGCCAGGGCAAACAGCAGCTTCAAGACATAAATCCCGATTTTGCAGCGATGCTTCTCGCGCAGCTCATGTGAGATATGCAAAAAAACAATAAGCTATCCGTACAACCTGTCATACAAGCCTCAACACTGTCAAAGACTGCTTTTGCGGATCGATTCCGGTGGATTGCTGGCAACGCTTTCCGAATCAATATTCCATCTTTTCTATTTTTACTCTTGCATCTTCCTGAAGAGCCATATCTGCATATTCGGCACTCAGGGCATCGAACATACGACTTATGGCAGGATACATAAATCGGACTTTATCAGCATAGCTTTTATATTTCGCGGATTCCGTTCGTTCCAAGGTTCCCCCGGCGAATGCCGGGCGAACGGTCACGCCCCGTTTGTTAAACATGCGAGTACGGAAACCCAGGTTTACCTCTTTGTTATTCAGCCCTTCGATGATTTCACAGATAGCTTCCGGTGGATAATCGCCCTCCGTTTCCGGATAATTGGCCAGGAGTTCACCGACAGCATGGTCTACGATTGCCGATAGCCGAGCTTCCGCTCCTAACTGCCGGAGCTCTGCGATATAATGTTTAAGTGCCCCTTTGTCGATTACCAAGGAACGATCCATACAAGGAACACATCTCATATCCCACAACAGGCTGAAAGCAAGACGACGATACAGATTCTGCTGTTCGATAGCATGTTCGGTCCGACCTTCTTCCGGTCCGGAAGAGGGATAGGCGAATTTCAGAACCTCCATGAAACTCCGGGGGTTCGACATCAGTTCGTCCAGTAATTTGAGTTCCGTACCATATCCCTGTCGGTTTAACAGATCGTAGAAAACAAACTCGATGAAGAATAATTTTTCGGGGTCTGCATCCGCTCGTCGGTCGAGTTGTTTGATAATTCGCGTCAGAGCGACTTCCATGGAAGAGGTCAGGGGCATTCGGGGAAAAGAGGCCCACTGTTGTACCGTGTCGGTCATCAGGGCCGTAGGGAGCTCCGCTTCCTGATAGATACCATACGCGATGACCATCAATGAGTCTTCATAACGTTGTACGGCGTTCAACCGACGGATCACAAAGGCCGCCTCTTCCGAATCCTTATACCCTCCAACTGGCACTTGTCCCCAATAGGCGGATTGCGTTTCTTGAGGTAATGATTCCACATAATCCCAGATTTCTTTAACGGCATAAACGGCCGTGAGTGGTCGGTGGATAAGATCGATCGACTTTTCCGGATCGACCGTCCTGAGGTCGGCCACCAAGCGCTTTGCTCCCAATCGTAATGTATACGCTCTGAAGAATCCTTGGGCAAATTTAAGCAGGGATGATGACCCGGACCGAGTCTTGAACAATATCTTCTCAAAATCGCCGTCCACACAGCTATGAGCATACACCTCGCCTACAACATCTGGATACGCCACCCGCTGACTAAACTCGCAAATACCTTCCAGCCCGTCCGATTGATAGATTTCCGTTAGAGCCTCGCTGCGCCGTTCTAAAACAGCTTGTTGTCCGGCTTGAACACCCGTGAACTTCATGCCCAGTTCCGCCGTGTCCAAAAAATGATCCTTGAATAACCAACGGTATTTCACTTTCAGTTCCTCAGACTCAATATCTTGTAGCAGTACTTCCCATCGAGCGATTTCATCCGCACCTAAAGCCCATTCAGCCTCCGGATAGGCTTTATGATGAGCAATCGTGCTGCGAATACGATCCGTTATCGCCTCTCGTCCTTTGAAACGATCTTTATGCTCGACGATAAATCCGAACAAAACGGCTCGATTATCCTGACCGATGGGAATTTGGTCTGCCAGTTCCAAAAGGTCGCCTATTTGGGCATCCGAACAGTCGCAAATCGAGATTAATAACCGGCAAATCCCGTTGACAGCTGTCGATAAGTCTGCTCGTGTCGTTCGGGGACGTTCGTGGCCGAACCTCCGCCAGCGCATCGGATGTGTCGGAAAGATAACCCCATGTCCCAGGCGATTGACCATTTTTTTACACAAAGTAAACACCTCCGAGGGGTATGTTTTAGCTAAGGTGGTCAAAACCTGTAATCGCTGCCCCGTATCTGCATAGGTCTGCGGTGCCCAGACCGTACAGGCAGTCTGCAAAGAATCAACCGGTTTATTCGCGGAATCGGGTATATCCAAGGACAATTCCATGAGGATTTTCCCAATCGGCAACAAAAACTCCGGTTCCCACAGGAGCATCTGCAAAGACCCGAGAATTTCCGTGTAGTTTTCCCGTGGTTCCCAAAAAGTCTTATTCGTATTGGGACTAAATAATTGTTTGATGATAGAATCCTCTTGCTTCAGATCTTGTTGCAAGTATGCGATGTAACACTGCGGCGAAGCTTCGGCGATTTGGCGGACGGTGGATCGATTGGAAAGCCACCATTCAAGGGTAGAATAATCGAGGATGTCTCGAATCATCGAATCAATCCACCGGGTCGCCGGCTGCGGAGTCGGAAACGTGGCAGTCTCTCCGATCAAAGAGATCAATACAGCACTTTGAAATACTCCCTCTTTAACCCAACCTGAATAGTGCTGTTTGTGTTCCCATAATCGAAGTGTCGTTGAAGTCAGTTTTTCAATGGCATCCGGATCGTTGTCCGTGATCACCTCGTGCACGACGGCGCGGTAAGCATCGAAATCGTTTGCGGTCAAATAATCCTTTGCATACAAGAATGCTTCATATGGCGAAATTATCCGCCATTTCCCATCGACGATTACCAAAGGGGTATCATCACTGTTTGCCCAGCGTTGTAACTTTTCGGCATATCTTTCGTAACTCTCTCCGGCTATTCGGGCAACTAGGGTCCGATCGCCTTCCACCCGATCGTTCCAGCGACCGATCAGTACGGCTGGTATCAAGTCTCGAATATGGTCGGGTTCCGCCCACGCGGGAGTTGTCAAATCGAATCCCAATCGCCGCCTCAATATCGTGATGTTGCGTACGGTTTCCCGGGAGAGTTGTTCTGCATAATGAAGGGTCAGGCCACTGGATTGTAATGACTCGACAAACTTATCATGATCGATTAGAGGTAACCTGATTATTTCACAACTACTTGAAGCGATCGGATAGACCTCGGCCGCACTTGTCGCATAGATGATTCTGTACCCGCGACGAGTCGCATAACTGTGTTCCTTATGATCGACACGGACAATAAGAATCAAATCGTTGTATTCATTGATCAATCGGGTCAATGTTTCATCGTCATCGACAACAAGGCATTTGCTCTTCCACTCCAGAGCTTGAGGATCCTCCAGAATGCAAGCTACGGCAAAAGCCACCGATTCGGCTTGTGCCATGGATTGCACAACGGATATTGACGGTTCTCGTAAAACAAGACACAGGTGACCCCGCTCGGTTTCCCGGCCACCCAACAATAAATCGGACTTCAGGATGATATCCCTTCCACTCGACCACTTGTTCCAAAATGAATCGACCGTAGAGGCTTTGATCGGATGACGATACAAACGTTCAGCCAGCCACAATGCAACGGCGGGACATAAAGACAGCCAATCTTCCAGTTCAACGGCGGTCAGGACGACCACGCGTTTCCAAATCCCTTCGGCCTCTCTGTCTTGAACCCATTTCGACGCGCCATTCCACAAACGGGGCGTTACGAAGATATACGTAGCCGTTTTTGGATCGTATCCCAAAGTATCTTGACTCCGTTTCGCATAATCGTCGTCGGCTTTGCTCCTGACCTCTTTCGTCGTTCCGCATTCCCACAAGGATAATCCGGGCTCTAAGGTATAAACTCGCTCCTCGGATTCCAGCACGCCGTCCCATCCGGTCAGACGGACCGCATCGCCCGACGGAAATCGCAGGGTCGAAACGGCGGGAGTGGTTGCACGAATCAAGCGCAACACGAGCTCGGGTAAAAGACTTTGAGCCTCTCGACTATCGGCCCATTGGTCGAGGTCGGTTGTCGTTATCCATTTCATAGCGCTAACCTGATTGTCTTTTCTATGAATCCTGATCTGTCGGATTCGAATGATTTTGCAATTATAAAATCGGATTTCATAATTGCAAAATGCCGCGAGCGATATCCGGGTATCCCATAAAATCAGGAGAAGTCGACCTACTCTTCCCGGAGACAAAGCCGGACGACGTATCATATGACTTTTTACGTATATTTGCTTTTATGGACATAAAAAGAGTCTTTTGTGATATTCTAAAAAAGCTCTTAGCCGCACTCGAGCAAAACGAGACGGAAGAGGGGAAACCGGTCGAGATGTCTTATTCGGACTTGGCGCCGACGACAGCATGCGATGACCGAGATGTTTACTGCCAGGCGTTGGAGTGGGCGTTGCGGAATCCGCAGATTCGGAATATGGCGCTTTCCGGGCCGTACGGGTCGGGGAAGAGTAGCGTATTAAAAAAGTTCAGAGAGAAACCGGGGATCGAGAAGCGGTGTATCGATATTTCACTGGCGTCGCTGTCCAAGGAGGCGGAGAAGCCTTTCGGAAAGGAGCTGATGCAGCAGAAAGAGCGGATCGAGATGAGTATCTTGCAGCAGATCTTCTATCGCGAACGGGCGCGGCGAATCCCGGATTCCAGGTTCAGGCGCATTAAATCGCTCACATCCGGGAGGTTATTTCTTTGGTCGATCGGATTGATGCTATGGATCTTGATCTGCCAGGCTCCTCTGTGGTTTCCGGAGATTCATCCTCGGGAGAAAGTGTGGTGGTTTGTCGGTTGGCTGGTTGTTTCGGGATTGGGTATCGGCCATTTCTCGGCCAAACTGATGCGGGCGATCAATGGAAGTAAAGTAAGCAAATTGAATCTCAAGAATGCGGAGATCGAGCTCAGTAAGGAGACAGATCCGTCGATTCTCAACAAATATCTGGATGAGATTCTGTATTTTTTCGAGGCAACGAAATACGATGTGGTTATTCTGGAAGATTTGGATCGGTTCGATGATCCGGACCTTTTTACGAAATTGCGAGAGATCAATCTGTTGTTGAACAACTCCAAATCGGTCGGGCGACGGATCGTGTTTATCTATGCGGTTCGGGACGACCTGTTGCTGGATAAGAATCGAACGAAGTTCTTCGATTTCATCGTTCCGGTCATCCCCGTAATCAATCCGACGAATGCCAGCGACGTGTTTACGCGTGTATTGGGCGAGACGGAGGTGTCGCCGCAGCTGCTGGACGATATATCGCTCTATGTCGACGATATGCGGTTGTTGAAGAACATCTGCAACGAATACTTCATATACAAGGAGAATTTGGACGTTACGAAGTTGAGTCGGGACAAGGTTTTCGCCATGATGGTGTATAAAAATTTGTTCCCGAAGGATTTTGTCGCTTTGCATGTGGGTCGGGGGATGGTGGCACGAGCTTTTGAACAGCTACCGACGTGGATCGAATCTTATGTAAACCGGATTGATGAACGCTTAATCAAACTTGAAGGACAACGACAGGTTTATAATCCGAAGTTGGATGAAATTAACAGCGAGATCAAACGCCTGACAAGTGAAAAGACACAAGCCTCGTCATGGACCTTACAACAACTGTTAGAAAAGAATCCGGATATTCGACTTTTCGAGAAGGAAGAGGAGGAGATACCCAATATCGATTTGATCATCTATCTGCTTCGGTACGGATATATCACGGAGGATTATCCATACTATATTTCGCTGTTCCATGAGGGACGGCTCACCCGGGCCGATTACAGCTATTTGCTGAGTGTAAAAAACCGGCGGGCCTTACCGTTTGATTATCCATTGGAACGCATCGACAATCTGCTTCAGCGCCTTCGGTCGATAGAATTCAAGTATAAAGAGATTTTGAACAACTCGATGACCGACTACCTGCTCACGAAGTGTTTGGCCGAGGATGAACGGGTGGGACACTATTTCGAGCAACTGAGCAACGAAAGCAAGGCTTCGCTTGATTATATCGGCCATTATTTGGCGGACGGTTCCCAAAAACCGGAGTTCGTCGCCCGGCTGGCCCGGGTTTGGCCGCAGTGGTGGGATTTCGTGACGGAGCATGCCGAGCGGTATCCGGAACCGGTGGTGGAATCTTGGTTACGGATGCTGCTGCAATATGCGGAGCTGAAAGATATCATCATACAGGACACGAATCTAAAAGTCTATCAGTCTATTTTATCTCGCCGCGATTTTCTGACTTGGGCAACTACTGTGAACAACGATGAAAAGATAAAACAAGTTATTGACCAATTGGACATTTGTTTCACCGCTTTGGATGCACCGCAGGGGCTGCCGAGTCCGATCCTCGATCATATCTACGGGAACGGGCGGTATGAACTTACGCCGGAGATGATCGCACTGTTCGTGCAGACCAAAGGGAAGGATGTTCGGGTCGAGGATTTGCAGACGGCCAATTATTCCACGATGCTGGGCTCGGGGTGCGAACTGCTCATCAACCGGGTCGAAGAACAGATAAAGATCTATATTGACAAGGTATTCCTTCCTCTGAAGATGAATACACAGGAGACGCAAGAGGCGGTGGTGCGGTTATTGAACAACGCGGCTCTGACCGAGGCGCAAAAGACGGCGATTATCCGAAAGGAGGTTGTCCGGTTGGAGGATATAACCGCTGTTTCGGAGCGGACTCTTTGGGTGGAGCTGTTGCGTGAAAATCGGATGCGCCCCACCTGGGGGAATGTCGTGGCATATTATGAATACGCGAAAAATGAAATCGACGACGATTTGACCGAATTTTTGAACCGTCCGGAAAATTATACAGAGCTGTCGCAAGTGAAGTTCGATAGCGGGGTGGAAATGACGGAGGAGATCAAAAAGTCGTTTTCTGTAGCGTTGATCGAGCGTGAGGAGCTTTCGATCGATAGCTATGCCGCTTTGTTGCAGAGCATTCCGCAGGCTTATTCACGATGGAAGAATATCGGTCTGGAGCATCTTTCCGAAGAAAAGGTCGGGGTATTGATCGAGCGGGGTTTCCTGTCTTTGACGACGGAAAATTACGACTCTTTGAAAGAGCATTTCAAACCGAAACACATTACCCTCCTGGAGTACCACGCCTCACAATGTGATTCTTTTCCTTATCTGTTCGAGTTTGACAATGCAGATGTCCATGCGCTGTTGGAGTCTTCGGTTTTCAGTCTGACTCAGAAAGTGGTGCTGATTCATACGGTGAATGAAGATTTGATTATCGAACAAGGTGCGACTTGTGCGTTGGCAGGCCGTTTGCTCTACGAAGCGCAGGATCGGGCAGAGTTGTCGTTCGCGCTGCTGAAGCATCTTGTTCGTCATGTCTCCGAGCCGGAACAAAAGGTTCGGTTAATGCTACGGCACTGGGATGTGATCCGGGGCGAAGAGCGGATTACGACCATATTGCAGGCCTGCGGCGCGCCTTATGACAAGCTGACGCAAAAAGGGCCGCGACCGACACTACAATTAACAGAATATAATTACTCTTTGGCAGAAAAACTGAAGAGTTATATATCTTCTTTCTCGAAAGAGAAAAACGCGATTCGGATCAATACGAAACAAAAATAAGATGTATGAAACTCCCTGAATGCCGATCGATCAAAGAAAAGAGGCTGTATATCCGATTCGAGGAGGGGCTGTAAGGTGTGCTGCCATCGGTTACATTTTGCATTTTCCGACAAATTTCGGATAAAACATTCTGCATTTCCCGGCAAAAACTGGCAAAAACATTCCGTGTTTTCCGACAATTCCCTACATTTGTAGGGAATTGATACTCCGAAAAAGATGGCCGATAAGACATTCAAACGCAAGATATACGATCGGATGCTCCGCTGGAAACGGGAGAGCGACGGACAAACGGCCCTCCTGATCAAAGGGGCACGGCGGATCGGAAAATCGACCATCGCCGAAGAGTTTGCCCGCCGGGAATACGAGTCGTACATTCTGATCGACTTCTCGATCGCGGATACAGCAATCCGGGAGTTGTTCGACCACGTGTCGGACCTGGATTATCTCTTCCTGCGCCTGCAATCCTTGTTCAACGTCTCGTTGCACGAACGCCGGTCGGTTATCATCTTCGACGAAGTGCAGCTGTGTCCGCCGGCGCGGCAGGCGATCAAACACCTGGTCAAAGACCGGCGGTATGACTATATCGAAACCGGGTCGCTGCTCTCGATCAAAAAGAACGTACAAGGGATCGTTATTCCGAGCGAGGAGACGCGAGTGGCCATGTATCCGATGGACTTCGAGGAATTTCTGTGGGCTGTCGGCAAAACCCCAACTTTCGACCTGATCGACTACGCCTACCGAAACCTCCGGTCGTTGGGAGAGGCTGTCAATCGCGATCTGTTGCGCGATTTTCGGCTCTATATGCTCATAGGCGGCATGCCGCAGGCGGTGAATGCTTACCTCGAAGCGAACGATTTCGCGGCCGTGGATGCCGTGAAACGCAACATCATAGAACTTTATATCGACGATTTCCGCAAGATCGATCCTTCGGGACGGGCTTCGCGTCTTTTCGGCTCGATACCGGCCGAGCTGGCCCGGAATACGGTGCGTTATAAAGTGGGGAGCGTCATCGAAAACGCTACGGCCGCGCGGTTGGGTGAGCTGTTGATGGATATGGCCGACTCCATGACGGTGAACTTCGCTTATCACGCCAACGATCCGAGTGTCGGTTTTTCGCTTCATGCCGATCCCGATCGATTCAAGATTTTTTTGGCCGATACGGGTTTGTTCGTTACGCTCGCTTTCATGGACCGCGACTACACGGAAAACGAGATTTATCGGAAGTTGCTTTCCGATAAACTCGGGGTCGATCTCGGCTATGTGTACGAAAATGTCGTTGCGCAGATGCTCCGCAGCGCAGGGAACGAGCTCTTTTATTACACGTTTAAAGAGGCGACGGGGCGTCCTTACGAAGTCGATTTCCTGCTTTCGCGCAAGGACAAGATATGTCCTATCGAGGTGAAGTCATCGGGCTACAAGGCCCACAAATCGCTCGATCGGTTCGGGACCAAGTTTTCGCCTCGCATCTTGCACCGGTACCTTTTGTACACCAAGGATCTGAAAAAGGACGGGGATACGCTCTGTCTTCCGGTCTACATGACGGGACTGCTATAAGTCTTCTCGTGTTATTGAGGCTTTATCGGTCAAAAACGGGTACTGAAAAGGCAATAAACGGCCCTCCTCCTTACTCCCGCTTCCACGTTCCGCCCGGTATTCTTCGGCCCTGAACCGTCCGCCGGTCAGTTGCTCAATTAGTGGCAGTGACAAGTAGCGGGGGGGATGTAGGCGGGGGCTATCTCTCGAAATAAAAGGAAAGCAGGCTATTGAAGTTGCCCGCTTTTCTTTTTCAACCTTTCTGTTGGATCAACAGCCCTTTGATATACTCTTCGATTTCAATGGGCGTAACCGAAAAGCGGGGTTCGAGCTGGTCGAAATGACGATCCTCCTCGAAATGGCGGTGATTGGTCAGCATCGCCAGGATGTGTTTGCTCTTGAGCAGATGCCTGGAGTAAGTGCCCGCCTCCTGCACAAATTTCATGACATCAGGATCTTGCCGGAAGATGCAATAAAGGTCGTAATAGTCGCGGAATTTACTCCGGCGCAACATCACCTCTAACTTCATGGCAGCGATCGCATCGATATCCGCCAGGACAATATGGTTCAGAAACGGGATTGTCGTCCGGACGGGCGACCGGTCTTCGCGGGCGTAGAACGAGAGTTTTACCCCTGACACGACGAATTCAACGTGATTGTGGTCAAGAATATCCATCGCCTGAATCTCGCCTACGGTTTCCAACTGTTGGCGTATCGTCGGCCAATCGACATCCATGCGTTCGCCTTTCTGCTTCTGCCAGCGCATGAAATCCAAGTCTTCGCTCTTACGGTGGTCGAGCTGAATGGCCAGTGCCGTCCCTCCGACCAGCGTCCATCCTTCGATGCACTCAAGCCGGGATACCTGCTCGATAATCGCTTCGGTATGCGGGGCGATCCCTTTCATGCTGTCAATCTGGAAAGATGGCGCGTCATCATCGCTTTCAGGTAGCGATCCGGATAACGGATGTTGAAATAATACCAGGCGTAAAAGCGATTGAGCGAATAGTAAAAATCCCCCTGCACGACCATCGTCCGCCGCCAGACATCCTTGATTTTCTTTGCGGAGAACATTCGGAAGAGCAGATCGATATCGTCGAGGTCGAGTTTGGCCAGTACGCCCTCGATGATCTGTTCGTCGGACAGATTCTCGCGGACGGACTTTTCGTCATACGACCAAAATCCACCGGCAGCTATGAGCTTATTGGTTATCTGTTCACGAACATTCATCGTTACAAATATAATACTTTCTTCTCTAACAACATCTTAACGGCCGAACCGTTGGATCTGCAAATTCCATTCCCAAACTCACCGGGTTCGGATAAAATCTCACACGGTTGGGCTTGTGTTCAAGCCAGCCTTTTTTTATTGTTTATCGGACAGATTGTTATTTATCTTATGTTAAATTCAGTATAGTGCAGACTAAAACAAGATGACCTGCAGGATTACTCGGCTAATTGGGTCAGTAACTTCTCGCAACCCTTAAAATCCACTACATAAATGGAAAGAAAGCAATGCCCGAGGGTGACGAGACCTAAAACCAGGTTGCTCTCTTCCGAGAGTCCTGCTGTAATGGGCCGTAACGCCGGATTCGTCATGCTCTCCCGGTGATCGAGCTGGTCCGACAGGTCGAACTCGCCGAACAGTTGAGCCGGTAGAGGCTCCGCGGCGTAAATCGAACAGCCTCCAAGAACAGGCCCTCCCGACCATCCGGACCTTGCGGTTGTATAGCATTGCAGCCGGGGTCTTGTCGTAAACCAACGGGCGGCAATCCCCCGGCAGGCCGTTTGGGACGAACAAGGAACAGATAACGACGGTCGCCGTCGAGCAGGTCGAAAACACGGTAATAGTCATTTCATTCGTTCATCGCCTCGAAGGTCAGCCTCTCGGCCGGGAAGCGATAGGGACTCAGATCCAGCCGGTGGAGCGGTTGCAAAGAGTCGCCCGCCACGACACAGACAGTGTCGCTCAACTCCTCTATCACCAATAGCGGGTGGCTACTTCCGTCGAATGTCTGGAAACAGACACCCACATGCACGGTCTCTGTGTCCGATCCCCGCTTTCGGAACGATAGGCGGCGGGGGCCGGTGCCGTTCCGCAGCCGGAAAAGACTCTGCCCACGGCAAGGAACGGGAAGAAGAAGAGTCTGCGTTTCCCTATGGAGCTCATTTTTTCAGCGGCAGCAGGAGCGGCAGGTAGAGGCCGATGGCCAGCAGCGAGAAGAGCATGCCGCCCATCGCCCCGGCGGCGAACGAGAACCAGAACGGTTCGCGGCTGACGACCACGAACGGAACCAGACCCAGGACCGTCGAAAGAACGGTCAGCAGAATCGGCACGATCTTGCGATTATAAGCCCGGAGGTAGGTTGCCAGCCCCGGCCGCACCCCGTTCCGGAGCAGGAGGTTGTAGTCGTTGATCAGGTAAATCCCCGCGTTGACCACCAGGCCGCTCAGCAGCACGAACGAGGCGAATCCGCCTTGGTCGAACCGCAGCCCGAAGAGGTAGAAGGTGAGAAAAACGCCGATGAACGAGATCGGGATGGTGGCGATAATCACCAGCGGCTGGCGCAGGGATTCGAACAGCACGGTGCAGATGAAGTAGATGATGAGGATCACCAGCCCCAGCAGCCAGTAGGGTGTTCCGCTCCCCTCACCCCACCAGCCCCCCGAGCTGCGGTCGTTGCGTACGCTGTAGCCCACCGGCAGCCCGGCCCGGAGCCGTTCGACCTGCCGGTCGGTGAACCGCCCCGCCAGCTCGTAGGAACCCACGAAGTCGAAGGCTACGAGCAGCGAATACTGTTGGTTGTATTTGTAGATGTTGTTCCCCGAGCGACGTTTGGCCAGGCTTCCCAGTTCGGACAATTTCACGGGGCGGTCGTCGAGGGTCAGGATGTCGTTTCGCAGGTGCCAGGCGTCGAACCGGTCGGCTTCGGACGAAACGAGGGTGACCTGATTCATCTCGCCGTCGCGGTAGAACGAGGGGAGCGGACTTCGGTAGAGTTGTTGGCTCAGGGTCCGGTAGTAACTGCCGGGGGGAATGTCGTACAGCGCGAAACGTTCGAAATTCAGGTCGAGGTAGAATTCCGTCCGGTTGTCGCCGCCGCGGTAGCTCATGCGGCCCATGATCTCCGGCTCCGAGACCCGGGGGTTGACCGAAAGCGAGTCGATCAATGCCTCGGCATAACGGTAGAGCTGTTCGTAGTTGTATCCCTGAAGCGCGATCCGGTGCGATTTCCATCCCGAACCGAGGCTGTTGCTGAACCCCTGCCCCACGCCGTAAATGCCCCAGTCGGCTCCGCCGAGACCGATGGCCTTGGTGGTGGCGAGGTCCTTGAGCCGGAAGGCGAACCCCGCTCGCTCGGCCTCCGGGGTGAAGGTGACGGTGATCTGGCCGTTGTCGTATCCGGTGATCGAGGTCCGGAAGAGGTCGATCTCGTCGAAACCGCTCAGGAAGTTCTCCATGTCGCGCATCGTTTCGTCGAGCTGCTCGACGGTACACCCCTCGGGCAACGAGGCGCGGATGAGCAGTTGGGTCCGTTCCGGGTCGTTGTAGAAGTCGGAGCTGTAGACCTCTTTGGCGAACAATCGCAGGGAACCGCCCAAGGCCGCCTCGACCCAGGGTTTGACCCGCTGCTGGTAGAAGGTGCTCCCGAGGGTGGCGTTATAGGTCCGGACCCACACGGAGGAGTCCCGGGCCGGTTCGTTGCGGTGTTCGATCCGGGCCGGGAGCAGTTGCACCGGCAGCCCGAAGCCCAGTACGGCAACCGCCAGATAGGCCCATCGCCATCGCCGGGCGTGTCGCAGGAAACGGGCGTAGGCGCGGGTCAGTCGGATGATGCGTCGTTTGCCGCGGGTGCTGCGGCGAGGCCCTCCCCGGCGGTTCGGTCGGAGGGGGCTCAGCTCCAGCAAGGCCGGAATGAAGAGCACCGAAATAGCCATCGACACCGCGAGGTTGACGACGATCACGGCACAGAAGTCCGCCAGGTTCTCGCGCTGGCTCTCGGGCAGAAACAGAACGATGCTCAGCGCGCCGATCGTAGTGAGCAGCGCCCCCAGGATGGATAGAAATACCCGGCGGTTGCGGAACCGTCCGTAGTGGTCGATCATGATGATCGAGGTGTCGATGATCATCCCGAGCGACACCGTAATCCCTGCCAGCGAATAGAGATGAATCTCCAGCCGGAACAGGGCGTAGAAGATGAAGGCCACCAGCACATTGCAGGCCAGCGTTAGGAGGATCATCCAGAGGTACCGCCAGCTGCGGCTGGTGAGGAAGACGAATAGCAGCAGGATCAGGATCGAAAGCCCGGTCCGCCAATAGATCTTGTTCAACTCGCCGCGGATGTAAACCGACGTGTCGTCGGCCAGGATCATCGAATAGCCCGCGGGCAAGAGGGGCTGCAGGCGGTCGACCTCGGCCTTCACGGCGTCGGTCACCACCAGCGTGTTGACTCCCTTCTCGGCATAGATCGTCAGATTGATGTTGTTCAGGCCGTTGATTCGGTAGTATGTGTCGGGCCTTTTCTGTCGGTGTGCGACGGTGGCTATTTCGCCCAGTCGTACGATGCGGTCGGCGACGCGTTTGACAACCAGTTCATCCCATGCCTCGGGGGCCAGCGGACTCTGTCGCAGCCCCAGGCGGCTCTCTCGCCGGTTTTCGCCGTCGGTGGAGACCCATCCCAATCCCAGTTGATCGTTCCGGTTAAGGGTGGCGAATGCGGCGGCAATATCGTCGCCCGTGATGCCAAGCGGGGCGCAGCGATTCGGGTCGAAGGTAATGACCCATTCAAACGGCGTGGCGCCGGTTACGGCGATGTCGTGCACCCCCTCGAGCCGCGAGAGGGGCTCGGCCAGCTCCCGGGTGACGTATTGTTCGATCTGCCAGGTGGGCAGGTCGGCGTTGACGGTGTAGGTCAGTACCGGCGCGGCCTGTTCGCCGTCCATGCCGGTGGAGAGCTGCGGGTAGGAGACTCCCTCGGGCAGCGACGGCCACAGTTGGCGGAGGCGCGACGAGATGTCGAATCGGATGGCATCCATGTTGGCCTCTTTCTTGAAGCCGAGCGAGACGTTTCCACCCCCTTTGTACGAGGCGGAATACATCTCGCGGATGCCCGAGAGCGAGGCCAGCGCTCCCTCGATTCGGGAAGTGACCTCCTGTTCGGCCACGCGGGCCGATGCTCCCGGCCAGCCGAACGAGACGGTGACTCCCTGTTGCCTCACCCCCGGCGAGTAGCGCAGGTTGAGCAACGGGATCACGGCAGACCCGACCACCATCAGAGTGGCCAGGATCAGCACCACCCGGAACGGGGAGAGATAGCGAAGCCTGTGTTTCATCGTCGGGAGGCGTTACGACCGGAGGCGCGACCTTTCGGCCGGTAGATGAGGTAATAGAAGATCGGGATGAAATAGACGCTCACCACCGTCCCGAACACCATCCCGCCGATGATGGCCAGCGACAGCGGTCGTTGCAGGTCGTTGCCCATCCCGCCCGAGAAGAGGAACGGCAGGATGGCCAGAACGGTGGTCAGGGAGGTCATGACGATCGGCTTCAATCGCCGGTCGCCCCCCGTCAGGATAGCTCTCAGGGTGCCGTATCCCTGTTTCCGGAGCCGGTTGAAGGTGTCGACTTTCAAAATAGAGTCGTTGATGACGATCCCGCTCATCACCACCAGCCCGATGAGCGACATCAGGTTCAGCCCCGCGCCGCACGCCCACAGAACGAGCAGCGCCCCCGAAATGTCGACCGCAATCTCGGAAAGGATGATAAACGGTTGGACCAGCGACTCGAACTGCGAGGCGAGAATAAAATAGAGCAGCAGGAGCGAAACCCCGAGGACGAGGGCCAGCTGGAGCAAGGTTTTTCGGCTATCGAACCAGCTGCCCGAGAAGCCGGCCTCGAAGTCTCCGTTCTGTTCGACGGCGTGTCGCACGGCGGCCATCGTGCGCGGTACGTCGCGATCGGAGACGGAGAGGTCCAGCGGATAGTACTCGCCTTCAGCTCCGGAGACGATCCGCCGCAGGTCGCGGTCCGGACTCTCGGTCAGCAACAGACCCACCGGAACGTCCACTCCATCGACCGACAAGACGCTCCACCGGTTCAGAATCTCGCGCACGCTCCCTGCGTCGATGTTCAGCGATACCGGCAGCGAGTACTGGCCCTGGTGGATCTCCATGATCCGATTTTCGCTGAAGGCGCTTTTCAGCGCGTAGTAGAGCGTATTATAGTCCACCCGATAGAGCGCCATCCGGTCGCGGTCGGCATAGAGGGTGATGTGTTCCTGCCAGACGGCCGGTTCGGTCTCCACCTCGGGCGGCAGGCTGTCGCTGATGGCACGCAGCAACGGCTCGAGCTTCTCCGGTTCGATGGTCCGGCCCTTGGGCCGAAGGCGTGCGGTCAATCGGGCCGACTCTTCGGCGAAGATCATTTCGAAAATATTGCCGGCCTCTTCTGTCCGAAAAGCGGCTTCGGGATAACGGGTCCGTAGATAAGCCTCGGCGCGGGCGACGATCGGCGAGAGCGAATCCGGATCGACGACGCGGATATAAACTGCCGCTTCATTGCCGCCGAGATCGGCGGTGTGCGAGAGGGCGAACTGTTGTCGGCCGGCCAGAATCGTGGTCTGTTCGACCGCTTCGCCGCTCAAGGCTTCGACCCACCGTTCGCACCGCCGCTGGTTCTCGGCGGCGGTGATCGGGCGGTTCCACTCCACCCGCAGGATGGCATCCTCTTTGTCGATCGGCGGCATGGTGCTTTTGTCCAGCTCCCGGTAGAACCAAACGCCGGCTGCTGTAAAACCGATCACCGAGAGCCACACCAGTCGCTGGTGACGAAAGACCCATTTCAAGCTCCGTTCGTAGGCTCCGGTCATGTCCCCCACGCCGATCCGTTGCAGGATCCGGTTTCGTTCGCGCCGCCCGCGCCGACGGTAGAGCAGGCGGTAGTAGACCGGAATGGCTGTCATGGCTACCAGGAGCGATGAAAAAAGTCCGATCGTTACGGCCATCGCCTGGTCGTAGAACATGGCTCCGGCAATCCCGCTCAGGAAAATGAGCGGCACGAAGATCGAACAGGTCGTCAGTACCGAGCTGAGCAAGGCCGGGAAGACCTCTTCGGTCCCCCGTACGACAGCTGCCGGCAAGGATTCTCCCCGGTCCCACCGCTGCGAGATGTTGTCGATCACGATGATCGAGTTGTCGACCATCATCCCGAGGCCCAGCATGAGCCCCGACAGCGAGACGATGTTGATCGAGATCCGGAGCTGCCAAAACAAGAGCAGCGATACCACGAGCGACAGCGGGATGGTGAGCGTGATCAGGAGCGGCGCCCGGAAGTCCTGCATGAAGAGGAAGATCACCAGGCAGGCCAGCACGGCTCCTACGACGAGGTTGCTTTTCAGGTTGCTGATCGAGTAGTCGAGCAGCTGGGTCTGGTCTCGGGTCACTGTGAAGTCGATCTCCGGGTAATCTTGTTCAAAGTGGTCGATGAGTCTGTTGATCTCCTGCTTGAGGTCGTCCATGCGGGCGTCGGCCTGCTTGATGACGGCCATCGTCACCGCCTCCCGGCCGTCCGAGACGACGCTCCCGGTGCGTTGCCGCGGCTCTTCGCGCACCGAAGCCAATTCGCCCAGGCGATAAATGCGGCCGGCGACGTTGAGCGGGATTCGTTCGATGTCCTGTCGTCCGGCGAGCGTCGAGTGGAACCGGACGTTGTACTGGTACTGCCCGTCCCGCACGGTCAGGTTTCCCATGCTGATGTTGTTGGCCTTGATCGCTTGCTCGATCTGCGACGGCTCGATCCCCATCGCCGCCAATCGCTCCATGTCGGGTGTCACGACCAGTTCCGGGTAGAGACGGCCGCTCATATCCACGAAGGCTACCTCGGACAGCTGCTCCAGCCGTTTGGCGATCACCGTGGCGGCGAAATCGCTCATCTCCATCAGCCGGTTCTCCCGTGCGCGGACGCTCATACCCTCCCGATCGGTCTGCGAAGAGAGGGTCAGGTTCAGGTAGAAGGCCGGGATGTCCGTCGCACTGGCCTTCACCACGGTCGGACGCTCGATCGAACGGGGCAGCGAACCCATCGCCCGGTCGATCCGTTCGTTGACGTCGATGAACAGATAGTCGATGTCTGTGCCGTAGTCGAACTGCAGGAAGATGATTCCCGAACCGTCCGTGGCCTGAGCCTTGATCTCGCGCAGATGGGCGGTCTGCATCAGCTGGGAGCGCAGCGGTGCGATCACCGAAGCCTGCAGCTCCCGGGCCGAGGTGTTCGGCGCCTGGATCCGTACGGTGATCTGCGGGATGTCTACCGCAGGCATCAGCGAGATCGGCAGCAGACCGCTCGCGAAGAGGCCCAGAACAACCACTCCGATCAGGATCATGGTTACGGCGATCGGCCGTTCTATCATCTTACGAATCATAACTGGGGGGATCTTGAGAAGTTGTCGCCTCCGGCCCCCCTCAAAAAGAGGGGGGGTAGCCGCGGCGCGCGGTCATTTGCGTTTGATTTCGACCTGCGACCCGTCGGCGAGGTTCAGATTCCCGGAGACGATGATCGCATCGCCCGGGTTGAGTTCCGCCCCTCGGTCGGTATTCGCCACCACGGCATGGGAGTCGCTGTTCGACATCTCGATCAGCACATACGTCCACTGGGCCCGTCCCGTCGCCCGGTCGTAGCGGAAGAGCACCTCGCGTTCGTCCCGCACCAGAACGGCGCTCTTCGGCACCACCAACTTGTCCGGCACCGCGCTCTCGACATAGACCTTCACGTTCATACCGTCGATCAATCTCCCCGGATTCGGTATCCGGGCCGTGACAATGATCTGCCCCTTGTCATCCACCGTGGGGTTGACGGCCACAATACGGCCCGCATGACGCCGGTTCGGCTCGACGAACGTGGCTACGGTCACTGCCTGGCCCGGTCGGATTTGCGGCAACTCGCTTTCGAGCAGGCTGAACTCGACGTCGAACATCCGGTCGTTGATGACCGAACAGAAAAATTCGCCCTTCGGATTCTCATGGGCTTTGGTCTTCAGGTTGGCTATCTTTCCGCCGAACGGCGCCCGGAGGGTGCAATTCTCCAACGCCAGCCGGGCGCTGGCCAGCCCGGTCGCCGCCGCCTCGTACCCCGATCGCAGGCGGGCGATCCGCATCGTTTCCTCTGACACGTGCGCCGTGTCGGCAATGTCGTGTCCGAAGCCGAGCAAAGCATCCTGCAGGTCGATCTCCGCCTTTTGCATCGCTTGCCGGGCCTGTTCCATCCGGATCCGGGCCTCGCGGTCGTCGATCCGGGCAATCGCCGCCCCGGCTGCGACCGCTGTCCCGTTCCCGCCGGCCAGCCAGGTCACCGAGCCGCCCGAACCGCCGAACCGAAGGTCGCTCTTTTGCTGTGCCCGGAGCTTGCCGTTGCTGATGAGCTGCGAACGGAACTCGCCCCGGCGGAGTGTGACGGTGTCGACCGGATTGGCAATCTGGGTCTGTGCTTTCCGGTGGGTGGCGGTGGAGTCCGTATGGTCTTGTGTCGGGCGGCCTCCCGTGCAGGAAACGCCCAGAATCAGAAGAATGAGTCCGAAAGGGAATCCGAAGCGTGGTTGTGTCATGGTGCGCTGGCCTTATTTTTCGAGTATCTTGGCGTCGAACCCGGCGGCGATGTTCCGCCGGTGGAGGAAGTCGAACAGCGTGTAGCGCTGTATCGCATAGTAGTAGTTCCAGTAGTTCCGCAGCTCGGACAGATACCCCGCATGAGCGGTGTTGCGCTCGTTTTGTGCGGTGTTGAAGTCCAGCACGCTGATCTTCCCTGCCGCAAACTGACGTAACGAGAGCCCGTATCGCTCCTCGGCCACCGAATCGGCCCGGGCCGAGATGGAGCATTGCAGGTTCTGGTTATTGAACTGCATGACTTTCAGATAAATATCTTGCTTCCGGTCGATGCGTTCTTTGTCGATTTCGGCCTCGACCACCTCGAGCCGCGAAAGGGCGGTCCGCACCCTTCCTTTGGCCACTCCGCCGTCGAAGATCGGCACGCTGATCCCCATCCGAACCGTCTCCTGGTCCAGCGGATTCCGATACGCTCCGCCGAGTGTCTCCGCCACCTGGTTCAGTCCGAACCGGGCGTAGACCGTCGCCTGGGGCCTGCGATTAGCCTTGGCCTGTGCGACGTTCATCTCCGCCTCCAGCTGGCTGATCCGGTGGCGATATTCAAACGAGGTGTTGGTGAAAGACAACTGGTAAGCCTCGTCGAACGATATTTCCATATCCGGGACATTCTCCGGAATGCGGAGCACGATCGAATCCCGCTCGTCGAACGACAGATAAGACTTGAACCTTGCCGCCGCCAGGTCGAGCTGCAATTTATTGGTGTTGACCGACATCCCTTCGTTCAAGAGTCGCAATTCCAGCTGCATGAGGTCGTTTTTCGAGATGGAACCGATCCGGAACCGTTCCCGGGAGATCTTGTACAGCGTATCGGTATTTGCCTGGTTCTGCCGGGCAATGTCCAGATTCTGCTGGGCCGAGAGGAGGGTGAAGTATAGTTCTACGGCGGTCGTCGTGATCGTCTCCATCGATTCCAGGTACTCGTACTTGGCTTTTTCGTACCGCACGGGTTCGATCCGCTTGTCCCACTTGAGCTGGTTGAAGCCGCCGATGGGCTGGTTCAGGATCAGGCTCACCGGTGCGGAGTTCCACGTGATCCGTCGGTCGGGCGAGAACTGGTCGAGCCGGTCCAGCCCGGTGTAGAGTTGGACATTTCCGCCCGTGGCCGCAATGTTTTGTTGCAGGTAGAGTCCCAGCGAATTGCGCATGGCGTAGTTGTCCACATAGTTGTACCCCCCGGTCACGGCATTCTGCAACGAGGTGTACGACTTGTCGAAGTTGGGTATTGTCCCGCTCAAAGAGAGCGACGGCAGCATCTGTGCCCGATAGGACCGGTATTGCCAGTACTGGCTCAGGTAGGAGTGTTTGGCCATCATGGCGTCGATCGAGAGGTTCTGAGCCCGGGCGATGGCTTCGTCCAGGGTGAGCCGCACGACCTCCTGCGCCGCGAGGTTCGCCGAGCGGCACAGGGCGATGACCGAGAGGCAACAGGATAGTAGGAAAAGTCTCACGCGCAGGAACTTTTTTACGAGGAATCACTCTTCTACAAATATATTTCATCGCATTCGATTTTGCAAATATTCAAGAGGAAAATAGTATCTTTAGACACTTTATTTTGATAATCGGTCGTTGTGAAAAAAGGTGTTTTGAGAAAAAAGGTCGTTCGGGCGATTCGGAACACGTCGGGGGCTCTGGCTGTGTTGATTTTGCCGGCTGCGTTTGTGGTGATGACGCGCTTTTTTTGTTGGGAGATGTTTACGATCCCGACAGATTCGATGTGGCCGACGCTGCTGCCGGGTGATCGGGTGATCGTCAATAAGGCGATCTTCGGGGCGAGGCTGCACCGCAGTTTCGAGAGCATGAGGGCCGAGAAACCCGACATCCGGCGGTGGAAGTACCGGGGATACAGGCCGTTGCAGCGGGGCGACATCATTGTCTTCAACTATCCGTACGGACGCGGTTGGGGTCGGATCGCGTTCGATTTCAACACGTTGTTCGTGAAACGGTGCGTGGGGTTGCCGGGCGACTCGGTCTATGCCGAGCGGGGGGTGGTTCGGGTCCGTGGGGTGGAGGGGACGGTGGGCCTTCGGCAGAATCAACGGCAGTTGGAGATGGCCGATCTGTCGTTTCTGCCGCCGGAGTCGCGGCAGACGATCGCTCCCGACTCGGCGTACGGGCGGTGGACAATTCGGGATTTCGGTCCGATTTACGTGCCTCGCAAGGGGGACTGCATTCCGCTCGATACGTCGAACGTGTCGCTTTATGCGGCGGCGGTGGAGTTCGAGACGGGCCGTCGGCCGTGGATCGACACGCTGCGGCGGACCCGGCTGGGCGACAGCGTGGTGACCCGCTACACGTTCCGCGAAAACTTCTATTTCGCGGCGGGCGACAACACGATGGCTTCGATGGACTCGCGTTACTGGGGTTTCATACCGGAGGTTTTTGTGTTGGGGGTGGTGACCCGGGTGGCCTACTCCTACGACCGGAAGGGCGGAGGCGGGGTACGCTGGGATCGGTTGTGGCGCGATGTTTCGTTCCGGGGAGAAAACTAAAAAATAGAAAGAAATGTTTTGATTTTATTAGAAAAAATTATATTATTGTATCGACAACGAATCCATTGTTTTGTTTTTTAATCTTTTTCATTATGAAAAAGACTACCAAAATTTTGTTGGGCTCCGGTTTTGCGCTGCTGCTGAGCGCGGGGGCGGTCGTCAACTTTTTGCAATCGTCCCGGGCCGAGGCGAAGGTGTCCGATCTGACGCTGGCCAATATCGAGGCGCTGGCGTTGGATGAGGATTTGATCATTGAAAAACCGGGTCAAGATGGAAAATGTCCTTTTGGATTCCGGCGGTTTACGATTATTAACTTGCCGGGTGGTGGTTCTGCTTCCGGAGGTGGGTATGATTGTTTTTGTGTGTGGCGTGAGGGAGTAGGTTCTGGACGTTGTAAATAGTTGATCAATGGGTAAATTGATGTTTTGGAATAAAGGGCTTGGCGTGGGCTTGATGTGTTTTGGAATGAGCCTTTGTGGTTGCGTGGGGCGGACGGACGTTGATTCGTCCGTTCCCGTTTTACCGCGGACGGCAATGGAAGCAGTGGTGTTGGAAAATGATTCGATACCGATTCGCGGGGTTTATTTGGCGCCGACCAATTGGGAATGGAGGGGGTGTGATACATTGATTGTATTGAGTCCGGAGAGCAAAGGGAACATTTTGTACGCTTTTTCAAGTGATTCTTTTGACTTGTTCGCAACGGGTGGAGCTATGGGCAGCGGACCTGCGGAATATCGCACGCCTTTTTTAGCTGGAAACGGAGGGGCGAATAACCGGATGATTTGGATCGGAGATCGGCAACTCGGTTGGTTGGACCGGTGGCGACTGGCCGGTGATTCGTTGATGATGGAACATCGGACACGACTCGGAGGAGCGACCGGTACGTATGATGTGTTGTATGGGGTAGAAGTACTGAGCGATTCGGTCGGGTTGATAAAGTATGATTCGGGCGAAGAGTTGACGCTGGATTTGTTCGATTTCGTTCAGGATTCGGTGGTCGGGCATGTGGCGATGTCGTTGCGTCCGGATCCGCCGGGCGGTGCGCGGATGTTCTATGATTTTGCCATGGCTTCGAGAGATGATTTGATCGTTTTGGGGTACATGTTCATGAATCGGATTGAGGGCTGTCGGTTTTCGGAGGGACGGTTAGTGCCGGTGTGGCAGATCGGCGAGAAGGTCAACCGACCGGATGAGTGGGTCGCAAATGGAGAACTGGAGAAGTTGACCATTGGTTATACCGATTTGCGGCTTTCCGATTCGTTGATCTACGCTCTGTACCAAGGGTGCAAGACTGACAATATTCAGGATATGCGTTCGACGGTGGAGATATATGATTTCGAGGGTCGGGGGGTTGAACGTTGGGATTTAGGGCGGCCGATCAGTCGCATTCTTATTGATGAATCCAGAAGGCTATTGTATGCGTTGGGATCGAATAGCGATGTAATTTACCGGTATCGGTGGCCGGATAGAGCAAAATGATTGACTTATCTATGATAAGGAAGACGTTTTAAGTATACGGCGCATTCCTTTCACCTCAAGTAGGGGATGTGCCGTTTTATATACCCGACAGCATGAAAATAATGAAACGCCTTTTCTTCTATGGTGCATGTATCGGCCTGTTCTGGAGTTGCGGCAGCGATACCGTGCACTCCTCGTATGAAGTCGTGGAGCATTTCCCGGTCGATCCTAAACGACGGTGATACCTGTCGGATATTCGATCAGGATTACGGTTTGATCGGCTTGACCTCTGTTGGTGACTATATGGTCGGCACCTTGCACAAACGGGATAATTTCTTTTCGCTCTATACGACGAAACCGCAATTGCAGCGACTGACGGACTTCGGATGGCCGGGGAAAGGGCCTCTTGAGATGGGTGCTCCGGCCTTTTTCGGGCAATGGTGTGTTGAAAACGGGCATACAAGGATCTGGTTATTGGACCGAGCAAAATCGCATTTTCAGCAGATCGATCTTGATTCCGTCGCTCAAAGCAAAAGAATGGTTGTTGATCGGAGTTTCGACCTATCGAAAGCCGGTATCCCGGGTGTGAGAGATCTGTTCTATATGAGCGACACGTTACTGGTCGGTACGTCGGATTCATCGGTCTGCACCGCCTTTCATTACAATCCGCAAAGCGGCGCCTATCGTCCGCTCCGGACTGCGCTGGACTTCGGCACGGGTCGCCATCCGATTGGAATACTATCGGATATCCCAAAATCTCAGTATTGCCTCCCCGGCCTCCGGAAGATGGGCATCGGCGATGTTCTCTTTTCCCCAGGTTGACTTTCGGCAAACGGGTAGCACGCAATGGCAAACGGTCTTTATCAAGCAAATCCTGTTTCCTGAAGCTTGCCTATCGAACGAACTGCGGACCTATTATGTTTCCGTATGCGGTACGGCGAGATATCTCTATGCCTTGTGGCTGGATCAGGACGATGAGGAATTCGGTACGGCGAACCGTGATGCTGAAGTGCATATTTTCACCTGGGACGGACAACCTGTGGCGCGAATAAGTATCCCGTATACGCTTTCGATTACGGTGGATGCGACGGACGATAAACTGTACACGCTGAATTATTACAACGACTCGGCCATGGTCGTGACGTACGAATTGCCGATCCTGCCTTTTCAGTAATGCTTGATCGGGCGGCCAGAAACAGACGCCGATGAATTTCATGGAACTTGTGACTAGGGAATCTGTAGAATATTAGTTATGAATTTGGTACGAAATGGGATTGGGGCACTGCTTTTCGGGATGTTTGTGGTGCTTTCTTGCGGTCGGGGGTCGTTGGGACGGGAGGTAGAGGCGTTTGTGGGGCAACGGGTCGTTTTCCCGGACTCGCTCCAGGCGGTGGTCGGCGGGCGGACGGTCGAGAACCTCGGACTGACGGACTCGGCGGCGAAGTTGGTTGTTTGGATCGACTCGATCGGGTGTACCTCGTGCGCTTTGCAGCACTTGGACCCGTGGTACGAAGTAACCGATTATGCCGGGCAGGTGGGCCAGGGGTTTCAGGTCGTTTTTCTGCTTTCGCCCAAGCGGGCGGACCGAAATACGATCGGTCGGAGTACGATGCTGTTCCGTTATCCGATGTACGTCGACCGCGAGAGCCGATTCGAGGCGTTGAACCCGGCGGTTCCGAAGGATAGTCGGTTGCATGTTTTTCTGTTGGACAGCGCGAACCGGGTGGTGCTGGTGGGCTCGCCGATCGGGAACCCGAGGCTGTGGGAACTTTACAAACAACAGATCGAAAAATTGACCGGGCGATGACGCGGTGGTGCGCAGACTCCCGGTTTGCCACGATCGGACGCGGCCTCTTGCGGGCGATACTCGTCGTCGCGCTGTTCGCTACGGTCGGGTCGTTGGCCGTGGTTTCGTATGACTATGTCGATCCGACCGTTACAGGACGCGAATATTATGCCCGAATCGTGCTGGCTTGTCTGATCGGGCCGGCCTTGTTTTGTCTCGCACGGATTCGGCGGATCGAGTTCTCGACCGCCGATCTGCTGGTTCTGCTTTTCGGGGGATACGTCTTGTTCAACTACTGGCTGCACGACGGGATGCGGTTCGGAGAGGTGGAAAATCTGCTGCTGGCCTTTCTTTTCTATCTTGTCTTTCGCGTTTTCCTGGCCTATTGGCCGGACTTTCGGCGGTGGATGCTGCTGGCGTTGCTCGTTTCCGGCCTCTACGAAGGGGGGCTTGGGTTGGTGCAGTTGTACGGCGGAGCTGCGTCGCACCACACGCTCTACCGGCTCACCGGCACGTTTTTCAATCCGGGCCCTTATGCCGGTTATCTGGCGGCTGTGGCCGGAATGGCGTGGGTTGTGGTTCTGCGGAGTTATCGAACGGTCCGTTTCGTCCGCGGGGCGGGATGGTCCGAGACATTGAGGCGCAACCTGACGCTCCGGAACCTAACATTCGGGGTCGGTTGCGGGGTGCTTCTCTTGGGAGTGTTGCTTCTGCCGGTCTCGATGAGTCGGGCGGCGTGGCTGAGTCTTTTAGTCGTGGGCGGAACGGCGGCGATAGTCGAGACCGGAGCGGGACAGCGGATCCGGGAATTTTTCAAGCGGCGGCGGAGACTGCTGCTACCGGCCTTTGTCGTCGGCCTGCTCCTGACGAGCGGTGCGGTGGTCTGCGTTTATGGGCTGAAGCGGGGATCGGCCGACGGGCGGCTGTTGATTTGGCGCGTGTCGGGACGGGTGATTGCGCAACATCCGTGGACGGGAGTCGGAGTCGGAAACTTCGGCCCGGCCTACGTCGAGGAGCAGGCTCGGTATCTGGCCGAACGGGACCCGGCATCGGCTCAGGTGCAACGGGCCGGCCTGCCGGACTATGCTTTCAACGAATACCTCCACCTGGGGGTTGAACTGGGGGTAATTGGGCTGGGGTTGTTTCTGGTGATTTTAGTCACCACCTTTCGGAATAGACAGGCCGAGGGACGGGAGTTTTTGTACGGCGGTTCGGGCGTGTTGTTGTTCGCGCTGGCCTCCTACCCGTTCCATATTTTTCCGACGTTACTTTTGTTTGTGCTCTGTCTGGCGGGGGCGCAGGGCGGACGGAAGGGGTGGAACGGTCGTTGGGCGACTGGATTGGTTTTAGTCTTCACGACGCTCGGCCTGGCAGCCCGGTGGCCGGTCTGGCGAGCCGAGCGGGAGGCACAGAGGGAGTGGACCCGGCTGCGGAGGTTTTATCGGTTGGAGGCCTACGAATCTATCGCGGAAGAGTATGCGCGACTGTATGATCGGTTGTCGCACGAGGCGCGTTTCGTGTACGAGTACGGGTATGTCCTGAACCGTGTCGGACAGTGGGAGGAGAGCAGCGAGGTACTCTCGCGGGGGATCTGCCTCTCCGGCGGCCCGATGTTTTACAATATCCGAGGGAACAACTATCGGGCGACGGGGCGGTATGATTGCGCAGAGGCGGACTATCGTCACGCCTATGCTTTGTTACCTGGGCGAATGTATTCCTTGTATCTGTTGGCCGGGCTGTATATCGAGCGGGGCGATACGGTCCGCGGACGGGAGGTGGCGCGTTCCATCCTGGAGTTTCAGCCCAGAATTCCTTCGCCGGCGACGGCCGATATGAAGACGAAGGCTCGTCGGTTGTTGGAGCAGACGACGGACGAGACAAAATAACCATGTTATATATTTTCAATCCAATGGTGGTCAGATTAATCTATTTTTATGCCTCTCTACTGGTTGCGTTGAGCTGGAGTTGTTCTGAAAGTCCGTTGCGGCAGGCCCGGCGGGCGGCCGAAAAGACGGGGAATGCGGAGATGGTTCACGTGGCGAAACACTATGCCGACCAGCCGGAGCGGCTCGAGGCGGCGACTTTCCTGCTGGAGAACCTCAGCGGGCACGGAACTTATACGTTCGATCTGGTCAACTCGACGGAGAGTGTGGCGGACTACTCCCTCTACCGGCCGGAGATCACAGGAAGCAATTATCGCACTGTACTGGACTCGCTCGGGCTGACAGTTCGCTACCGGTCGGAGAGCGATGCCGAGGCGATGACGGCGGAGTATCTGATCCGGAACATCGACCAGGCGTTCGAGGCGCGGGAGCGATATCCGTGGGCGCGGCACTACTCCGACACCGTTTTTCTGCGGTATGTCCTCCCCTACCGGATCGACGCCGAGGAGCTCACCGACTGGCGGGCATTCTTTCGGGCGCGCTACGAGCCGATGATCGACACGCTCGCCGAGCCACGAACGGTGCGGCGTGTGGCACGGTTGATTATCCGGGATATCAAGAAACAGTTTGGGTTCCATCCGGAGGCATTGATGCTCAAACCGGCTTTCACGCCCGAGGAGGCGTTTGCGTGTGGACGGGGCGAATGCAATTCGGTGGCGAATATCTATGTCCTGGCGCTGCGGGCCATGGGGATTGCGGCCACAAAGGACGTTATCCCGGTATGGGGGACGTCGGACGGGGGACATGTCGAGACGGTCTATTTCGACGAAGAGGGGAACCCGGTGATGCTCGACACGGGCGAGTGGCTGGCGGCCCAGCCGCCGAAGATCTACCGGGTCGAGTTTGCTCGCCAATCGGAGCCGAATGTTTTCGACGGTCTGTATTACCGGGATGTCACGGCGGAGTATGTGGCGACTTCGGCTCCGACGGTAGCTTTCGACTCGTTGGCCGATGCGACGACGGGGGAATGGGCTGCGCTGGCGGTTTTCAGCAACGAGCGTTGGCGGCCGGTTGTATTGGGACGGGAGACGGGACTCCCGCAGCAGTATGCCTTCCGCGAGATCGGCCGCGGGATCCTCTACCTGCCGGTGCTCACGGACGGACAGTCGGTACGGCCGGCCGGGAGGCCGTTTCGGCTCGATCCGAGGGGAAATCTCCAATACCACGAACCGGATACCGACCGGTTGGTGACGATCGATCTGACGTCGTTGCTGCTTCCCAAGGATCTCGAAACGTTGGATGCCGGGCGTCTGTATGTGGCTTATTGGACTCCAAAAGGTTGGCAGCGCGTGGATGCGGAGGTCTGCCGGTCAGTCTCCGCGATGGACGGGAAGCCGGTTTATACGGTAGCGGGGGTTCCGGACGGCGGAATCTACTGCCTCTTCGACAAACACTCCGGACGGACCTACCACCGACGCATCTTCCGAAACGGTCAGGGAACGGCCCGAAGGTTCTAGGTCTGCCCTTCTCCTGCGGCGACAGGCGTTTTGCTCGATTTTGCTATATTTGTATAGCAAAAAATGAGGGCTATGATTTTTAGCGATTGGCGACAAAAAAGCAAGGGTTTGCAAGTTTCCAAATCGTTGTTGTGGGAGTATGACCTGACACGTTTCGACTGGCAGCGGTTCCGGGTCATTGTCATGCATCGGGTGGTGGAACGGAGAACGGGTTTAAAAAAGAGCAACTGAAATGTTACACGAGGAGACTGTCGCGGGAACGACTCTTGAACTCTTAACCGCCCTGATGCACGATCCTGAGAGAGCAAACTTCAATCTTGCTGGAGGGACTGCGCAGGCCTTGTATATCGGACACCGAAAAAGCATCGATCTCGATTGATTCATGGCCGGAATCTTTCGACACGACAGAACAGGGCGACCTGACCCGATGGTAAAGAATACCACTGATTACGACCGATTTTCCGGGGAGCAAAACGGAACTTTTTCAAAGAGCGACGCTCTTTTGAGATAATCGAACATCAGGTAACAAAAGGGAATAGGGTCGGTGAACGTTTCGCGGAACTTGACCAGCTCGTATCGCACTACTCAATCAAGTTCCGCGAAATTCCCGGTTCACTCTTTCATTGCAAATTTCTCATCGTTTATCCGCTCTTTAAAGACCTTAAGCGTCGCATCGAGTATATCCCGCTCCACATCTTTCATGAAAGCAGCCATCCGGGCAAAGTCTATCTCGCCCTGATCCGTGGCCGGCAATAATAACTTCTCACGCTTGATGCGCTCATCATTGATCTCCCGATTAAAGCCGTATTTCTCCGATAATCTATTGATAATCGGAATCATAAACAGATAAGCATATTTATCCAGCCCCTTGCGCCTTAATTTCGTAACATGGTCACTGGCAACGAAAGCATATCGGTGGTAAAAAGCGCTGCCGACACTACCGCTATTGGCCAATGTCAAACAATCCTCAAACCTTCTTACGCCACCCTCGTTACCGATAAATCCATCAATGCCATTATTGAGCGAGGTGGAAGATACATAAGGGATCTGCCCCGTTGTGTGATCCGCTTTTCTGAGTCGTCTCCCCCGCTGAATTTCAGTAAACACCTCCGTGAAATAAAACGCCTTCCAGTCGGAGCCGAGTAGGTTACCCCCCCCCCGCATATATCTCTGATTATCAATCTTTTGCATAATTTTTCCAGGGTTGGTTTCAAAATCTGTTGTTCTTTTTGCCTCATAAATGAAGACATAAACTGAAAATCTATCTCTTCATTCACATTAACAGGTAAGTATATTTTGTCTTTTTTTATTCTATCCAATGAAGCCATATGCCCATAACTATATTTAGTTGCAGTAGTTTGGGTGATAGCTTTAGAGATAAAAAGTGCAACATACCTATCCAGAGAAAAATTCCTCGCGTAAAGAAGAATGACCGATGACCCAGCTCCGCCACGCCCTAAAAAATTATATGGATGATAATAACAACTTCCATCTACGGGACTAATCGAGAGACAGTTGCCATTATCAAGGATCTCGCTATTTTTAGGGATACAGAATTTTGTAACCCCATTGTTTATAGCACCTGACGCGATAAATGGTATTTCTCCATCGTTGTAATCATCCTCCTTTCGGCTTATTGGACGTTTTGCATCGAATAGATCACCAATAACAAATTTTCGCCAATTTTTATTGTCCAATGTAAGGTTAACCATTGCAATTTCCCTCCTTCTCTTCGAACAAATATCCCCGTCCGTGCGTGATCATGTTGAACTCGAAGGTCAGATAATCGGCCATCGTCTGCTCGAAATCCTTTTCCGACGGTATCTCGTCGTTGAAATAGTAGAACGCGTGCAGCCATTCATCCTCCGCCTCGACAGTCGTTTCCACACAAAACTTCGTCTCCGCCTCGACCCGACCAAACCACACGTCCAACAAGTGTTGCCGTTTGTCTTTGGCACTCGCCGTCTCCTCCAAACCGACATGTTTGCTCACCACAAATCCGTCGTCTTCAAAATTGATGAAACGGCACCGGTGGTCCGGATCATGCGGCCCCCGGCCGTGAAAACAGCGATACACGTATTGGTACCCACCCCATAAAAGGTGTTTTTATTGAGCGTAATCACCCCTTCCAGCGTGTGGCGTTTCAGGATGTTGTTCTTGACGTTCTGTTCCTCGCGGCTCTTACCCGTAACGGAAGATTGAGGGATGATGACGATAGCCCTCGCCCCTTCCGTCAACGAATCGAGCAGATGCTCCGTAAAGCTGATCTCGTACAAATCGGGATTGGCCTTGGAACCCTGCGAATAGGGCGGGTTCATCATCCCCACGGTACACCCTTTCAACTGCAACTGGCTAGGGTTGTGTTTCAGGAAATCCCAGTTGTGCAGGTTACTCTTGCCATCGCCGCGGAGTATCATATTTGTTGTGGCAATGGTAAACATATAAGGCTGCAGTTCAATACCGAACAGCTGGTCGCGTTTAATGCGTCTCCTGCAAGCCTCATCGTCGGTTTGCCGGACCATTTTGTGCATCGCGGCAATCAGAAAACCGGCCGTACCGCAACAAGGGTCCAGGACTTTATCCGTCGGTCCGAGTTGCGCCAACTCGCAAAACAGTTCCGTGATATGCTTCGGAGTGAGAACGATCCCCAGGGTTTGCCCGTCACCACCGGAGTAGGACATGAATTCCCCGTAGAACCGCCCCAAATAATCCTCCGCCGAGTCTCGATAGCGTATGTTCTTATAGATGCTGTCGTAAAGAAATTCGGTGTAATGTCTTAAAGGCGTTTTGTTTAGCTTAGCGTCTTTTTCGTTGATCTTCGTAGTGTCTTTGATGACCGAAAATTGGCTGAGTAATTTGTCCCGTTTCGTGTCGGGCGTAACATTGGCTCTGGCCAAATTACTCTTTATGGCTTCGCAAATCTTTTGTCCGTCGGTTTTAATGGAATCGCCAACGAGAGATTCGATAGAGAACGTCTTGTACTCGATCTCCCGCAGAGCGAGCATAATGCCCGACACCACCAACGGTTTTTGCTCGGTGGTCAGATTCCCGTAATTGCGCAGGTCGTTATGCAGTTTCTCGGCCTCCTTAAGGATTTCGGCCGTTGTCTTTTCCACATCCGTCTCCTCGCGCAGAATCTCTTTCAGATAATACTCGTCGATATTGGTCTCATTGAAAGAGATGAATGTTTCCACATCGGACAACTCCAGGTAATCGCCCCTTTCATTGATGAATACGGGGGTGATCCGATGTCGTTTTTCGTTACCTGACACGCCGAAGGCCAGTACCTTGTGATACGACGTGTTGGCCGCCAAGTGCAGACCGTAAAACAAGGCCCCGTTGACGGCATAGTCCTTAACGCTCTTGACATCCTGACGGATCAGACCTTTTTCGTCCCGGAGCAGGTGTTTTTCGAGCGCGGCTTTATCTTCGATGACCAGCAGGAAATCTTTGACGGTTCCGCAATATTCAGGATAACCGACATGGCCCGTTTTTGATTTCGATGCCGTCTTCAATGCCTCTGCGATCTCCTTGATATCACACCCTTGTGGAGTCAAATGAATACCCGCCTCTTGCAACAATCCATAAACCCACAGGTCTGTTTTCGCCTCTTTTTTCGCCATTTGGTTCAATTTCTTCGTATCCGCAATCTCTCCTTCGCGTGTAAAAATAAGAAAAGTCGATGGATTATCCCCGCCCTTAGTCGAAAGCCACGGCTCCGCCATGGCTGTTTGCCCGTGTGTAGTCGATTCTCATCAACTATGGCGGTTCGTTTGTTTAACCTTGCATGTTTTGCGAACCTATGAACCCTGAGGGGTGTTCTCTTGATTATTTTTGAAACGACGGACCAAATCTGCGTCACAATAAATTTAAAGTCCAAACGGCATGGGCGTAAAACAGAAAAATGTTTAAACTAATTGCTGTTATTTTCATTTCCTTTTGTCTTTTGAGGTTTTATCTTTGTTCCGAAAGAAAGAAATTCTAACCCCATAAGCCCTTATGTTTTTGGTTAATCTTCGAGCGGGCTGGAAGTCAGCAATAAAGCATCGCCTTCATTCCATACTCAATATTCTGGGGTTTTCGGTTGCTTTGTCGGTGGTGGTGCTGATCGGCTTGTTTGTCCAGCGGGAGCTCTCCACTAATCGGTTTCATCAGGATCTGGACCAGATCTACAAGATTTGCGGGTGGTCGACGCCTTATCCCCTGGTGCCGACGATTGCCGGGAGTGTGCCGGAGATCGAGGCCATCACGAATGTCGCGCGGGTGAAGTCGCGGTTTGCCATTACGTGGAACGAACAGCGGGAAATCTATATGCAGGAGGGGTACTTGGCGGTGGATCCCGGGTTTTTTGATATTTTCACGTTCCCGGTCGTGGCGGGGAATTGGAACGAGCCGTTGCCGGACGCTCGATCGGTGGTGTTGGTCGAGAGTACGGCAAAGGCCCTTTTCGGGGAGGAGAATCCTATTGGACAGGCCGTCAAAACGGCCGGATGGGGAGGATGGAATCGGGATGGCTCCGCTGGGTCGATCCCCGAATCAGAACCATGCCGAAACAACGAGTAGAGACCAATAGAGCATATTCGTCGAGACTCGAGCTGTCACCCCCTCAGAATAAACTGCTAAATTCGTCGGGAAGCAATGAAAAGAAAAACCGGCTATTTCTCCCCCATAGTGAAACTCCTGCGACCAACATTCGTGGTACGCTATTATCTGTTCCCTGTCGTTTTCTTGTTTCTTTGTGTCGGTGTCCTGTTCGCCCGATCGAACGCCGTTGTCGACAGCCGGATACTGCCCAAATGGTACGCCTTCGCATTCGGCAGCGCAGCCCTGCTCACGACTGCGGCCGTCATAGGCCTGAAACGGAAAGAGAGAGAGCCTTTCGGAAACAATCTCGACCCTCTTTTTTCGATCCCGGTCGCCGCCTGCTTCGTCCAAGCGTTGTACGGCCTTTCTCAGTATGCAGGTCTGCTCCCTGCGCTCGGCACCTTCCGCATCACAGGCAGTTTTGACAATCCGGCCGGATTCGCAGCCGCTTTGTGCGTCGGATTCCCGTTCACGGCGCCGCTCCTTCGGAATCGACACCGCATCGTACGGTATTTGGCCGCCATCGCCGCCATGACCCTGATTCTCGGGGTGATTCTGTGCGGATCGCGCGCCGGCCTGTTGAGCATCGGAACGGTGGGCATGGTGCACGGATTGGCCCGAATCCGAAAACCGCTCGTTCGTCGAACGATGTGGGTAGTGTTGCCCCTGCTGCTTGTCGGACTGTATTTTCTCAAACGGGAGTCGGCCGATGGACGGCTACTGGTGTGGCGGTGCACGGCGGAGATGATCGCCCGTCGGCCGCTCTTCGGCCACGGGCCCGGCGGATTCGCCGCCGGTTACATGAATACCCAAGCCGACTACCTCCGGGAGCATCCCGACAGTCCTTATGCGCAGTTGGCCGACTCGGTCCAACACCCGTTCAACGAATACCTCTCTGTGGCGGTCCACTACGGTTTGTTCGGCCTGATGGCACTGGCGGCATTGGGATGGGGCGTCGTGCGCCGTTATCGACGGACGGCGCACGGACGAGAACCGGCGGTGCGAGCCGCCGGCTCCTGCCTGCTGTCGATCGGGGTTTTCGCCCTGTTCTCTTATCCGCTATTCTATCCGTTCACGTGGGTGATGGTGCTGTTCAGCCTGTGGATCCTCTTCGGGAAGCCGCTGCCGCGAGGATGGGCGGTCCGAGGAACAGCGGTCGGTTTGGCCGTCGGGCTTTGCGTCTGGGTAGTAAAGGATTGGCGGTTGCAACGGACCTGGTGTCGGACCGAAGAGCTCGCGGCGCGGGGGAATCCGTCGGCGAGCTTGTCGAGGTACCGAGAGTTGTACCCGAAATTCGTCCGAAATCGCTATTTTCTGTACAATTTTGCCTATGTGCTGAACGAAGCGGGAGAATACGCCGAGGGACTGGCGGCAGCCGAAACGTGCGGAGAACTGTGGGCCGACTACTATGTGGAGCTGTTGCGGGGAGAAGCGGCGCTCAAGCTGGAGCGGTACGACGAAGCGGAACGGGCTTTCGACCAGGCGGCGGCGATGTGTCCGAACCGGTTTATGCCGCTGTATAAGTTGGTCGGGATCTATACGGCGACAGGGCGAGAAGCGGAGGCTCGCAATTTGGCCGAAAGGATCTTGACGAAGGAGGTCAAAATCCCTTCGGCGACGGTAACGGCGATTCGTTATGAGATGCGCCGACTGATTGACACACAATAAATTCGGATGTTCATCAAAAAAAACAAATCAGCGACAGTACAAAATGCAATAATAAGCTTTAACTTTACAGGGAAAAACCTAAGAAAGGTCTTTTTTGCCCGTCAAAAATACAAGGGAATCCAACATAAACCACTAAAACATTTACCCAACCATGAAAAGAGAAACATTACGTAACGGATTGATCCTATCCGTTTTGGGCATGACCTTCTGCCTGTCGACAGCGATTATGGTCACCTCTTGTCAGAAGCAGAGTTTCGACGACGCACCGATCGCACCGCAAAGTGCGCAAAGCCGCGCGGCGGAAGAGTTGCCGTACTTGGATTTTTCGGACAATTATTCCGAAAAATCTGATTTATCGAACGAAGATCTGGAAATTTTGATAACCGCATTAAACCGTGCTCATATTAAAAAGGTTGATGGATTATGGCAAATGACGGTTTCGGAGGAAACAGAACTCAATATTTCTCCGCGTATCATGACTTGCTTGAAACAAATTATTGAAAACAGTAATGCCAAGATTGTTTCTCGTCTGTCCGTTATGCGTGTAACTCCTCGTGTGCGCAAACCGGGGGGAGGAGAGGGAGCAGACGATCTGGAACAGGAATCAAGTGATTGTGTGGCCAAATGTTTCGGATGGATACGTGAAAAATTAGGGTTCGGCCCATCGTATGGGACAGCGAATTCATGGATCAACGACCGATTCGGCGGAGTAGGTGTGCCGGTCGACAGTATGGAATTTACACTTCAACATTTTTATGGGCCGGATCATGTCTCGTCTTTTCCTGTAAACAGCCAGCCCAATGGTTATGTACATAAAGACAGCTCTTCGGCAGTAATCCTAAATTATACGGTCAATGACTCCACCGCACATGCCGTAATTTATATATCTACTTCTAATGATGCCTCTCATTTGGTTCAAGACCCTCAAAATGGTAACGATCTTTATTTTGTCGGACCAAATAAGGTTCAATCCGCTTATAAGGTTACGAAATAAATCGAACCATGAAGACGAGGATCTTCTTTCTATGGATAATAATTACTCTGGGAAGCATTTTCTACGCCTCGGCACAGGTTCTTCCAGCTGTCGAAGTGGTGAACGAGGCTTCGGAGAAACACGGTGTCATTCAGCGAATACCCCGAAATTTCCATATTGCGCAAAAGCTTATTTACTTTTGGAAGTATGGACATAGCTGGAGGTTCGATCCCTTAAAGGGCGAGTGGAAACAGTGGGCTAAAACAGGGGCCGCCGGTCTGCTGCTCCAGTCGGACGACCGGCAGTGCGAGCTCTTGTACAGCGCGTTTCTGGGAGGGATTAACCACCGCAGTTGGATCAAAAATGACCTCTTGAACATCTCGCAAGGCAGAGACAGCATCCGGTTTGAAGACCATGTGCAGGCTTTCGGCGGGCGGAAAGTGAAGCGACGGTTCGGGGCCGATTCGATGTTTCTGCTTGAGCTGCCGATCGAGCCGATGGAACAGGACAGTGCCGTTTACACCCATTGTCTGCGGATGTACCTCACCAAAGGAGAGCGTCTTATCGATTTCATTTGGTTCTTCACCGACGAGGGGTATGAGCGGCGCGAGGAGTATCTGCGGGTGTTGGACGGAGCGGTCTACTACAAGCGGGGAGAACCGAAATGGATGATACGACGAAAGAAAGCACAAAACGACTGATGCAAAACAAGACCGTCTTTTATCCCACACTCAGGTTGTTTATAGCCCTTGTTGCTTGTCTCGCCGCCGGCTCGATTCTCGGCTCGTTGCAGGCACAGGCGGCATCGTTCGATCGCGTCGAACAGTTTAATTCCGTATATCACGTCGAACGGACCATTCCGGTGGGATTTACAGCCATCGAAGAGTTTGCCTGCGTGATTTTGGATACATCTTGGGACAAGCGGCGGGATTTGGGCGGAAGATGGGTCAAAAGTAGGCAGCGGATCGGCCTGGGCGGCACGCTCTTGCAGTCGGACGATCGACACTGTGCCTTGCTCTTTAACGACATCATCGACTTGCAGTTCTACCGACGACCCGACATCGCGACTTTCCGAGGCGCTTACACCGAACAGAGGTGGGGCCATCGGGGCGAGATCCTGGCAATCTTGATGGCCCAGCTCGGGACGGCGGATTTCCGATATGAAGAGCTGGTGTCCGTCGTCGCGGGACGCAAGGCGAGGAGGAGGTTCGGGGCGGACTCGATTTTCATGTTCGAGATGCCGATCAAGCCGCAGGAGTTGGCGGGAGAGACCTATACCCGTTGCGGGATGCTCTATCTTTCCCGAAAAGACCGAGCCTATTTAGGCTTTACATTTCTTTTCACGGACAAGGGGTACGAGCGGCGCGAGGAGTACCTGCGGGCGTTGGACGGAGCGGTACGATACAAACGGGGCCGGTGGAAGAAACCGGAGTGGATTCGACGGCAGAAAGAGAAATAAACCACGGCTCGGGGGAGAGGTTCCAAGAGGCCTCTCCCCCGGCTTCGCGGTGACTCAGCAACTATCCGTATAAGGTGGGGTTGCCTGGCTGGTTCTTCGGGCTGGCGGGGCTGATTACGCTGGCGATCGTGGTCCTGACGGTCGGCATGCAGAGTTGGAAAGCGGCCAAGGCCAATCCGATACTCTCCTTGAAATCGGAGTAGACCGGGGGGGTAAAAGGTGCTGGAGAGAGTGCTTTTCGGACCCGCCGGGAAACAATCCCCGGCGGGTCCGCGGCATTGACAGAGGGAGAAATGCCCCCTCTCAGAAAAAGACATAAAAAAGGGGGCTTTCTAATAAAGAAGAAAGCCCCCAAGCTCCTCGACAAGGACTTGAACCTTGGACCCCCTGATTAACAGTCAGGTGCTCTAACCAACTGAGCTATCGAGGAATATTTCATCGCCGCCCGAACCCTCACCGGCAGCGGTGATCTCCGTTCGACGATGCAAAAGTAATCAAATTTCTTTTCCTGCAAAAAAAATCGGACAAAAAAGTTGAAAAAATTTACCGCCGGTCTCGAAAAATCCGCCCCAACCCCCTCTCAGGCAGTCCCGCCCCCTCTCTCGTGTATTGTTACTCCTCCTCTCCCCCTCTGCTGCGGTCGTAGATGAAGGGCGGCACGGTGGCGGTCGCATCCCAGTCGCCCCACTGCTCCTCGATCCGGTCGAGCAAGCGTGCCACCCCTTCGGGAGTGGGTTCGGTGACGAGCTGCGCCCGGGTCTCGCGAAACGAGGGCAGCCCCTTGAAATAGCTGCTCAAGTGCCGCCGGAGCTCCAAGACCCCTGTCCGTTCGCCTTTGAGCTCCACGGACTTGGCCAAGTGGTCGCGCGCCAAGGCCACTCGCTCGAGGACCGTCGGCTGGGGCAGCTCCTCGCCCGTGGCGAGGTAGTGGCGCACCTCGCGGAAGATCCAAGGCCGACCGAACGTCGCCCGACCGATCATCAGCCCGTCCACCCCGTACCGGTCGCGCATCCGAGCCGCTTTCGGCCCCGAGTCGATGTCCCCGTTGCCGATGATCGGAATCCGAATCGCCGGGTTGTTCTTCACCGCTCCGATCAGCGTCCAGTCGGCTTCGCCGCGGTACAACTGCGCGCGGGTGCGTCCGTGAATCGTGAGGGCCTCGATGCCGACATCCTGCAACCGCAGGGCGATCTCTTCGATGTTTTTCGAGTCGTCGTCCCACCCGAGCCGGGTTTTGACCGTCACCGGCAACCGCACCGCCTGTACGATGCGTCGGGTCATCTCGACCATCTTGGGCACGTCGCGCATCATCCCCGAACCGGCTCCCCGACCGGCGATCTTCTTGACCGGGCACCCGAAGTTGATATCGATCACTTCGGGTGCAGCGGCTTCGGCCATCCGCGCCGCCTCGACCATCGGTTCGATCTCATTGCCGTAGATCTGGATGCCGATGGGCCGTTCGGCGTCGACGATGGCCAGTTTGGCCAACGACTTCCGCGCGTCGCGTATCAACCCGTCGGCCGAGATGAACTCGGTGTACATCATGTCGGCACCGAACCGTTTGCAGATGTAGCGAAACGAGGGGTCGGTGACGTCCTCCATCGGCGCCAGAAAGAGCGGCATCTCGCCCAGGTCCAAGTCTCTGATCTTCATGGGAAAGGATATGAAAAAGGTATGGGGATATAAAAAACGGGGAGAAACAAGAAAGCGGGGCGACGTCACAAAACGCGCCCCGCTCGAAATCCAACTATCATATCATGATAACCATTCGACCCGCCTGCCTCGCTCTCCCCATACCTCCGATCATCCTACAGCCGCCGGCCGCCGCACAAAATCTATCCTTACTACTGCAACACCAAGTCGCTCTGTCCGACCATCTGCCCATCCACATAGACCATCACCCCGTACTGCCCCGGATAGAGGCCCTTGACATCCTCGTAGTAAATACTCATCGGCAAGTCATCGCCCTGGTAGTCCACCGCCCGCTTGGCCGAGTACGGAATCGACTCTCCGGCGAAGGTAAACCGTCCGCCATCCGGCGACCCGAGGATTTCCGAATCCGGCATCACGATGCGGATATAAACCGTCCGTTCCCCCGGAATAGCCAGTTCATTGGCCGCCAGCACAAACTCGGTCACCAGTTTATCCACCTGTTTAGCCCGATTATTGGCCTTGTTACGCTTGTAAGAGAGCAAGGTAACCTCCCGCGCCCTGAGCTGCGAGCCGCGTTTCACCTTGTTGTTGAGCTCCTGGTTCATCTCCTCGGCCTGTTCGGTCCGGAGACGAAGCGAGGTCATCTCGCGCTTCATCCGCACGTTTTCCCCCGCCAGCAACGTATTGAGCCGATTAAGCGAGTCGATCTGCCGCACAAAGCCCTGCATAGCCGTCCGCAACGTCCCGAGCTCACGCTCGTACTTCTTGATTTTGGAGTAGTTCCAGCTGCGCTCCTTCTTGAGCCGCGTCATCAACGAGTCGGCCACCATCCGCTGCTGCATCAGCGCGACGCTCATCGTATCGTTATCCGTCTTGAGGTCTCCCATCTCGCCCATCAACACCGAGAGGCGATTGGTCAGCGTATCCTTGTCGACCAACAATTCGGCATTCTGCGCCTTTTCAGCCTGCACCTGCCGCCAGAAAAGGAACGTAACGGCCGCCAAAATGACCAACAGAATGATGATGGCGATCTTCAATCCTTTGGTCGAGCTGTCGCCCTCCTGCCTCGGATAGTCGTTGTAATCGTAGTCGTTTTCGTTATATTCCATAACCCTCTGTTTTTGAATCGGAGTGTTTAGTGTTTTCAGTTAATTCCCTTCGTTGTTCCGCCGGCTGTTTTCCAGCCCCCTCTGCAAATTGCGTGCCGACCGGCAACCCCCTCCCCTCGTCTCTCCAACCCCGCCTTTTCCCCTCTCCTCGTCTCTCCAACCCCGCCTTTTCCCCTCTCCCCATTCTCCTCCCCCACTCGCCACCCCGCACAGGCCGCGTAATTCGGGTGCAAGGTAGAGAAAAAATCGCACACAAAAAACTTTTTTTTCGACCCGCCTACATTTTTCACCAAAACACCCATTGTTTTACAAATAATCGCTTATTGGGTTTATTTTTCGGGTGAATTTTCGTAACTTGCACCGATTTTCATCAACTTACAACTATTCTCAACTCATTCATAGCTATGAGCGTAAACCTCTCGACCCCGCCGTCGATCCTGGGTCCGGCCACGGACGAATCACTGAGCGTGGTGGCCTACAAGGCGATCATGCTCAAACGACGCATCATCCTGACCCTCGCCACCGAGGGCGACTGCACGATTGCCGACTTGTCGCGCATCCTGAGCGTCAGCAACCCGACGATCACCAAACTGGTCGGCGAACTGATCCGCGAAGGCTACGTCCGCGACCTGGGCAAAATCGAAACCAGCGGCGGACGACGCCCCTGCGCCTATGGGCTGGTGTCCGAGTCGGGCTACTTCCTCGGCGTGGCCATCCAGGACGAGGCCATAGCCTTCGGGGTGATCGACCTCAACAAGAACGTCGTCAACACGACCAAAGAGGAACCCTTGGCCTACAACACCCAGACGCAGCTCGTCGACAACCTCGCCGAACGGATCACCCGTTTCATCGACACGCTGGGCGGCGTGAAAAACAAGATCTTCGGCCTCGGCATCACCGTCAAAGGGCGCGTCGACGCGGCTTCCGGGGTGGTCTACAACCCGATGAACATCGACGGCTACCCCTTGGCACAGGCCATCACGGAGCGGACCGGCATCGAAACGATCATCGAGAACGACACCCGGGCGATGACCTATGCCGAGTACCTGAACTGCGACAATGCCGAGGGGGTCGAAAACGCCCTCTTCATCAACGCCGGACGAGGCACCGGCGTCGGGATCGTGGTGCGCGGCAAACTCTACTACGGCAAGTCGGGATTCTCGGGCGAATTCGGCCACATCCCGTTCTTCGACAACGAAAAAATCTGTCAGTGCGGCAAGAAAGGGTGCCTGGAGACCGAGGCTTCGGGAGCCGCGCTCGAGACGATCTTCGCCGAGCGGATGCGCGACGGCGCATCGTCGATCCTCTCGGAACGGTTCGCCGAGGGCCATCCGATCTCGATGTACGACATCATCGGCGCCACAAAAAGCGACGACGTCCTCTCGATCGACCTCCTCACGAGCATCGGCGAGAAGCTCGGACGAGGGATCAGCGTCCTGATAAACCTCTTCAACCCGGAACTGGTGGTGATCGGGGGTCCGTTGTCGGAGGTGGGCGACTACCTGATGCTGCCGATCCGCACGGCGCTCAACAAGTACTCGCTGCGGCTGGTGACGCGCGACACCACGCTGCGGCTCTCGACGCTGGGCGAGACGGCGGGGGTACTCGGGGCGGCGCTCCTGACGCGGAACCGCATGCTGGGAATCTTATAGAATCCATTGATAACCAACAACATAACAACCGCAACCAACCCAACCGAACTCAAAAACCTGCTCCGGGACTGGATACTCGACATCGACCGGGAGGAGACCCTTCCGCGGGAGATCATCGCGCTGAATTTCAATATCTACGAAGAGACGATCGACATCGACCGCCCGTTAGACAACACCAATTGGGCGTACTTCATCGACCTGATCGGTTCTCCCCGGTTCGACGAGGAGGACGAGGATTGGGCCTGCGACGACGATGACGCTTTCGAGCCCAACAAACGGATGGGACCGAAGTGGACCTACCCGAAGGAAATCGAATGGGAAGAAGTCGAGGAAGAGATCGGCAGAGTACTCCTCGAACTCATCACGGAACTGCACGACCTGCCTCTGTTTCAGGTCGAACACATCGCTTTCGGACACAACGACGGAACCCTGACGATCATCAAATAACCCTTCGCGCGGGACTGGAGAGAAGGTGCCGCCAGCTTTGCGGAGCAAAGCCTGCTACGTGGGTTTCTATACGGCTTTCTCGTCCGGCAGGCCAGTAAAACGCCCGGTGGGCGCAGTTGCGGGGCCTCCAGGAAGAGGTGAGACCCAAAGGGGGGTTGCTGGCCTGGCGGCGAGAAAGCGTTGGCTAAGAAAACCCAGGCAAAACGCCCTGTGGGCGCAGTTGCGGGGTCTCCAGAAATAGAAGACGAGCGACACCGGCCCCGGGCTGGCGCGAAAGCGGATACCGAGGAGCCGATGTGAGTGGCACGCTATATGGCGTCGGCACCGCCGGATACAGTTGGGCTGCGACGATTACGGACGCCAATGCCTACCGCTTGGATTTCTATCACCTGGGAATTATTCCGCATAGCAGCTACTACCGTGCGAACGGCTTTCCGTTGCGTTGCCTCCAGGAATAGGGGTACCATCCGGCCCCGGGCCTCCGCGACAGCGGGTACAACAAGCATTACGGTATGTTGTGTAGCGTCGGGAATCATGGGTACAGCTGGTCATCTTCCATGGCAGGGACCAATCCCCACCATTTGAGCTTCAGCTTCGGCGGGCTTTACCCGCAGAGCAGCAATGGCCATGCGTACGGTTTTCAGTTGCGTTGCCTCCAGGAAGAGGTGAGACCCAAAGGCTATTTTGCTGGCCTGGCGGCGAGAAAGCTTTGGCTGAGAAAACCCCAGCAAAACGCCCTGTGGGCGTGCCGAGCGGCACCGGGCCGACGCCTGCGGGAGAACGACACCCATCGTATTAGCGATGGAGAAAGTGGCGGGCCTCCCGCGCGGGGAGGCGTCGGCCCGGGCGACCCTACGGGGCGCAGTTGTTCTGCTTACAGCCCACTTACTCGGGCGCGGTGCCGCCCGGGGTGGCGGAGGCTCGCGCGACTCTTCGAGTCGCAATTTCCTAACTGACAGACCAATTCCCATCGGCTGCCAAAAAAACTGCTCAGCCCAACGGCTGTTGGCCGCGCGCCTTGGCGATTCATTCTATTTCGCCAAGAGCGAAATAGTTGAATCGCTCTTAAGGCGTGGCGCGCGGGTGAGCTATCCCTACGAGCTGGAACTGCGCTCAGGCCGCGCAGGCCGCCCTTACGCCGGGCAGGCGCGCCCATAGGGCGTTCTACTGGCCATCCGGG
>CAJTNK010000004.1 GCA_910577885.1 uncultured Rikenella sp.
GAAGTCTTTTGGGTACCTTTTCTTCAGAAAAGGTACAGTACCCTCCCGTCGCTAATGACAGGATATATTAAAGTCAGGGTATAAAATTTTAAGTAATTATACGAGTTGTTTGATGAGCGTTTCGCGATCGCCGTAGAGGAAGTCGATGAGCGGGATTTCGATCATGGTGTATGCTCCGGGTTTTTGGAGGAGCGAGGCGCGTGCCGCGCCGACCATGATTTGTGCCGTGAGAGCCGGATTGTTGATGCTCATGTTGAATTCGAAGCGTTGGTTTTGGGTGCGTCCCGAGACCCCTTTTCGGGTGAGGTTGACGCCGTGTCCCATGTCGAGGAGGGTGTCAACCGATTCGACCTGCATGACGTGGGTTTCGTCGTGGGCGAAATAGGGATCCGCTTTGATGGCCGCCGCCACGGCCGCAAAATCGCGTCCCTCTTCGAGTTCGATGTAGACCATACGACGATGAATCCCCGTCCCGGTGGGGATCGTCATCGAGAGCGCCGCTTTGACGCCGTCAATGGCCTTGACCGCCACCGTATGCCCCATGCTCATGCCCGGTCCGAAGTTGGTGTAGGTCAGCCCCTTGGGTGCGCAGACCTCCAGCAGAGCGCGTACGATCGAGTCCGAGCCCGGGTCCCAGCCCGCCGAGAGCACCGCCACCGCAGCGTGTTTGCGGGCCACGGTGTCCAACGCCCGGCGCGTCGCAACGATCTCCGTGTGGATGTCGAAGCTGTCGACCGTGTTGATCCCCAGCTCCAGGGCCCGTTCGGCAAACTCCTGCGCGCTGCGGCTCGGGGTGCAGAGCACCGCCACCTGAACGTCTTTCAGGGCCTCCAGCGACGTCACGACCGGATATTTGGCCAGCTCGGCCGGCACGTTCGACGCGTCGCGCCGCACGATACCCGCGATTTCGAAATCGGGAGCCGTCTCCAGCGCATCCAGTACATAGTGTCCGATATTTCCGTAACCGATGATCGCAGCTCTGATTTTTTTCATGGCAATGATGAGTTTAAATGTTTTTCGAGTGCAAAGAAAACGAATTCCGCAGAGTTCTGTTCCGGGATCGTAAAAAAAAGTTATCTTTGGGGAGAGACCAAAACCGAGAGACGATGTCTATGATCTTCAAATTCAGGATGCTGAGCGACGAGACCGACCGTTTCGTACGCGACTACGAGGTGCCGTACGACATGAACCTGGCCGACTTCCACGCCTATGTTCGCGAGTCGGTGGGCTACGGCGACGAAGGGATGGCCTCGATCTACCTCTCGGACGCCGAGTGGGGCAAGGTGCGGGAGTTTACGGCCGTCGACATGGGGTTCGACACGGCGGAAGGCGACCGGGACGAGGGCGACATGCCCGTGGCGATGGAACGGGTCTCGCTCGGGCAGATCATTCACGAACGGTTCGGACGGTTGATCTACGTGTTCGACCTCTTCACGGAGCGTCGTTTTTTCATCGAGCTGCTCGAGGCGAAGTTTGCCGAGGAGGGGGTCGAGTATCCGCGGATCACCGCTTCGGCGGGCGATCCTCCGGCACAGTACGATGCCGGGCGCGCTGTCGGAGCGACCGGAGGAGCGGCCGACGAACGGTCGATGTTCGACGAGGCGATGGACGAGTTCGGGGCTTTCGAGGGGGACGATACGTATGACGACGAGTACTGATACGATGAATCGGGCGGCGAGGCGGTTGATCGTCGTCCAGGGGCCCACCGGCGTGGGCAAGACGGCTGCCGGGGTGGTGCTGGCGCGACATTACGGCGTGCCGGTCTTGTCGGCCGACTCGCGGCAGCTCTACCGGGAGATGGCTGTCGGTACGGCGGTACCGACGGTGGCGGAACGACAGGGGGTGCCGCACTATTTCATACAGAACAAAAGCATCCGTGAACCGTTCACGGCGGGGGATTACGAGCGGGAGGCGTTGGCGCTGCTCGACACGGAGCTGTTTCCGGAGAGTCCGACGGTGCTGCTGGTGGGGGGCTCGGGTCTGTACGTGAATGCCTTGCTGGAGGGGTTCGACGACCTGCCGGAATCTGACCCGGCGTTGCGGGCGGAGCTCTGCTCGACGCCCTTGTCGGAATTATTGTCGGAATTGGAAAGGCTGGATCCGGAGTATTACGAGGCGGTGGACCGACAGAATCCGCAACGGGTCTTGCGGGCGGTCGAGGTGTGCCGACTGAGCGGCCGGCCTTACTCCGCTTTGCGGAGCGGGGCGGTCAAACGGCGGAACTTCACGCCGGTCAAAATAGGGCTCGACCTGCCGCGCGAGGAGCTGTACCGGCGGATCGACCGGCGGGTGGACGAAATGGTTGCCGCGGGGCTGGTGGCCGAGGCGGAGGGACTCTACCCGCAGCGACACTTGTCGGCCTTGCAGACGGTGGGTTACCGGGAGTTGTTCGACCACTTCGACGGATCGTGTTCGCTGGTCGAGGCCGTGGAACGGATCAAGCGCAACAGCCGCCGGTATGCCAAGCGTCAGTTGACCTGGCTGCGGCGCGACCCGCAAATCCGCTGGTTTGCACCGGGCGATACGGAAGGGATGATTGCGTACATCGATGGGAATCTTTAAACTACTGCTCCGGGTCCGTCCCCGGCGTTCGGCGCGACCGGCCGTTTCGCACAACGACGGAACGCCGATCCGCTCGGTGCGGCGGAAATTCTTGCTCCGGGGCGAGGAGTATTCGGTCTCTCTGAAGCCGGACGCGACGCGCAACGGGCTGACGGTGCGGGACTCGACGCTGGTGGTGTCGCTGTGCCCGGCCACGCGCGAGAACTTCGACCGCTTCCTGCGCGACTGGTACCGGCGGCAGGCCCGCAAGACATTTCAGGCGGCCATCGAGCGATGGCTGCCCCTCTTCGCGGAGGCGGGATACGAGGTTCCGGCCCCGCGGCTGAAAATCTTCGCCATGCGTCGGGCGTGGGGCCGGTGCTACTATACGAAGGGGCTCGTCACGCTGAACCTGCATCTGGTGAAGACACCGCCGGCTTGCATCGACTACATCGTGCTGCACGAGTTGTGCCATTTCGTGGTGAGCAACCACTCGCAGGCTTTCCACCGGTTGGTGGAGTCGTTTCTCCCGACATGGAGCGAGACGGACGCGCAACTCAAAGCCTTTGCCCGCGCGCACCGGGTGATCGGTTGATCGGGGTGATTTTCTGTTATCGGGGTTTTCTCTTCCGGATGGCCCATGCGATGCGCAGCATCGCCGGTCCCGCCGGGCGAGAAAAACCGTCTCTGTCCGCGCGCTGGCAATACTCCGTATCGCTGGGGCCGCCCGGCAGACAACGCCCAACAAAACCGCACCGCCGGAGCCTCCAGGGACGGGAACTCTGAAAACTACCGCTTCGACCCGTACTTGTGCCGGATGATCTCCGCAATCGGGCGGTCCAGAATTTTGCTTTCGAGCCACGAAATGATGTCCAGATAGAAAAACGGCCGCCGCTCGTAAGGGTGTTGTTCCAACGGTTTGAGGTGTTCGTAGAGCCGCGTCAGCTCGCCCTTGAAATCCGACGCATAGGTGTGCGGGATTCGCTTGAGGAAAGTGATGATTTCGTGCTGCACGGAGTGCATATCATTGATTTTCACCACAAAAGAATAGACGCTTCGGATCTGGTACTCGAGCGAATAGTCGTCTCCCGCCTCGTAAGAGGCGATCAGGTGGAGGATCCGCGCAAAGACCTGCAAATCGCGGCGGAACTGCGGGTTCGGAAGGGAGATGATCGAGTGCAGGTAGCCGATGCACTTGCGGTACTCGCCGTTTCCGAAGTACAGGCAGGCGATCTTGTAAGCGAACAGCATCCGGTAGTGTTCGTCGATGTGTCGCCCGTATTTGCGGAGGAACTCCTCGACCTGCTCGACGAGCTTCACCCCCTCGGCGAAACTCCCCTCCAGGAAGTGGATGTTGATCTTGGCCTGCAGCAGACAGAGATTCGAGACGATGACCAAGTGGTCGGTCCGGGGTTCGATCCGGAGGAGCTCCCGTTCCAGACTCTCCACCACATGCACCATCTGTTCCTGGCGCCGGGTCATGAAGAGCACGTCGAGCAGCCGCGACATCGCCCGCACATAGTGGTCGTAGTAGACCGATATCAGTTCGGGGTTCTCGTCGAAGAGCCACACCAACCGCAGCGCATAGCGATAACACACCACGAAGTCGTAGCGGATGTAGCTGAACCACATCCGGGCCTGGTAGAGGTAGAGTCGCTCGTGGAAGCTCATTCCGCGGTCGTCGTAGGCGTCGAGTCGGGTTTTGAAGAAGTCGGTGACCATCTTCCGGTCCTTTTCGTTGCGGACGTATCCCAGCTGGAGGTTGAGGCTGTAGAGCTGCACCGAGAGGTTCGACAGCTCGTTGATGTTGGCAATGCGTTTGGCCAGCGTTTCGGCCTGTTCGCTGAGCAAGGCCGCTCGCCCGGTGGCCGTTCGCTTCATGTGGAGCGACTCGACCCGTTTCTCGAACTCCACGATCTCGAGGGCCAGCGTAAAGTTCTGCAGGGCGAGGGCCTGTGTTTTGGCCCGGTCCAGCATCTGGAGGGCCTGCCAGAACATGTTCTTGTCGTACAGGATCCGGGCGAAGTCGACCATCTGCCTCACCTCCATGACATCGATGTGCTGGACATGGAGCAGCCGCACGCTGACCAGGATCTGACGATAGAGGTAGGATTTGACGTTCGGCAACTGCTCTTTCCGGATGCCTGTTTTGCGGAGCACCCGGGCTTCGTCGTACTCCTCGAGCGCATCGAGCGCGTCGAACAGGGCGATGAACTGCGCCCCCTGCTTGTTGGTGCTCCGCGCGGCGAAGAGTTTGAAGTTCCGCTTCTCGGCCTTGCTCAGCCCGCGCACCAGTTCGAAAACCGCTTCTTGTTTGCCGTTACCCATTGCTGTCAGTGTGTCGAATCTCGGTTTGTCGTCTTATCCGGTCGGCCCGGACCAAAAACCGGTCCGCAGCCGACGCACAAGATACAAACTATACCGAAAAACAAAAAAATTGAATAACTTTGCGGACGTCAAAAAAACGGCATACTAAATGGCAGACCATTCACGTTACGCGGGTCGCGGCGTCTCTTCGGGCAAGGAGGAGGTGCACGCGGCGATACGGAACATCGACCGGGGGTTGTTCGACCGGGCATTTTGCAAAGTGATCCCGGACTGGTTCACCGGCAGCGAGGAGCATTGCCTGGTGATGCACGCCGACGGGGCGGGTACCAAGTCGTCGCTGGCTTACATGTACTGGCGGGAGACAGGCGATCTGAGCGTGTGGAAGGGGATCGCACAGGATGCCGTGGTGATGAACACCGACGACCTGCTGTGTATCGGGGCGACGGACGACATCATCCTCTCGTCGACCATCGGGCGGAACAAACGGCTGATTCCGGGGGAGGTCATTGCGGCGATCATCAACGGCACGGAAGAGTTTCTGCAGACCATGCGGGACTACGGGGTGAATATCCGGTCGACGGGCGGCGAAACGGCCGATGTGGGGGACTTGGTGCGGACCATTATCGTGGACTCGACGGTGACGGCGCGGATGCGGCGCGCTGACGTCATCACGAACGACGGAATCGAGGCGGGGGATGTGATCGTGGGACTGGCATCGTTTGGACAGGCCAGGTATGAGACGGCTTATAACGGCGGGATGGGGAGCAATGGGCTGACTTCCGCCCGGCACGATGTTTTCGGGAAGGCGCTGGCGGCGCGGTATCCGGAGTCGTATGACGGGGGTATTCCGGAAGAGCTGGTTTATAGCGGCGGGTTCGGATTGACCGATCCGGTGCCGGCGAAGTATCATACGACACAGAATGCACTGCCCGATTCGATGGATATGGGGCGGCTCGTGCTGTCGCCGACGCGGACTTATGCGCCGGTGGTGACCCGCATTCTGCGCGAAGTCGGGAGACGGCATATCGGCGGGATGATCCATTGTACGGGGGGCGCGCAGACAAAGATCCTGCACTTTGCTAAGCAGGGGCTGCATATCATAAAGGATAACCTGCTGACGGTTCCGCCGCTGTTCGACATCATCCGCGAGCAGTCGGGGACACCGTGGGAAGAGATGTACAAGGTCTTCAACATGGGACACCGGATGGAGTTCTACGTAAAGCCGGAGGTGGCGCCGGAGATCATCCGGATTGCCGGCGAGTTGGGGATCGCGGCGCAGGTCGTGGGGCGGGTCGAAAGGTTGGCGGATCCTATGTCGGCGGCGCAACTCGATGTCACGGGGGGCGACGGGGCCACCTATCGATATACGCGGTAAGGAGAAAAACAACACAAAAACCAACATATGTCGAAAGTAATCAAACTCCACAAAGGACTCGACATTCACCTGGTCGGTGCGGCCGAGCGGGTGCTCACGAAGTGCGCGGCGGCGAGCAGCTATGCTGTGGTGCCGGACCACTACCGCGGCGTGACCCCGAAGATGCTGGTCAAAGTCGGCGACAAGGTCAAGGCCGGGAGTCCGCTCTTTTTCTCGAAAGAGCATCCCGAGGTGCTCTTCTCGTCGCCCGTGAGCGGCGAAGTCACGGCGGTGAACCGCGGTGAGAAACGCAAGATTCTGAGTGTGGTGGTGACGCCCGACGGCGCCAACGAAAGCGAACGGTTCGAGACCGGTCCGATCGGCGAACTGACGCGCGACGGGGTGCGCGAGACACTGCTGCGGGCTGGGTTCTGGCCGATGCTCATTCAGCGGCCGTTCGGCGTGATCGCCGATACGGCGGCGACACCCAAAGCGATTTTCGTCTCCGGGCTGGATACCGCGCCGTTGGCGCCGGACCTCAGCTTTTTGGTTCAGGACCAGGGGGATTATATCATCGCCGGGTTGGAAGTGCTGAAAAAGCTGACCGATGGCAAGGTGCACTTGACTGTCGGGACGGATACGACCGCCGGGGTGCTGAGTCGGATCAAGCAGGCAGAGGTGCACCACATCGAAGGGCCGCACCCGGCGGGGAACGTCGGGGTGCAGATCGCGCAGATCGACCCCATCGGGAAGGGGGATGTGGTTTGGACGGTCGAACTGCAGCATGTGGTGATGATCGGCCGGCTGTTCCTGACAGGGGCGGTGGATATGAGCAAGGTGGTGGCTTTGACGGGTTCGGAAGTGACCAAACCGCACTACTTCAAGGTGGTGAGCGGGGCATTGATCGGTTCGGTGACGGAAGGGAATTTGCGGGCGAACACGGAGGAGGATTTGAAGGGCGTACGGGTCATCACGGGGAATCCGCTGACCGGGATCAAGGTGGCGCTCGATGAGGTGGAGGGCTATCTCGGATTTTATCACAACCAGATCACCGTTTTGCCGGAGGGGGATAAGTACGAATTTTTGGGCTGGGCGATGCCGCGGTTCAAGAAGTTCTCGGTATCGCACAGCTACTTCTCGTGGCTGTGTCCGAAGAAGCGGTACAACTTGGACACCAATATGAACGGCGGCCGTCGGGCTTTCGTCCAGACCGGGATTTACGACAAGGTGATGCCGATGAACATCTACCCGCTGTACCTGATCAAGGCCGTGATGGCCGGGGACATCGACCGGATGGAGAACCTCGGGATCTATGAAGTGATCGAAGAGGACGTGGCCTTGTGCGAATTCATCGACCCGTCGAAGAACGAGTGGCAGGCGACACTGGGCCGGGGGATCGAGCAGATGATAAAAGAACTCAACTAACGGGCACACTGACACAGCTTTAACCCAATGAAAGGATTACGCAATTATCTGAACAAAATAAAGCCCAAATTTGAAGTGGGCGGAAAGTACGGCCGTTTCGCCTCCACGTTCGAGGCATTCGAGTCGTTCCTCTACACGCCGAACACGGTGACCAAGCAGGGGGCGCATATTCGCGACGCCATGGACCTGAAACGGACCATGACGGTGGTTATCGTGGCGCTGCTGCCGGCCTTGTTGTTCGGGATGTTCAACGTCGGGTATCAGCACAACAATGTGGCGTTGGGGCTGACCGATACGACCGTGATGCAGAACTTCTGGTTCGGTTTTCTGAAAGTGCTGCCGATTATCGTGGTGGCTTATGTGGTGGGGCTGGGAATCGAATTCATCTTCGCCGAGATTCGGCATGAGGAGGTCAATGAGGGTTTCCTGGTGAGCGGGTTGTTGATCCCGATGGTTATGCCGGTGGACTGTCCGCTGTGGATCGTGGCGGTGGCGACGGCTTTCGCGGTGATCGTGGGGAAAGAGATGTTCGGCGGAACGGGGATGAATATCTTCAATCCGGCGTTGTTGGCGCGGGCGTTTATTTTCTTCGCTTATCCTACGGCTATTTCGGGGAACGAAGTGTGGGTGGCCGGGCTGAAAGGTGCGGCGAATTCAGGGATGCACACGCACCTGGTGGACGGTTATTCGGGGGCTACGCCGCTGGGCGACGCTGCGGCGGCGCTGTCGAGCGGGACGGTGCAGTCGGCCGACGCCATTCAGTGGAGCATGGGGACTACGCCGATCGACTGGTTCTACGGCTTGATTCCGGGCTCGATTGGCGAAACCTCTACTTTGGCGATTCTGATCGGGGCTTTCGTCTTGATTTGGACGGGGGTGGGCTCTTGGCGGATTATGCTCTCGACCGTGGTCGGAGGATTGGTGATGGGGGGTATTTTCAACCTCGTCGGGGCGAATGTGATGATGACCATTCCGGCTTGGTATCACCTGATTATCGGTGGGTTTGCTTTCGGGACGGTGTTTATGGCCACGGACCCGGTGACCGCTGCGCAGACCAATCGCGGGAAGTGGATCTACGGTTTTCTGATCGGGGTACTGTGCGTCTTGACGCGCGTGCTGAATCCGGGCTATCCGGAGGGGATGATGCTCGCCATTCTGTTTATGAACGCCATGGTGCCGCTGATCGACTACTACGTGGTGCAGGGGAATGTCAAACGGCGGCTGAAACGGGCCAAAGCGAACGCGTAACACGGTGAGCACGGAATCGATCACCTTGACGACAGCCATCGCAGACGCTGCGAGACAAGCCTTTGGCGAGCTGTTCGATACGGTTGCCGCGGGAGAGCACTTCTACTACTGCACGCTGGTAACCACAGACGAAGGACTCGCTCCGGTCGTATCGGCCTGGTCTCGCGAGGCGTTGGAGCGGGAAGCGCGAGACAATGTCGACGATCCGACATTTGCACAAATGGTGAAATGGTCATATGCCGATTCTCCGTACTGTGCTTTCGGATATGACGAATATTTCGGCGAAGTGGAGCGGCTGTTGGAAGCGCGGCCGACGATGGACGACCTGGAAGACGAGGATTGGGAGGCAGAATTGGAGTTCCGATTGGAGGCGATGACCGAAGCCCTGGCGATTTTGGATCGCGAAGGCCTTTTCTGCCGCAATCAACCTCGACACGAAGTGGTTGTAAACGCAGAACTGATGCCGCCCGATGCTTCGAACGCTGAGCGAGTTTTAAGACTGAACGATTCTACGGCGGCTGTCGAAAATTATCTTCGGGAAGCGGCTGAAAGTGAATAATTAAAAAGAGACCATGAATAAGCAAAGTAATACTTACATCGTAACCTACGCGACCGTTTTGGTCGTTGTGGTAGCGGCGGTGCTCTCGTTTGCGGCCATCGAGCTGCAGCCGAGGCAGGAGGCCAACGTCAAGATCGAAAAGATGGGAGCCATCCTCGGGGCGATCGGCCGGGAGGCTTCGGACACCGTTGCGGATAAGAATCGGTATATCGAAAGCGCGTTTGCCGCTTATATTCCGACCGCCTTTTTCGTCGACTCACTGGGGAACGCCACCGAAGCGACGCCGGAAGAGGTGTTGGGGGCGTTGAACAATCTGCCGGCGGTTTTCGCGGCACGGACCGCCATGCCGGTTTTCGTGGCCACTTCGCCGGCGGGGAAGGCTGCGGCGGCTGGTAAACAGTATGTCGTGCCGGTAACCGGAAAGGGCCTTTGGGGGCCGGTGTGGGGGTATGTGGCGTTGAACGAGGATTGCAATACGATCGACGGGGCGGTCTTCGACCACAAGAGCGAAACGCCGGGGCTGGGGGCTGAGATTGCTACCCCCGCTTTTCAGGGGCAGTTTGTTGACAAACAGATCTTCGATCCGGCGGGGGATTTCGTGTCGATCTCTCTGCTTAAGGGGAAGGGCGCTTCGGCGAGGAATTCGCACGCCGTGGATGCCATTTCGGGCGGTACGCTGACTTCGAACGGGGTACAGAAGATGCTCCGGGTTTGCCTGGGGGACTACGTACCGTTCTTCGAGAAAGTGCGGGCACATGATGCGGCGGCGGAAAGCTTGGCGCCGGCTACTGTTGTGGCCGATAGTTCGGCTGTCGAAACAGCTGCGGCGGCGGATAGCTTGGCGAGGGCGGCGGCTGTTGCGGATACCGCCGCTCAACTTGTTACAACCACTGAAACCACGGAAGGAGGAGCTAAATAACCATGAGTACCAAAGAAAAAGAGCCGCTCTTTTCGGCTAAGAACATGAACGCCCTGTTGGGGCCGTTGGGACGTAACAACCCGATTTTGGTACAGGTCCTCGGGATCTGTTCCGCACTGGCGGTGACCGCCAAGTTGAAGCCGGCTTTCGTGATGGCGCTGTCGGTGACGGTCGTGACGGCGTTCTCGAACCTGATTATCTCGTTGATGCGCAAAGGGATTCCGTCGCGGATCCGGATCATCGTGCAGCTGGTGGTGGTGGCGGCGTTGGTGATCCTGGTGGACCAGGTCTTGAAGGCCTTTGTCTATGACATCAGCAAGCAGTTGTCGGTTTTCGTGGGGCTGATTATCACCAACTGTATTATTATGGGTCGTCTGGAGGCGTTTGCCATGGGGAATCGTCCGTGGCCGTCGTTCCTGGACGGGATCGGAAACGGATTGGGGTATGGATTGATCTTGCTGATCGTGGCTTTCTTCCGCGAACTGCTGGGGTCGGGTACTTTGTGGGGCTACCAGGTGGTGCCGCAGTGGTGCTACGAACACGGGTATGCCAACAACGGATTGATGATCCTGCCGCCGATGGCCTTGATTACCGTAGGGGTCATCATCTGGATCCACCGCAGCCGAAACAAGGATTTGCAGGAAAAATAACCCGCATTTTTCTGGGTCGGGAAGAGATGCTATATTGTTAAAGAGCAGAGACACACTACACTATGGAAAACATACTGAACATATTCGTCAAGTCGATCTTCGTCGAAAACATGGTCTTCGCCTTCTTCTTCGGGATGTGCTCCTACATCGCCGTGTCGAAGACCGTCAAGACCGCTATGGGATTGGGGCTTGCCGTGATTTTCGTGATGACCGTCACCGTACCGGTCAACTACCTCTTGAATCAGTACGTGCTGGAACGGGGGGCATTGAGCTGGGTGAGTCCGTCGATGGCGGATGTCGACCTGAGTTTCTTGAGCTTCATCGTCTTTATCGCGGTGATCGCGTCGATCGTGCAGCTGGTGGAGATGATCGTCGAGAAGTTCGCGCCGGGTTTATACAGCTCGCTGGGTATTTTTCTGCCGCTGATCGCCGTGAACTGCGCTATTATGGGGGGCTCGCTGTTCATGCAGGAGCGGGCGTATGCCAATATCGGCGAGGCGACGGCTTTCGCCTTCGGCTCGGGGATCGGCTGGTGGCTGGCCATTATCGGGATGGCCGCCATTCGCGAGAAACTCACCTACTCCAACATCCCGAAACCGCTCAAAGGGGTGGGGATCACGTTCATTATCACGGGTCTGATGGGGATCGCTTTCATGATCTTCCTCGGCATCCAACTCTAAACGCACAACAGAGATTCACAGATTTACGATGATAGCAACAATCATTTCAGCAGCCGCGGCGGTCGGGGGGAGCAGCCTGACGCCGACCCTCGTCGCCGCCATCGTCGCTTTTGCGGCGCTCACGCTGATTTTGGTGGCCGTGCTTCTTTTTGCGAAAGCGAAGCTGACCCCGTCGGGCGACGTCACCATCACGATCAACGGAGACAAAGAAATTACGGCACAAACCGGTTCGAGTCTGCTCTCGACCTTGGCCGAACAGGGAATTTATCTTCCGTCGGCTTGCGGGGGAGGCGGTTCGTGCGGGATGTGCAAGTGCCAGGTCCTGGAAGGCGGCGGGGAAATATTGCCCACCGAGGTCAACTTCTTCAGCCGGAAACAGCAACAGGAGCATTGGCGCCTGGGGTGTCAGGTCAAAGTCAAGAACGACCTCAAGATTAAAGTGCCGGAGTCTGTGCTCGGAGTGAAGAAGTGGGAGTGCGAGGTGGTTTCCAACCGGAACATCTCGACCTTCCTCAAGGAGTTCGTTGTGAAGCTGCCGGAGGGCGAACAGCTCAACTTCCGGAGCGGGGGGTACATCCAAATCGACGTGCCGAAGTATGACGAGATCAAGTTCTCGGACATGGAGGTCGACGAACAGTTCCGGGCCGACTGGGACCAGTTCAAGATGTGGGACCTGGTGACGAAGAATCCGGAACCGACCTTCCGGGCTTACTCGATGGCCAATCACCCGGCCGAAGGGAATATCATCATGCTGAATATTCGGATCGCCACGCCTCCGTTCGATCGTGCGGCGGGCGGATTCATGAAAGTCAATCCGGGGATCTGCTCATCGTATATCTTCAGCCGCAAGCCGGGGGACAAGGTGACCATTTCGGGGCCTTACGGGGAGTTCTTCCTGCCGGACGGCTTGCCGGATACTCAGGAGCTGATCTTCATCGGCGGCGGGGCCGGGATGGCACCGATGCGGAGCCACATCATGCACCTGTTCAAGACCGAACGGACCAAACGGCCGGTATCGTTCTGGTACGGTGCGCGGGCGTTGAAAGAGGCGCCGTACATCCACGAGTTCCACGAAATCGAACAGGAGTTCCCGAACTTCTCGTTCAACCTGGCGCTCGACCGTCCGGATCCGGAGGCGGATGCCGCCGGGGAAAAGTATACGGCCGGTTTCGTGCACAACGTGCTGTACGAGAACTATCTCAAGAACCACGAAGATCCGGAAGGGTGCCTGTACTTGATGTGCGGACCTCCCATGATGATCTCGGCGGTGGTGAAGATGCTCGATTCGCTGGGGGTTCCGCCGGAAAACATTCTGTACGACAACTTCGGATCGTAATTGTAGTCGACAGCGATTCGGCCGCGGCGTTTTCCGACGCCCGGAACGAATCCGATCCACACGACGAACCGCTGCCTCTCTCGGATGAGAGGCAGCGGTTCGTCGTTTCCGCCCCCCTCCCCTCCTCTTTCCCCCGAAAACCGATCCGAGAAAATGAGGTTGCGGATCCGGAGGAAAAGTATTATCTTAGCCCTTTGAAAAAAGCAGAAGACAAAAGACCCATATGCAAGAAGAACAGGAACAGCAGCAGGAACGGATCATCAAGATCAATATCGAGGAGGAGATGAAGCGGTCGTACATCGACTATTCGATGTCGGTGATCGTATCGCGGGCCCTGCCCGATGTGCGGGACGGGCTGAAGCCGGTCCACCGGCGGGTGTTGTACGGGATGAACAACGAACTGTCGTTGTACTCGGACAAACCGCACAAGAAATCGGCCAGAATCGTGGGGGAAGTGCTCGGGAAATTCCACCCGCACGGCGACTCTTCGGTGTACGATGCGATGGTGCGTATGGCGCAGGATTGGTCGTTGCGCTACCCGCTGGTGGACGGCCAGGGGAACTTCGGGTCGATCGACGGCGACTCGCCGGCGGCCATGCGGTACACCGAAGCCCGGATGAAAAAAATCACTGACGATGTGATGGCCGACATCAACAAAGAGACCGTCGACTTCACGCTCAACTTCGACGACACGATTTATGAGCCGACGGTACTTCCGACAAAAATCCCGTTGCTGCTGGTGAACGGCAGCTCGGGAATTGCCGTGGGGATGGCCACCAATATGCCGCCGCATAATTTGAGCGATACCATCGATGCGATCGAAGCTTATATCGACAACCCGGATATCGAGATGTCGGATTTGATCGACAAGATCAAGGCCCCGGACTTTCCGACCGGCGGGATTATCTATGGGTACGAAGGGGTGCGCGAAGCGTATGAGACGGGGAGAGGGCGGATCGTGATGCGGGCCAAGACCGACATCGAATACACCTCGAGCGGACGGGCATGCATCGTGGTGAGCGAGATTCCGTACCAGGTCAACAAGGCCGAGATGATCCAAAAGATCGCCGGACTGATCAACGAAAAGAAGATCGAAGGAATCTCGTACGTCAACGACGAGAGCGACCGCACCGGGATGCGGATCGTGATGATCCTCAAGCACGACGCGGTGGCCAGTGTGGTGCTGAACAACCTGTTCAAATACACGCAGCTGCAGTCGACCTTCTCGGTGAACAACATCGCGCTGGTGGACGGACGTCCGCGGGCGCTGAATCTCAAAGACCTGATCAAATACTTTGTCCGGCACCGGCATGACGTTATCGTGCGGCGAACGAAGTACGATTTGCGCAAAGCGGAAGAAAGGGCACACATTTTGGAGGGGTTGTTGATCGCGCAGGACAACATCGACGAAGTCATCCGAATCATCCGGGCGGCGAAGAACGCCGACGAAGCCAAAGCGACATTGATCGACCGGTTCACGCTCAGCGACTTGCAGGCACAGGCGATCGTCGATATGCGGTTGCGGGCGTTGACGGGGCTGGAGCATGAAAAGCTGCAACAGGAGTTCGACGAATTGCGGAAGATGATCGCTTACTACAACGAACTGTTGACGAGCGAAGAGAAACAGATGCAAGTCATCAAGGAGGAGCTCAATGAAATTAAGGAGAAATATGGCGATGCGCGGCGGAGCGAAATCGTGCTGACGGCCGAAGAGTTCAATCCGGAGGATTTCTATGCGGATGAAGATGTAGTCATTACGATCTCTCACTTGGGGTATATCAAGCGGACGCCGCTGACCGAATACCGGACGCAGTCCAGGGGCGGGGTTGGGTCGAAGGGGTCGGCGACACGGGACGAGGACTTTATCGAACACTTGTATGTCACGACGATGCACAACACCATGCTCTTCTTCACGGAGAAGGGGCGGTGTTACTGGCTCAAAGTGTACGAGATTCCGGAGGGGAGTAGGTCGTCGAAGGGACGAGCCATTCAGAACGTCATCCAAATCGATCCGGACGATAAGGTGCGGGCGTATATCAATGTGCGGCGGCTGAACGATCCGGAGTATGTCAATAGCAACTACATCGTGATGTGTACCCGCGAGGGGATCATCAAGAAGACGCTGTTGGAGGCTTACTCTCGGCCGCGGCAAAATGGGGTGAATGCCATCACGGTGCGCGAAGGCGACTTGCTGATCGACGCGGCGCTGACTTCGGGGAGTGCCCAGATCGTCATTGCCGCCAAGGGCGGGAAGGCGATTCGGTTCGAGGAAGACAAAGTGCGGGCCATCGGACGGACGGGAGCCGGTGTGCGCGGGATCTCACTCGATGACGGGGATGAGGTGATCGGGATGCTGACCGTCGAACCGGACCAGAAGCCGGAGATTTTGGTGGTGTCGGAGAATGGGTACGGGAAGCGGACCGGAATCGACGACTACCGGATCACCGGTCGGTCGGGGAAAGGGGTCAAGACCATTCAGATTACGGAAAAGACCGGGAAATTGATCTCGATCCAGGCGGTGAGCGATGAGAACGACCTGATGATTATCAACCGGTCCGGACTTACGATCCGGATTCCGGTGGCGGACATTCGGGTGACGGGTCGCGCGGCACAGGGGGTCAAGGTGATTAACCTGCGGGGCAAAGACTCGATCGCGTCGGTGATCGCCGTGCCCAAGAGCGAAGACGAGGAAGAGGCCGGAAGCACCGCTGACGGTGAAGGTACGGAAACGGGGACTGAAACCTCTGCCCTTTCCTAACCACGCCCCAACGTACAACGACAAAAAAACAAACTAACGCCAAGAATACCATGAAAAAACTGCTATTAATTCTGGCCGCCGCTGCGACAGCATGGACGGCAACGGCCCAGACCAAGGCGCTGGACAACCTGAACAAACGGCTCTTGAAGAGCGATGCCACCGTTGCCGATCCGAAAAAAGCGGGTTCGGCGGGGACGTGGGTCGACCGGGCGACGGTCTTGTTGGACGCATCGAACATCTATACGAAAGAGCTGATCGCCGGCTTCTCGATCGAACAGTCGCTGAACCTGATTCCGGACGAATATGAAGAAATCGTCGAAGTCGAAGTCGGGGGGAAACCGCACAAGAAGTACATCTTCAAGAACTACGACATTTATGTGGACAAGAACGGTTCGGTGGCGTTCTGGAGCACCAAGAACGAGTTTCGGCCGGGGGCGCTGAACGGCGCATTCGACGCACTGAAACGGGCCCATGAACTGGATCCGTCGATCACTACCGGGAAAGGATATATCGTGGCGCAGAACCTGCTCAACCAGTTCCAGACCAACGGGATGAACCTCTACAACCTGGGGCAGAAGGCCGAGGCGGGGGCTCTGTTCGGGAAGGCAGCCGAAGTGAACGAGATGCTCGGCGAGGTGGACTCCGTGATGATCTACTATGCCGGGGTGGCTTACAACGAGGCAGGCGAACTGGACAAAGCGTTGGAGTACCTGCGCAAAGCCAAGGAAATCGGATACGATCAGCAAGGCGGGATCGACTCCTACATCTCTTACATCCTGCAACAGCAGGGGAAAAACGAAGAAGCTATCGCAACGCTCGAAGAGGCACTGGTGAAGTATCCGACCAATAACGAGTTGGTGACGCGGCTGATCGACCTCTATGTGTTGAGTAAGCGGAGTCCGGACAAAGTGGTCGCGATGCTGGACAAGGCCAAGGCTTTGGACTCGACCAACGTTCAGTTGTACTTGATGGAGGGTTCGTTGTGGGAACAGATGGGCGAATCGGAAAAAGCCGAAGCCGCTTTCCTGAAATCCACGGAGATCGATCCGAAGAACCATGTCGGTTACATGAATGCCGGTATCATGAAGGCGCGTAAGGGGGATGCGCTGGTGGAACAAGCCAACAAACTCGACATCAACGATGTGAAGGGGTACAATGCACTGATCGAACAGGCTATTCCGTACTACGACGGGGCGATCGAGCTGCTCGAAAAAGCCCACGAAATCAACCCGAAAGAGATCGGCATCGTCGAAATGCTCAAAGGGTTGTACTACCAGAAGCAGCAGGACGGGGGGCCGGCTATGGAGGCTAAGTTCAAGCATTACAGCGACTTGCTGAAATCCATGCAGGAAGAGGAGACTAAATAACTGCGGCGGATATTACAAGTCGGTTGACTTTTTCTCGGCGTGTCAGGACATGCCTCGGGAGCGGATGAAATTTCATCCGCTCCTTTTTTTCGAGCTCCTCGGAGCGGAGAAGCCCTGTTCCGATTTCGAGCCGCACACCGCGCCGCAGGACGAGGCCCGAACATACGGGGATGCGAATAAAAATCGTATCTTTGTAAGATCGAGCGACCGGGCGCAAGATCGGCACGCCTTTTGCGAGGGGGGAAGAGGCGGGAGAAAGATCGCCCACCGCAAGAGAATCAGAGAGATACACACACCGTCGATTTCCAGAATATGGAAGAGAGAGAGATCATAGAAAACGCCTCGCAAGGCGACTACAAATACGGCTTCACGAGTGACATCGCCACCGAGACCATCGGCCGCGGGTTGGACGAAGAGACCGTCCGCCGCATCTCGGCCTTGAAGGAGGAACCGGCCTGGTTGCTGGAGTTTCGCCTGCGCGCCTTTCGGAAGTGGCAGACCATGACCATGCCCGACTGGGCGCACCTGGAGATTCCGGTGATCGATTATCAGGATATTATCTACTACGCCGCGCCGAAAAAGGAGAAACGGCTGAAGAGCAGCATGGAGGAGGTCGATCCGGAGCTTCGGGCGACGTTCGAGAAGCTCGGGATCCCGCTCGACGAGCAAAAGGCGCTGGCCGGGGTGGCCGTGGATGCGGTGATCGACTCCGTGTCGGTGAAGACCACCTTCCGCAAGAAGCTGGCGGAACAGGGGATCATTTTCTGCTCCTTTTCGGAGGCCGTGCGGGAGCATCCGGAGCTGGTCCGGAAGTACCTGGGGACGGTGGTTCCGCCGACCGACAACTTTTTTGCCGCCTTGAACTCGGCGGTGTTTTCGGACGGTTCGTTCTGCTACATTCCGAAAGGGGTGAGGTGTCCGATGGAACTGTCGACCTACTTTCGAATCAACGCCGCCGGGACCGGCCAGTTCGAACGGACCTTGATTGTGGCCGACGAAGAGGCGTATGTGAGCTATTTGGAGGGTTGTACCGCGCCGATGCGGGACGAAAACCAGCTCCATGCGGCTATTGTGGAGATCGTCGTCGAACGGGATGCCGAGGTGAAGTATTCGACCGTGCAGAACTGGTATCCGGGCGACAAGGAGGGACGCGGCGGGATCTTCAACTTCGTCACCAAGCGGGGAATCTGCCGGGGCGACCGCTCGAAATTGAGCTGGACCCAGGTCGAGACCGGATCGGCCATTACGTGGAAGTACCCGTCGTGTATTTTGGCGGGCGACAACAGCGTCGGAGAGTTCTACTCCGTGGCTTTGACCGGCAACCGGCAACAAGCCGATACGGGGACCAAGATGATCCACCTGGGGCGGAACAGCCGGAGCCGGATCGTCAGCAAAGGAATCTCGTCAGGCTTTTCGCAGAACTCGTACCGCGGGTTGGTGCGGGTGGCGAAGAGGGCTACGGGGTGTCGGAACCACTCGCAGTGCGACTCGCTGTTGATCGGCGACCGGTGCGGAGCGCATACGTTTCCGTACATCGAGTGCGGCAACTCGTCCAGCACCGTGGAACACGAGGCTACGACCTCTAAGATCAGCGAAGAGCAGCTCTTTTACTGCAACCAGCGCGGCATTTCGACCGAAGAGGCTGTGGGGCTGATCGTCAACGGGTATGCGCGGGAGGTACTGAATCAACTGCCGATGGAGTTTGCCGTCGAGGCGCAGAAATTGCTGGCCTTGTCGCTGGAGGGGAGCGTGGGATAACGGACCAAGTCAAAAAACGGGGGGAAAGCATATACACGACTATGAGCGAGAATATATTGGAAATCAAGGGGCTGCACGCCACAGTAGCCGACGAAGGGAAAGAGATCCTGAGGGGGATCGACCTGACGGTCGGGGCTGGTGAGGTGCATGCCATAATGGGCCCGAACGGGTCTGGAAAATCGACCCTGGCTTCGGTGTTGGCCGGGAACGAGCGTTTTGCAGTGACGGCGGGGAGCGTCGAGTTCCGCGGTCGGAACCTGCTGGAGATGAGCATCGAAGAGCGGGCGGCACAGGGGTTGTTTCTCGGGTTTCAGTACCCGGTCGAGATTCCGGGGGTCTCGATGGCCAACTTCCTGCGGCTGGCGATGAACCAGCAACGGGCTGCGCGGGGCGAAGAGCCGATCGGCGCGGGCGAGTTTCTGCGGTTGATGCGCGAGAAGAGCCAAATCGTGGAGTTGGGCGACAAGCTCATGAACCGGGCGGTGAACGAAGGATTTTCAGGCGGCGAGAAGAAACGGAACGAAATCTTCCAGATGGCGATGCTGGAGCCGACCCTGGCTGTGCTGGATGAGACCGACAGCGGGTTGGACATCGATGCCCTGCGGGTGGTGGCGACCGGCGTGGCGCGGCTCAAACGGCCGGATAATGCCACGATCGTGATTACGCATTACCAGCGGCTGTTGGACTACATCGTGCCGGACGTCGTGCATGTGCTCTACCATGGCCGAATCATCTACTCGGCCGGCAAAGAGCTGGCCCGGGAGCTGGAGGAGCGGGGTTACGACTGGTTGATCCGCAAGTACGGAGAGACGAACGAGTAAGATCGCTGCGACACAAGCCTTACACACAGAGGGAGTCATGGACAGAATTTTGAAAGAGCGATACAAATACACACCGTTAGGGCGATTGGAGGGGTTTTCGGGTCTGCGGACCGCTTCGGCGGAGCTCGTGGCCGAAGCGAACGCCTGTCTGTTCCGACACGAGGCGGCGACCGGGGCGGAAGTGGCGGACCTATTGGGTTCGGCGGGCTTGACGTCCGATCCGCTGGTGGCGGCGAACCTCGCTGTTGCCGAAGAGGGGAAGGGCGTACAAGGGGTGCGGATCGACATTCCGGATCGGTTTCAGGCGGAGGGGGTGTTGTACATACACCTGCGCTATCCTTCGGCGGCGGCGATGGAGGGAGGAGTTCGGTATGTGCAGCGGAACACGATCCGGGCGGGGAGGAATTCCCGGGTGCGGATTGCCGTGTACCATCACCATGCGGCGGAGGCTGACAACCGGCCGATTATCAACGCCCTCACCTGCCTCGAAGCGGCGGAAGGGGCTGAAATCGAGGTCATCGAAGTGACCGAGACGCGGGCTGTCTATTGCGGAAGCGTCGTGAGCCGTTTGCACCGCAATGCGCGGGTGAAAACGACCGTGATCGACCTCGACAATGCTTTTTTGCGGCGCAACCAGTTTGTGACACTCACCGAACCGGGAGCGGAATGTTCGCTGGAGGGGGTCTATCTGGCCGACGGGGAACAACACGCCGACAATTACATCCGGATGCGTCACCAGGCGGGACACTGTACCAGCCACCAGCTCTTCAAAGGCGTGGCGGCGGACCGGGCCCATGCCGCGTTCACGGGCCATATCTACGTGGCACAGGATGCACAACAGACGGTGGCCCTGCAGGAAAACCACAACATCGTCCTGAGCGACGAAGCACGCATCGACACGCGTCCCCAACTGGAGATCTACGCCGACGACGTGAAGTGCAACCACGGCGCGACGATCGGACGGCTCGACCCGGAGGCGATCTACTACATGCGTCAACGGGGAATCGGTATCGAAGCGGCCAAACGACTCCAAATCGAAGGGTTCATCGACGAAATCGTAGACCGTTGTCGACTCGACGAAGCGAACCACCTGCTCCACGAAAAAATCGCTAAACGATTATTACATATTTAAACCTGTCGTTGTTTTTTACAATCAGTCCTTGGCTACGGGCCGGAACCGTTCTTTTACCTTCGGCTGCCTCGTTCTGCCTCGGTGTAATGTGTAAACGTTCTTTGGGTTGGAGGGTACTGTTCTTTTTGTTCACAAAAAGAACAGTTCTATCCAGCTCAAACACGGTTTGCCAATTGCCGAAAGCAGCACAAGCAAAGCGAAGTTAGTAAGAACAGTACCCTTCCGTTGCTAAAGAACGGTTGCAGAAACAACGAAGGATTAGAGTTATATGAAGAGTTTGGATTTGATACGATCGGATTTTCCGATTTTGTCGTCGCGCGTGAACGGGAAGCCTTTGGTGTACTTGGATAGTGCTGCGACGGCTCAGAAGCCCGAAGTCGTGATTCGGACCGTGGACGAGTTGCATCGGACGATGAATGCCAATATCCATCGGGGGATCCACACGATGGCCGAGGAGACCACCGTGCGCTACGAGGAGGCGCGGGAGCGGGTGAGGCGGCTGTTGAATGCCGGTTCTACGCGCGAGGTGGTGTTTACGAGCGGTGCCACGCAGGGGATCAACCTGGTGGCATCGAGTTTCGGCGAGCGGTATATTCAGGCCGGAGACAACATCCTGATTACCGAGATGGAACACCATTCGAACCTGGTTCCGTGGCAGTTGGTGGCTCAGCGGAAGGGGGCGGAGCTGCGGGTGGTTCCGTTCGACGAAGCGGGGGCTGTGCGGCTGGACCTGCTGCCCGGTCTGTTGGACGAACGGACCCGGATCGTGGCGGTGACACAGGCCTCCAATGTGCTGGGGACGATGCCGGACCTCAAACGGATTATCGACCTGGCGCATGCACAGGGGATTCCGGTGCTGGTAGACGGTTGCCAGGGGGTGGTGCACACGCAGACGGATGTCCAGGAACTGGACTGCGATTTCTATGCTTTCTCGGGACATAAGCTCTACGGACCGACAGGGATCGGCGTGCTGTACGGGAAGGAGCGTTGGTTGGAGGCCCTGCCGCCGTACATGGGGGGCGGCGATATGGTGGGTACCGTGACCTTGCCGACGGGGACTACGTTTGCCGAACTGCCGCTGAAGTTCGAGGCCGGGACGATGAACTACATCGGAGCGATCGGCCTGGGGGCGGCGATCGATTATCTTGACGGGTTGGATTTCGCGGTGATCCAGGCCCACGAACAGGCGCTGTTGGTGCAGGCGACCGAGCAGTTGCAGGCGCGGGTCGAGGGGCTTCGGATTTACGGGACCACGGCGGGGAAGAGTCCCATCGTGTCGTTCACGGTGGCGGGAACCCACCCGGCGGACATCGGCATGATCGTCGACAAGCTCGGAGTGGCGATCCGGACCGGCACACACTGTGCCGAACCGGTAATGACCCATTACGGTCTGACGGCCATGTGCCGCCTCTCGATCGGGCTGTACAACACGGCCGAGGAGATCGACCTGGCCGTAGCTGCCGTGGAACGGGCGGCGACCATGCTGCGATAATAAATAATGTATTTCATCGTACTTTTTGTTTATATAACCGTTCTGTAGCAACGGGAGGGTACTGTTCTCTTTGTGAACAAAGAGAACCAGAAAAACTTTCGGGAATGCTTGCGCATTCCATGGGCTGCCGTAGTCAAGAGCCTTGGGGCTTTTCTTTTGGGGTGGCACTTTTTGTGGACGCGCTTTTAGGCTGCCAGAACCTTAGGCGCGCCCACAAAAGGCCACCCCAACAACGGGCCGTAGCATTAGATTGCGGAGCTTAAGGCGTAGCGTACGCTATCTCAAAAGTTTTTGGTGCCGCTTTTTCCAAAAAGCGGCAGTCCCGGCACGTAGCCAAAAACCGGATATATAAATAATTAAAGTACAATTAACACAATTAGTTTTTATGTTCATCGTAATCGAAGGGCTCGACGGTGCCGGCAAATCCACCCAGGTGGGGTTGATGCGTCGTCTGTTGGAGGAGCGGTATGGGAAACGAGTCGAGTACCTTCACTTTCCGCGTTTTGACGCGCCCGTTTACGGCGAGTTGATCGCCCGTTTTCTGCGTGGTGAGCTGGGATCGGTCGACACCGTGAATCCATACTTGGTGGGGTTGATCTACGCCGGCGACCGGGCTGCTGCGGCCGAGACGATCGGCGGGTGGCTGGCTGACGAGCGGGTCGTGATTGTGGATCGGTATGTGTACTCGAACATCGCTTACCAGTGCGCGAAGATTTCGGACCCGGCGGAGCGGCGCGCGTTGAAGGACTGGATGCTGGATCTCGAATACCGCCACAACGGGATTCCGCGACCGGACTTATCGCTGTTTCTCGACGTGCCGTTCGCGTTCACCGAGCGGAAGCTGGCCGAACAGCGCGAGGGCGACGACCGCAAGTATCTGAACGGGAAACAGGATATCCACGAAGCCTCTTTGAGCCTGCAGCAGCGGGTTCGGGAGGTCTACCTCGACTGCGCGGCGACGGATCCGACCTTCCGCGTGATCGACTGCGGCGATCCGACGGACGGAGGAATGCTGCCGCCCGAAGTGATTTTCAAGAAGATAGCCGATGAAATTACGCGATACCTTTAACCGCCTCCGGGAGCGTCACCCGCGAGCCACGCACTACGTTTCGGGGACGCTGGTCGCCGTAGCACGGTACCACCTGGCCGCGCTGTTCATCCTCTCGGGGGCGACGAAAGCCATCGACCCGTTCGGACTCTCGATCAAGCTGGGCGAATATTTCTCGGCCATGGGGCTGGAGTTTCTGCAGGTTTTCGACCAGGCAGGGGCCATTCTGTTGCCTTCGGTCGAACTGCTGGCGGGTTTCATGCTGCTGAGCGGCGTCTCGCGCCGCCTCTCGGCTTGGGTGGCTTTCTGCGGAATGACCTTTTTCACGCTGCTTTCGCTGTGGTTGGCTGTGGCCAATCCGGTGAGCGACTGCGGCTGTTTCGGCGAGGTGATCCGACTGACCAATTGGGAGACATTCTTCAAAAACCTCGTCTTCTACCCCTTCGCCGTGCTCCTGTTTCTGACGCGAAACAGCCAACGGAGGCTGAATCCGTCGCCGCGGCGAACGGTTCTGACCTATGCGGCGCTGGTTCCGGTGAGCCTGGGGCTGAGCCTGTACAGCGCCGCGAACCTGCCGCCGATCGACCCGACTCCGTTCCGGATCGGGGTCAACATCCGGCACGCCATGACGGTGCACGAGAACGACGTACAGACCACACTGGTCTACCGCGACCGGCAGAGCGGCCGGCTGCACGACTTCAGCATCGAAGACACGACATGGTACGACACCGCACGGTGGGAGTATGTCGACACGCGAACCGTCGGACAGAGCACCGCGCCGGAGATCAAGACCGTCCCGATGTTCGACGGCACAATCGACCGTTCGGACGAAATCCTGGAACGCAAAGGGTACACGCTCCTGTTCGTGGTGAACCGGTACGAGGCTCGGTACGAGTCCTCGATGCTCTCACTGGCGGAGTACATCCACCGCTACGGCGGGCGGGCTGTGGCCTTGAGCGCGGTGGCCCTGCCGGAGACGCTGGTCGAAAACGGCATCGAAACGCTCGGCAGCGATCATACGGTACTCCGGACGATGATTCAACACCGGGCGGGCGGCGCGATCCTGCTGCACGACGGCACCATCATGGCCAAATGGCCGATGAACCGCCTGCCGCATTGGGAAGAGGCCGACCACGATCCGTTGAGCAACGTCCTGACCGACAACCGGGTGGTACATGAAAGGCTGTTGCTGGTGCTGTTCGGCCTGAGCATCGCCCTGATCGCAGTCGCAACAATCCGTCGATAACCTATTGGGATACAATTGCTCTTTTTAACTTCATTTTCCTCGCCCTACTTCGGTAAAGTTCTCAAACGTTCTTTGTGCTGGAGGGTACTGTACTTTCTGTGAACAGAAAGTACCAAAGAAACTTTAGCAAAGTGCTTCGCACTTTTAAGCCATCCGGGGGACAAGGTGCTTTGCCTCTCTTTTGGGGTGGGTTCTTTTAGGCGTGCTTAGGCTGTAATAACCTTAGAGCACGCCCAAAAAGAATCCCACCCCAAGGAAACAGGCGAACACTGTACCGAGATAGAGTTAGGATGCGTAAGCATCCTCGAAAGTCTTTCTGGTTCTCTTTCTTCAGAAAGAGAACAGTTCCATACAGTAGCCAAACACGGTTCGCAAACTACACGGAAGCAAAACGAGCATAGCGAAGTTAGCAAAAGACATAGTACCAAACAGTTACCTAAGCGGGTATGAACATCACAGCAGGTAATATTATTTTGATCGGTTCGGTGCTGCTTTTCGTCAGCATCCTGGCCGGGCAACGGGCTTATCGTTTCGGCGTACCGGCCTTGGTTTTGTTTTTGGCCGTCGGTATGCTGGCCGGGAGCGACGGCATCGGGGGGATCAATTTCGACAGCCCTGCCATCGCTCAGTTCATCGGGATGATCGCTCTGAACTTCATTTTGTTTTCCGGGGGTTTGGACACCGAGTGGCGGAGTGTCCGTCCGGTGATGTGGCAGGGGGTGGTGCTGTCGACCGTCGGTGTGCTGCTGACGGCGATTCTCACCGGACTGTTCGTACACTGGGTGGTACCCGGTTTTTCGCTGTTCGAGGGCTTGTTGCTTGGCTCCATCGTGTCGTCGACCGACGCGGCGGCCGTCTTCTCGATCCTGCGGTCGAAGAGCCTGAAACTCAAGTACAACCTGCGACCGATCCTGGAGTTCGAGAGCGGGAGTAACGACCCGATGGCTTACCTGCTGACTATCCTTTGCCTGGGGCTGGTGATGGATCCGGCAGGATCGGTGGGCGGAGCGATCGGCCGATTTTTCATCCAAATCCTGGTCGGCGGCGGGGCCGGGGTGTTGTTCGGAATGGCGATGGTGTGGGTGGCCCGGAATGTGAAACTCAGTTATATGGGTCTGTATCCGGTGATGATTATCGCCTTGATGTACTTCACGTATGCGGCTACGGACAAGGTCGGCGGGAATGGGTTTTTGGCCGTTTATCTGGCTGCGTTGTGGCTCGGGAACCACCGGATTCCGCACCGGTCGTCGATTCTGAGCTTTTTCGACGGATTCGCCTGGTTGATGCAGATTATCCTCTTTTTGACCCTGGGCCTATTGGTTTACCCGAGCCAGGTGATCGATGTGATCGGGATCGGATTGCTCGTTTCGGCTTTTATGATCCTGGTGGCGCGTCCGGCCAGCGTTTTTCTCTCGCTGCTCTTCTTCCGGATGCCGCTGCGGAGCAAAACCTTCGTCTCGTGGGTCGGACTGCGGGGGGCGGTTCCGATCGTGTTCGCCACCTACCCGCTCATTGCCGGAATCGACCGCGCGGGGGTGATTTTCAATATCGTTTTCTTCATTGCGCTGACTTCGATTCTGCTGCAGGGTACTACCCTTCCGCTGTTCGCCAAGTGGCTTCGGGTGTCGGAGCCCGAAGAGAAGATGATCGGCCGGAAACCGGAACTCGACCCATCGGACATCTCGGACATGATCGAGATCGAGATCGCCCCGGGGAATGCTTATGCGGGCCGTACGGTGGCCGAGGCTCCGTTTCCGGACGGTGCGCGGATCACGCTGCTCCGGCGCGGCGACCACCATATCATCGTCACCGGCGCCACGATTCTGGAGGCCGGCGACCGGGTAATCATCTCCAGCCAGGGACGCCAGGATGCACAACGGGTGTACGACATGCTCACCTCCGTGGAGCGAGTCGACCGAAGCGAAGAATAGTTTTGGGTTCGTTCAAAAAAATGTTTACATTTGTCCCTGTTTTTGGAAACGTAAAAAAAGACCCTATTTAAAACATGAAAAGAGTTTTAGTTGCAACGAGCGGCGGTGACTGCCCCGGCTTGAATGCAGTGATCCGCGGCGTGGTGAAACGCGCTGCGCAGGAGGGCGATTGGGAGGTGCTCGGGAGTATCCAGGCGTACAACGGGATTCTGTGGGAACCGACCGAAGTCAAGGTACTCGATGAAGCGGCCGTGGCCGGAATTCACTACCGCGGCGGTACGATCATCGAAACCACGAACAAAGGGGGCCCTTTCGCTTGGCCGGTGTATAACAAACACCTCGGACAGTGGGAATATGTCGACCGCTCGGACGAGATGATCCGTAAGTTGCAGTACATGGGGGTCGATGCCGTGATCTCGATCGGAGGGGACGGCTCGCAACGGATTTCGCAGCAGCTGCAGAGCCAGGGGCTCGATATCGTCGGGGTGCCGAAGACCATCGATAACGACTTGTCGGCTACGGACTTCACGTTCGGTTTCCAGACGGCGGTGCAGATTGCGACGGATGCGGTGGATAAGCTGGTGACGACGGCGGCTTCGCACAACCGGACTTTCATCCTCGAAGTGATGGGGCGGAACACGGGGTGGATCGCTTTGCACGCGGCGATTGCCGGGGGGGCGGACGTCTGCCTGATTCCGGAAATCCCGTACGACATCAATATCGTCCTCGAAAAGCTCAACAAACGGTACAACTCCAAGAATCGCGGTTCGGCGATCATCGTCGTGGCCGAAGGGGCGCTGCCGAAAGACGGGACGGTGCACGCTGCGGCGGCTACCGAGGTGGGATATGAGAATGTCAGACTCGGCGGGATCGCTTACGACCTGAGCCGGCAGTTGAAGGCGGCCGGGTTCGAACCGGATATCCGGGAGACGGTTTTGGGACATATTCAGCGCGGGGGGATTCCGATCGCTTACGACCGGGTGCTCGCCACCCAGTTCGGGGTGAAGGCTTTCGAATACGTGCTGGAAGGGAAGTTCGGACACATGGTGTCGTACCGGCATCCGGACATCATCGCCGTACCGTTCGAAGAGGCGGTCGGACAGTGCAAATATGTTAGCCCGGACAGCGATATCGTCAAGACGGCCAGAGGTTGCGGGATTAGCTTTGGGGACTAATTATTATTAGAGGTTATTATAAATTAGGGGATCTATTTTTTCAACACGATCCGACTAATTTTTACGCTATTCAGCCAGAGGGTTCTTTCATGATGACATGAAAGAACCCTCTGGCTTTTTTTCGTTTTGCCATCCCCGGAAAAAACCATAAATTTGGGTATGATGAAAAACTATCCGTTATTGTTGAGTTTCGTGCTCCTGCTCGCCGTGGGGACGGTAGAGCGGAGCCACGCCCAGTCGATCATCGAGACCGAAGCGCTCGAACCGTTCACGACGTTGAGCATCGACGGGCCTATCAAAATCGAGCTGATCCCGGCCGATGAGAATCGGTTGCAGATCATGCTGTGGGGCCTCGACGCCCGAGGAATCAACTGGCGGGTAAAAGACTATACGCTTCGGGTCTCGACGCGCAAAGGGTTGGTGAATCAGCGGGCATATGCCGATATCAAGCTCTACTACAAGGAGTTGAACCGAATCACGATGAACGGCGGCGAGATCCTGGCCGACGATCCTATCGTGAGTTCGAGCCTCTACCTGTCGGCCGAGAGTTCGACCGGGAGGATGGATCTGGCGGTCGAGTGCAACGACATCACGATTCACACCAGCGGCGATAACGTCGTGAAGATCGTCGGCACGACCGAATATGCCAGTTATCAGGCCCGGCTGGGGAGCCGGATCGAGTGCCTGGGTCTGTCGGCGGGGAGTGTCACCGCTTCGGTTTCGGGCCGGTCGGAGATCCAGCTGCGGGCCAATGAGCTGCTGGATGCGCGGGCGGTGACGGGCGGCAACGTCTTTTTCCGGGGCGAACCGGTCACCCTCCAGATCAAGAAGGCGACCATGGGGGGCGTGGAGTGCGTCAATGAGTTGTAAATCGTTTTTAATCGGAAAATTACCGCATGCTCGTCAAGACCTATAGCAGCACCGTCGAAGGGATCGACGCCCGGACCATCACCGTCGAAGTCAACCTCTCGCCGGGAATTCGCTTTTTGGTAGTCGGGCTCCCCGACAACGCCGTGCGGGAGAGCCAGCAACGGATCACCGCGGCTTTTGCGAACAACGGTTTTCGGATGCCGGGGTTCAACATTTTGGTCAATATGGCGCCGGCCGATATGCGGAAAGTGGGTTCGCACTACGATTTGCCGATCGCCGTCGGCATCCTGGCGGCGTCGAAGCAGGTGGCAGCGGAAGGGACGCTGGAGCGATATGTGCTGATCGGCGAGCTGTCGTTGGACGGCACCCTGCTGCCGGTGAAGGGGGCTTTGCCCATCGCCGTACAGGCTCGAAAGGAGGGATTCGAAGGGATCGTGCTGCCGGAGGCGAATGCCCGGGAAGCGGCCGTGGTGCAGAACCTGAAGGTGTTCGGGGTACGGGACTTGAAACAGGTGGCGGAGCTGCTGAACGGTGAGTCGACACCGGAGCCGACCCGGATCGATACACGGGCCGAATATTTCGAACGGCTGGACCGTTTCGACCTCGACTTCAAGGACGTGAAAGGGCAGGAGGAGGTGAAACGCGCGCTGGAGATCGCGGCGGCCGGGGGCCACAACCTGCTGATGATCGGTCCTCCGGGAGCCGGGAAGAGCATGCTGGCCAAACGAATGCCGACTATTATGCCGCCGATGACGCTTTCCGAAGCGTTGGAGACCACCAAGATACACTCCGTGGCGGGGAAACTGGGCGACGACCATCCGGGAGGATTGCTGACCGCGCGACCTTTTCGGTCGCCGCACCACGTTACGTCCGAGGTGGCTTTGGTGGGAGGCAGCGTACCGCCGCAGCCGGGCGAAATCTCGTTGGCGCACAACGGGTTGTTGTTTTTGGACGAGCTGCCCGAGTTCAACCGCAAGACATTGGAGGTGCTCCGCCAACCGCTTGACGAAAAGCGCATTACGATCTCACGGGCGAAATACAGCGTCGATTATCCGGCCAATTTCATGTTGATCGCGGCGATGAATCCTTGTCCGTGCGGCTACTGGAACCATCCGGACAAGGCGTGCAGCTGTTCGGCGGCCATGCGGGCGCGGTACATGGGCAAGATTTCGGGACCGTTGCTGGATCGCATCGACATCCAGGTCGAAGTGGTTCCGGTGGCGGTGGAGAGCATGACGCGGCGGAAACGGGACGGGGAGAGCAGCGCCGAGGTTCGAGCGCGCGTGGTTGCGGCCCGCGAGCGCCAGGTACGGCGGTTGCAGCGGGACGGGTATGACGGCCGGACGCACTGCAACGCCATGTTGACGCCGGAGCAGATGGATCGGTACTGTCGGTTGGACGACGAGGGCATCGGACTGGTGCAGGAGGCGATGCGGACGATGGGACTTTCGGGACGGGCCTACGATCGGATTCTGAAGGTGGCCCGAACGATCGCCGACCTGGCCGGTACCGAGGCGATCGGAATCGACCACGTGGCGGAAGCGATCCAGTATCGGAGTCTGGACTGCAACGAATTGAGCAACAAATAATTTGGCACGATTTACCCGCACCAACACCCCACTCCTCGAACCGACTGTGGCCTTTATGGCCGGCATTGCGATCTTCGCCTCCTGGGGGTACGTCGTTTCGGGAGTTGCGCTGGGTGCGATCCTCGCGGTTTTCGTCCTTCTGAAGCTCCTGTTTTTCAGACGGATTGCCTCTTGGAGGCGGCTGTTGCTGGGTTGGGGCCTGTGTTTCGTTGCGGGAGCAGCCTGGGCGGGCTGGCGGTGGGTCGATCCGCGACCGGCGGCGGCACATCATGGCGAACGACTCACCTTTTTGGGACGCGTAGAGAGCATCCCACAGGTGCGCGGACGGTGGGAGCGTTCGACGGCCACGCTCTACTGCTTTACGGACAGCGTCAGCGGGGATTGGACGCCGCTCGAGGATTTGACCGTCAGCCTGTATGTCGACACCGCGGCACGCCCTGACACCCGGCTGGAGCTCGGCGAGATCGTGCGGCTGCGCGGGAGGATTTATGCCAGCGATTCGACCGGCTACGACCTCTATATGCGCCGAACGCAGGGGATTACGGCCCGGTGTTTTGCGTGGAGCGTGGCCCGGGTAGACATCGACACGACGCTCGGCAACCGCATCGCACTCTTTCGCAAGGAGCTGGGGAACAGACTATTGCAAAATCATTCGGATGCCGCTGCCAGCATCATGCAAGCCTTGGCCATCGGCAACCCGTCCGACATCGACCGCTCGCTCCGGGCCGATTACAGCCGAAGCGGCGTGGCCCATCTGCTCGCCGTCTCGGGGCTTCATGTCGGAATCATCTTTATGATTCTCAACCTGTTGTTCGGCTGGCTGCGACTCATCCGCCACGGACTCTTCGCCCTGGGAGGGATCGTGATCGTTTCGCTGTGCGGCTATGCCGTCCTGACCGGCCTCTCGCCTTCGGCGGTCCGAGCCGTCGTCATGTTCTCGCTGCTCCAAGTCGGCCTGATGCTGTCGCGCTCTACCAACAGCCTCAATACGTTGTGCGCCGCGTCCCTGTTGATCCTGGTCGGAAATCCGTACTACATCCACCACATCGGCTTCCGGCTGTCGTTCGCCGCCATGGTCGGCATCATCACCCTTTATTCGCCGCTCGCCCGGCTCTGGATGCCGCGACAGCGGGTGTGGCGGTGGCTTTGGTCGCTGACGCTGGTCGGCATCACGGCACAGCTCGGCACCTTCCCGCTCGTGATGTACCACTTCGGACAACTGCAACTCGCCGGCCTGCTGCTCAATCCGTTGATTTGGTTCACCGTGCCGGTGATTATCGTGGGTTCGCTGCTCTATCTGGCGAGCGGCTGGGGATGGGTCTACGGCGTGACGCATACCGTGACCGACCTACAGAACCGGGTGGTCGACCGGATGGCGAGCTATCGGTGGGTCGCCGTGAACGGGATCGAGCTGAGCGCCTGGGCCTGTGCGATGCTCTACGTCGGTGTGATCACACTGATCGTCTGGGTCAATCGCCGCAGCGCGGCCAAAACTCGTTCCTACTTCTCCGATCCGTCCGCCGACGAGCCGGAGGAACTGCTCCGTAGCCGGGCGGCGAAGTGAGGCGAGTCGCCCCACACGTTCTCCAACACCGCATCGAAACCGCGTAAATCGGTATCTTCCATCGGTTTGTCGTCATACAACCGGTACTCTCCCCGCCCCTCCTCCGGCGTCAGGTTGGGCATCAGGACATTGGCTCCGGCCTCCACCCCCAGCTCTCTCCCTCGAGGGTGGAGGGCATGGAGGGCCGTTGTCGCGGCGATGTTGATGTCCGGCATCAGCAACCGCAGCAGCGCGATCATCCGCAGCGCAAGTTGCAACCGTTCGGCCCGCGTCCAAAGACTCGAACACGCCGCCAACGGCGTCCCCGGCGCCTCGATATAAGGCCCCATCCCGCACATATCGATGTCCGACTCCTTGAAAAACAAGAGATCGTCCGCCAGATCCTCCACCCGCTGGAAGGGGAGCCCGATCATGACCCCCGTCCCGACCTGGTAGCCCACCTCGCGCAGAACCCGCAGGGAGTGCAGCCGTTCCCGGTAGCTGTGGTCGGCCGGATGGATCCGTCGATAGAGCTCGGGCGACGATGCCTCGATGCGCAGGAGGTAGCGATGGGCCCCCGCCTCGAACCAGCGTCGATAGGTCTGCGGCGCCTGCTCTCCGAGCGAAAGCGTAATCCCCAACGCGCCGTCCGACAACCGTTTGATCCGCCTCACGAGCCGTTCCACCCGCCCCACGAAAGCCTCGTCCACCCGCTCTCCCGCCTGGAGCACCACCGATCCGTATCCCGCCCGCCAAGCCCGCTGTACCGCGGCAAAGACTTGCTCGTCAGTGAGTTCATAACGCCCTACCCCATCCATTCCGCTCCGGATTCCGCAGTAGAGACAGTTTTTCCGGCAACGGTTCGACAGCTCGATCAACCCCCGCAGATAGACCCGCCTGCCGATCGTCCGATCCCGCACCGCCGCTGCTTCGGCAAACAGCTCCCGGTCGTCGGAGAGCTCTCCGAGCGGACTCTCCAGCCTCGTTATCAATTCGTTGCGCGTCATCATAACCTCACCTCATTCACCGCTCCGGCCACCCGCCGATTGTCCTCCAAAGCCCGTTCGAAAGTCCGATTTGCGAGGCTGTCCATCCCGATCTCCGGCCCCGGAACATAGCTCGGAACCACATAATAACGCCGCCGCCCCTCCTCCGTCGGACACCAAACCCAGTAAGGCAATACCTCGATCTCCGGCCTCCGTCCCCGCCCGATTCGCAGCCGTACGCTCAGCCCCCCGTCCTGAAAACGGTTGCGCTGGTTGGAAACGAGATTCCCGAGCGACCACACCACCCTCCGGGCCGTGTCAACCGGCTGCGCGACATGCGGATGCGACCCGATCACCGCATCGATCCCCTGCCGCTCGCACCATTCGGCCAGCTGCCGTTGGTCCCGATTCGGCTGGCGCTGATACTCCTCGCCCCAGTGCACGAACAAAACGACGTGCGTCGCCGCCGAATCCCGCCGAGCACGCCGCACCTCCTCGGCCATCCGCACCGTATCGATGGCGTGCACCACCGTTCCCTGCGGTACCGGCAGCCCGTTCGTCCCATAGGTGGCGTTCAACAGCGCCACCCGAAAACCATTCTTAGTCAACATCAACACGTTACGCGCCTGCAACGAATCGACATAGACCCCCGCATAGCGCACCCCCAGCGAATCGAGCGTCCGGACGGTGGTCCGGATGCCGACCCGTCCCCGGTCGCAACAGTGGTTATTGGCCAACGCCGCGACATCCACCCCCGCCTCGTGCAACGCCTCGGCCAGTGCCTTGGGCGAAGCAAAACGCGGATAACCGCTGTAAGGTCCTCGCTCGGCGAGGGTCGTTTCGAGATTCACGATCGCCCAATCGGCCTCCTCCCAAAAAGGCCAAATATACCGGAAACAGTCCGAATAATCATACGTTCCATCTTTTCGCAGCGCCGCCATGACCTGCGGCAGGTGCTGCATGACGTCGCCCGAAAAAACCAATGTCAACTCCTCCCGAGGCCTCAGAACAATCGAATCCAGCAGCGAACTGTGCCTGTCGTGCAACGGCCGCTTGCGGGGCGGCTCGCCGCACGACAGGCAACACGCCGCCGCCAGCACCAAAAGACTGATTTTTAAAACCATTTCGCTAAATTTGTATAAAGATACGCTTTTTCGCTCCACCACCCATGCCGCCCTACATCAATATTCACACCCACCGGCCGGAACCCGAGACCCTCAGCGTACAAAACGTCCGGTTGTCGGCCACAGCGACGCCACCGGCACAGGGATTTTTCTCGGCGGGGATTCACCCCTGGGACGCGGCACAGGCGCAGCCGGAGTGGTTGCAGCTCGTCGCGAACGACTCGCCGCGGCTCCTGGCCGTCGGCGAGACGGGACTGGACCTACGGCCCGCCTTTGCGCCGCAACGGGTGCAAGAGGAGTGGTTCGAACGACAGATCGAGTGGGCGAATCGACTCCATAAACCGCTGATCGTCCACAACGTACATGCTACGGAGGCTTTACAACGGCTGCTCGGCGGACGAACAGCCGTTCCGACCATCCTGCACGGCTTTACGGGTGCACCCGAGACGGTGCGTCAGTGGATCCGCCGGGTCCCGGAGGTCCGATTCTCGTTCGGACCGACCACCGAAAAATCGCCCAAAACACAGGAAGCAGCACGATGGGTGGCTCGGGAGAGCCCCGAGCGGCTGTTTCTGGAGACGGACGACGATCCGCAAAGCCCGATCCGAACGATGTACGCCCGCTGCGGGGCATGGACCGGATGGGATATCGCGGAATTAAAGGAACTGATACTGTCGAATTTCAACGCATTAATCAAGCAATGAATAATTGGCGCGAACGGACGGAGTTGTTGTTGGGAACGGAAAAAGCCGAACGGCTCCGAGCGGCTCACGTTTTGGTGGTCGGTTTGGGAGGCGTGGGGGCCTATGCGGCCGAGATGATCGCCCGGGCAGGGGTCGGTCGAATGACCCTCGTGGATGCGGACGCGGTCAGCATCAGCAACATCAACCGCCAACTCGTGGCCCTGCACTCGACGGTAGGACGGCCCAAAGCCGAGGTGCTGGCCGAGCGGCTGCGCGACATCGATCCGGAGATCGAACTCACTATAATTCAAGAATATATCAAAGACGAGGCCACCGATACGCTGTTGGATCGGGAGCCTCGTTATGACTTTGTGGTCGACGCGATCGACACGCTCGCTCCGAAAGTCAACCTCATCAAAGGGTGTCTCGACCGCCGAATCCCGCTGGTCAGCTCGATGGGCGCCGGAGCGAAGACAGACCCTACTCTACTGGAAATCAAAGATATCGGCAAGTCGCACCACTGCCCGCTGGCCCACATGCTGCGCAAGCGGCTCCACAAGATGGGCATTCGGAACGGTTTTCCGGTGGTTTTTTCACCCGAGACGGTGCGCCCCGGCTCGATGATCCTCTGCGAAGAGGAGAACAAGAAATCGAACGTCGGAACGATTTCTTACATGCCTGCCGTGTTCGGTTGCGCGTGTGCGTCGGTGGCGGTTCGAACGCTCCTGGGAGAGATGTGACAAGCCTCTGCCCGTCAACGCATCCCCTGCATCAGGTAAGCCTCGATCCAGCCGACCGACGTGCAATCTTTCAGCAACACTCGTTTCTCTTCATCCAACAGATAGAGCGACGGAATGGCCCGCAAGTCATAGAGTTCCTCACGGCGCATGGCCAGTGTGGCGTCATACCCGTTGATCCACCCATCGGCCTGGCCGGGTGTCTCTTTCAGATGCTTCCGCCAGGCCGTGAGGTCCTTGTCCGGATAGATGGCCACGATGCGCAACAGTCCGTTCGTGAGCGCCTGGCCGATCACCGGCGAAGCCTTCAGATCGGCCAGGATCTCCTCGCACGCATGACAATCCGGGTTGTTGATATAGACCAGCGTCCGCGGCGCCGCCACCTCGTACAACCTCCCGCTGCGCCCGTCGGCCAACGTGTAGGCAAAATCGGCCGCCGGCTGTCCGACCCGATTTTTCCGCGCCATGGCCAACCGGTAAGCCGGCCGGATCTTTTCGGTCGTATCGTAAAACGGCGATGCGATAACGGCCTCCAACAAAGGAATATACAACTCGTCGTTCCGCAACGGCGAGTTGGGGTCCGACAGGGGCGGTGTCAGGAAATCCTGCAACTGACGGAACGCCACACTATCCTCGGCATAGAAACCGATCAACGTATCCAACACCTTCCGCGACGAATCGACCGGCACGGCGGTCGCCAGATTCAAGAACGTGCGAAACTTGGCCTCCCGCTGCCAGGGCTTTTCGGGTCCCGGCTGCTGCCCCGCGCCGCCGCAGGCCGCCAGCAAGGTCCCTACCCCCACCCACCAAAGTTGTTTCAGATTCATAATCCTCCCGAGATTGATTACTCAAATATACGCATCTATTCCGAAAATGCCGCCCATCGCCCCGCGAAAAAAGAGGGCAAAAAACAATGCTCGGCTCATTCATAACCCTCCCACGCCTCGTTTTCGTATCCCCCACACAAAAACAGCCCCGCCCCGGTGCACCGGGGGCGGGGCTGCGATGCTCACCGCCTCGATTTCCGACTACTCCCGCACACAGCGGACCGAATGGGCGTGGGCATGGGAGTGGGGATCGGCCGTTCGGATCTCGGTGACCTCGAACGCTAGCACGATCAATCTTGCGGCATCCGATGGGTCCGGCGTTGTTGTCGCCTGACAGGTCCAGGGCTGAAAAACCCCGGTTTCGAAATAGCGTCGGCGCACGAAAGGATACCAGGCCGCGCCGCCGTGCACTCCGGGCGACAACCAACGACGCCCGCCGTTCGAGTCCGTGGTGTCGCGCCCCACCCACGTGCTATTGTCGATCGAGAACCCACTCCACGGGTTCGTCTTCTCCTCCGTGCCGCTGCGCGGCACCCGCCAGCCCTCCGGACAGGGGTCGAACAGGGTCTTGAGATCGTCCTGCCACAGATCTATACCGCGCGGAATGGTCCAGTCGCCGTTGGAACCCGGTCTCGAACCGTAGAACGTCCCGGGATTGCGAAGGGCGGAAAAAATGGTGTTTCCCAAACCCACGGCGTTCACTTTCCGAACCCCCAGGTCGCCCTTGCCCGTGTTCCCGGCAGCCGTCCCGTCCGTCGTGTTATAAGCCGTCCAACCGGTAATCGTGCGGGATTCCGTGTCGTTATTATACGTCGGCACGTAGAACGTCTTCCCATTCTCACTCGAACCGTCGCGGCTGCCCACAAACGGGTCTTTCCGGCCCCACTGATACAGAAGCCCGTACGACGCCACGCCCGGCGAAGCCGACATCGCACCCAGGTTCCGGTCCATGATCGGGTGTTTGACGCCGCCCGAGATAGCCTCCGTACCCGGATCGTTGTTCAACCACCCCACATAGGTATGAACGGCCGCCTTTCCGTCGTTCCCCGTGCCCGCCACCGAGGAGCCCGGAACAACGCCCGGTTCCCGCGAACTGTTCCCGTCTCCCGGCTGGTAGGAGGTCACCCACAGGTGCCACGTCCAGGCCGTCTGGTTGTCCCACGCCGAACCGTCGGCTTTCCGGGCCCGGCGCAACCGAATCACACAGTTCCCGGCTCCCGCTCCGCTCGCCTTGACCCGGATCACATCCCGGCGATTCGTAATGATCGGATTTTCAATCGTCACCAACGGCCGACCGCCATTCTTTTCGTCCTGCCAGGCGATCTCCGCAATCCAAACCCGCCTGTCCGCCACCTCGGGCAGCGAGTCTGCCGGGTCGTAGACCGGCGACGCGACCACCCACTTCGCATCCGACGGCCCGTTATAACCGGCCTGAGCCTCCACCCCGCCGTCATAGGTCGTTCCGTTCGTCAACCCGCACAGAGCCGCCACGGCCGGCGTGTAGATTTCGTTGGCCCGCTTCACCGGAACGTACGTCACGGCCGAACTCCCCGGAACCAACATATAGCAATTGGAGACCGGTGCCTCGACCGTCGTGACCTCCACCCGGTGATCGCCCGCCACCTCGAAATCGTTCACCGTACAGGTGATCGTATAGATCTTGTTGCGCTCGATGTTGAAATTATTGGTCATGTTCGCCCCCAGGTAGACCCGCATCGTCGCCACCTTTTTGGCTCCGACGGCCACCCGTTCGGCCTGAATTTCCACATAGGTGGCATAGTCGCCCTGAGCCGCTGCGGGCACCTTCTTCAAAGGATCGCTGTTGGTGATCGTCCCCCGGACGTTGTCCGGCAGGAACCAGCTCTGCTGATCCGTGACCTTCGTGCCCGTTACGGCCGCCAACGACTCGAAGTTGGCGGCCACGGATTCCGGATAGGTGGCTGTCCCGGCCGCTGGGAGAGCGAAACAGAGGTTTTTCGGCTTATTGACCAACCGCACCGACGTGATGGTGTACCGTTCGGCCGCCGTGGAGTTGGTGCCGAGCCTGGCCGTGAAAAGCACCTGAGCCACAATGCGTTTGAGGGTAATGCCGGTCCGCGAGAGGAACTTGCCGTTGGAGTATATGTCGGCCGTGACCTCGTCGCTGCAAAGCGGAATCCCGGTCGAAGCAGCCATCGCCGGAGCGCTCCCCAGCGTGGCGGTCAGCTTGCGGAAGTCGTCCAGCGTCTTTCCGGCCAACGCCGTCGAGAAGTCCGTGGCGTCGTTCATCGCCGCCACCACGTAGATCCGCTGCGACTTACCGCCCCGCAACACAGGTTTCAGGGTCGTCCCCACGGCCAGCGACGGCGTCTTGTGGGCCGTCACGAAACTCCCCGCCGCGTCGAACTGCACTACCCATACGTTGGTCAAGGCCAGCGAAGCTTTCGTCTCCGCCGGCGCAACCGCCTCCGGTGCCGAAAAAACAACCTCCAACGCCTCGCTCCGATAAACTTTGGTCTGTTGCAGCTCCCCGACACCCGCCGGGGTAGCCGCTTCGACCTTAAAACCCAGTTCGACCTGAACCGGATCGCCCGTGCCTCCGAATCCTTCGTCGATTCGCTTGGTGCAGGATGCCAGCAGAAGGAATGCCGAACATAATGCAATCGATGTTTTCATACTTTTTTTTGTTGTTGTGTTTTTTCCCTGTTTTTTCCCGGTCTCCGTTTCCGCCACCGCTCTACTCCCGTACACACCGAACGGCATACCCGTTGGCCTGTCCGGCCGCTCCGGGCAGCTGCACCGGATTCGAAACGATCCACGCCACCGCTTCGTCCGCTCCGACTGCCGTTGACGACCAGTGTCCGCCCCGCACCGCTCCGTCCGCCACCGCGCCCGTCGTCGCCCGGCGGTATCCCTGTGCCGGATACCAGGCCGGTCCGGCCAGTACGATATTCCACAGCTGAACGCCCGCATGGCTGCTCCCGTGGGTCTCCTCCCACATCGCATCGGCGGTCGTCATCTGTTCCCACACCGCCCGGCGGGGAACCCGCCAACCCACGGGACACGGGTCGAAGAGGGTCTTCGTCTCGTCCCGCCACAGCCCGTCGCTCTGAGTCGTCCAACTCCGGGCCGCGCCGCTCACGTAGAAAGTCATCGGATCGGTCACCGACCGATAGATATTAACGCCCGTCCCGGCCGCCGCTTTCGTCCAGTCGGCCTCCGTAGCGGCCCGGAAACCGCCGCTCCCATCGGGCACATACCAGCTCCGCGCCGCCGGACCGCTCCCGGCGGCTCCGACAAACGGATCCTTGCGCCCCCACTGGTAGAGCAGCCCCCAGGAACCGCTCCCGTACGGCCCTGCCGTCAGAGCTCCCAGGTTACGATCCATGATGAAACGTCCGTTGTCCCGCATCCAGCCGCCGTACTGGTGGACCTCGCCGACCGGCAGGTCGCCGGCATAGTCCACCGGCTCGTAGTCGGTGATCCACAGGTGCCAGCTCCAGGCCAACACCCCGGTGGTCCGGTTCCGCAACCCCACGACACAGTTTCCGGCCACACCCGTGGGCCGCAACCGAATCTCGTCGTAGCGGGTGCGCACCTCGCCTTGGGTGATCTCCACCATCCGCGCGGCGTTGTCCTGCCACAGCACCTCGGCTTCCCAGAGCCGATCGGCCGCCGCAGCCTCCGGCAGCGAATCTTTCTGTCGATAACCGGCCTCTGCCAACAGCCCGTAACGATCGCAAAAAGCATCCCGAAAGACCTCGTTCGCCCGCAGAACCGGAATGCGCACCTCCTGGTCCGTAGCCCGAGGATGAACCAGGTAACAGTTCGACGAGCGATTTCCGCCCATCGCCACCTCGCCCGTCTCGCTCTCCACTGCCTCGTCCTCCACGGCCAACTCGCCGCCACCGGCGGTGGCCGAGATACGCAGGTCCACGGTATTCGCCCCGCGGATGACGGCCTCTACCCGGTAGACCGTATTCCGATTCAGGTTGTAGTCTTTGACCGGGTCAGCCCCCAGGTAGAGGCGATAGGTCAACTCCAGCTTCTGCCCCTCTTTCGTGTAGTCGCCGACCAGCTCCAGGTAGGTGGCCCGTTCGCCGCCCGCGGCCAACGCCTCCGCGGTCTTTCGAGAGGCCGTTTCCGCCGTCCCCACACCCCGCTTGTTTTCAGGCACATACCATGTCTGAAAGCCCGGCCGATCAGCCGTCGGCTGGACTGCAACCTGTACTGCGGGGTAGTCTCCGAAGGGCTCCGTGACCGACGGGTAAATCCCCGTCGGCTCGGCATAGGCCATCACCTGCGGCACGTTACGCAACCGAACGGTTTTCAGCACAAAGGAGACATGCCGATCGGCCGCGTCCGGGATATCGACCCAGTAGGTCAACTCGATCTTGGCCACCGCCCGTTTCATCACCACCGCAGCCTGCGTTTTTCCGGCGGCCACCACCCCGCAGTACTCGCCGTACATCACCACGGCATTCCCGGCCGTCAAGGCCGCCTCGTCCGCCACCGACCGGGTCAACGCCCGACACTGGTCCAACGTCCCGGTAAAACCGTTGAACGGAGCGCCGTCCGGCACATGGGCCACGAAAACGACGGTCTGCCCCGTACCGGCGGCCAAATCCAACGCAATCCGGTTGTCCGCCACAGGCCCCGCCTTGTACGCATACTTCACGAAATCGCCCGCCGCATCGAACTGCAGGACGGCGATATCAGCCATCGTATTCTCCTGCGTCCGATCGAGTTTGGTCCGTCTCATGTCGAACGAACCGGGATGCAGCTCAAAAACGGTCCACCCCGCTCCGGCCGACGGTTCTACGGCGGCGTTCCGCTTACAGGAACCCACCGCGACGGCCACCAATAGGAATAAAATGATTTGTTTCATACCCTGATTTATGATCTGTCCGAAAAAAAGAGTACGGGCCGGCGCCGAACGGTGAAAATCCGGCCCGCACGAGACTGTTTCCCTAAAACGGCACCACCCCTTCGTCTCCGAGACCAGTGCTCCACCCGGCCTCGGTCCACTCGCCGAGTACGATGCCGTTCGACGGATCGCCCCCCACTTCCAGGTCTGTCAGCACGTTGCGAGTCCACGGCAGCAATTCGAAAAGGGTCAGCACAGCCCCGCCGTCTTTCACCAGCACGTCGAAACGATACCGGTGGCCCGGACGCAACTCCATGGCACTGAGGGTCGTGGTGTAAGTTTTGTAGAGCGCGTCGTTGATACGAACATGGAAGGTCAACCGAAGGTCATCCCCGCCCAGGGCGTTCGGCTCGCGCGCCAGGACGGTGTCCAGAACAGCCGTCGTGTATTCGTTGATGGGTGTGAAACGCGAACCGGGAATCTCAGAAACGCCACTGTAGGCACTCCCGGAGACGGCTATCTCGCCGCCGAGCGTATAAGAGGCCGGAGAGGCGGCCAGTTTTTCGACCTTCACTCCCTGCTCCTGCATCGCGACGGAGTATACCGTATTGGCATCGGCCTTGCGCCGCACGGTAAAGTGCAGCTGAGCCGCCTTGTGGGTGAAGAGCAGATCGACATAGGTGCGTCGGCCGGCCACACGCTGCGACACGGGGGCGGTGGCGATGAAATCGGTACCGTGCCCGACCGAAAGAGTCGGCCGGGCGGTCATCTCGAGGGCCGGCGCATAGGCGTAGAAGTCATACTCTCCGCCGACCAGTTCCAACGGGCCGGCCGTCGGAACTGTCACAACCCCTGCCGCATCGGTCTCGCAAGGCAAGAACGATCCGTCGCTGTGGATGCGATAGGTTTTTTCGGTCACATAACGGTCTCTGCCCGGATCGGGAGCCGTTGCCGCACGTTGGTAGACGAGTACGCGTACGGTGGTACCTTCTGTAAGATTGATGGTTGTTGTTTTGGAGGCTGCTTGTTGCAGGTCGAACCCTGCGACAGAGAAATCTACGGGACACTTGTCAAACGGTTGTCCCTGCGCGCCTGTTTCGTCGAACGAGCGGTCGTGTGTGCAGCTCCAAATGCCGAACATGCTGACGGACAGCAATACAGCAAAGAAACGCTTCATAATGCCTGGCTTAATTTAGGGTTTGGTGCGCCGGATCAGTCGAAGGAAGACCTATGTTTGGCACACTTTATGCAGTATGTCTATGCAGAAAAGGTCGATAATCCGTCTGCGGTCGCTCATTGAAGGAAAATGGCAGACCCGACGCATTAAAAACCTCGGTTTGTCAAAAGTTTGTTTGTTTTGTTGTTTGTTTCGTTCGAACGGTATGTCTTTGCCGATTAAGCGGCCTTTTCTCGAGGAGAAGAGGGAGTGCGAAATCGCAAGGATATGCCGTTTTTTACGTATTTTCTCTCTCGTCGGCCGGTTCCCCTCCTCGCCACGAGGCGAAGAGAATCTCCCGGACAAAAATACGAAAAAAACCGGAGGCGTCGTCCCCTACACGAAGCTTTCGCCCCGGTTTTCCATCCATTCCGGCTCGAAGGAGCCGTTTATCAGCATTTCCACTCGGAACCAAAAGAGACTCTCGGCGGTATACATAATTACGCGTCGGCTATATTTATGCAAAACCTTTGAATACACCAAAGGCCGTACAAAGAAATTACTCCAAGGTAACATCCGGCACCGTCACTTCGTTCCAGTCGACGACTTTCCCGGTGAAAACGGTCAAAGCTTTGCCGAGCTTCAAGGTGTACTTGTAGTTGGTCCCTACCTCCAAACCATCCGCCAAGGCGGCTTTTCCGGTCAACTTATCGCCAGCTTTGATCTCAGCTTTATAGCTTTGTGTATTGGTCCCGTCGTTATACATGATCTCTACCACGATCCCGTCGCTTTTCAAGCCTGCATCGGTGGTCGACGGTACGACAAACGCTTCTGCAGTAACGAACTTGGTCGTCACAGCCGGGGTCTCCGTATTATCCACTTTGGAAGCATCGATCCCCTGAATTTGCATCTTGTTCGATGAGTTCAAATCACCTGATCCGGTCGATGTTCCATCCAAGAGGTTCAATTTGTAGGTTTGGTAAAAGCCCGTAGAAGCTCCATACACGTTAATGGCCACAATCCCTTCGCCGGTTCCGCCGGTCTGCATCTGAATTCCATCGTCGCTGTCGCCCATGATCGCAAAGCTCAGCTTCGCGACTTTGTAGTTGAAGGCCAACTGCTTGGATACAATCGGATTCGGCCGTTCGACATTCTCCAACTTAGCCCATGCGAAACCATAGTCCGGCGCCTTGGAAGTCGTGGCATCCGCCGTTTGATCGGCCATGTCCTGGGTCAGGACAAAAGCCGAAACCCCCGCAGCGGTGTACGGAAAGTAGCTGGCAAACGAGAGTTTCGTGCCCGCAGCAGTGGTGGGCCAAAAGAGTTTGGGTGATGTCCCGCTCTCCTTGAAAGCTCCAGTGGTACCGGCACTCGTATTCCAGGTGTATTCGAGATTTTCGGTATCGCGGTCGCCCCACAAAGCCCCGTTTGCGGTTGAAGCAGAGGTCGGCAAAGTTTTTCCCTGGAAAGCAAAGACGCCTAATTTGGTATCGTTGGGCAGAGCCACGGTCGCTTTTGTGATAGCCTTAGCCGGGGTGATTTGGACGTCTCCGCCCACGCCAAACGAGATAGGCGCCTCGCGGTCCGGCATGACCGGTCCGAGCGGTGCGTCTTCGATCGACTTTTTGTTACAACCGACAACCACAAGAGCTATGGCAGCCAGTATTGAAACTTTTTTCATTGTTTAGTCTTAGTCCGTTCAGTTACGTACTACTAAATAATCGGTAGGGTTTTGTGTTTACCCTCCCAAAAAGAAAGGGGCTGCAGGCTGTGGCCCGCAGCCCCTTTCTGAGTAGACAAATCGAATTTCTATCGATTCAAGCCAAATTATTCAGCGTCGATAATATCACCGGTCTTATCAACAACCGCCCAGTCTTCAATCGTACCGGTAAAGGTTACACCCGTTTTCTGGATATTGATCTTGAACTGATAGTCTTTCCCTGCTTCGATAGTCGGGAAGTGGTTGGTACCCGTAGCCGAAGCATCATCGCCGGTAGCCGATTTATCGAGTTTAGCAGTGAATACCTGTGCATTGGTACCCGTACCGAAAGTGAAGCGAATCTTCGCATTTTCAATCCCAGTAGCCGGAATCAGATAACCAATCACATTGGTCCCCGTTTTGTTCGCACCACTCACAACCGCTTTCGTCAAGTTCTGGAATTTATAGGTTTTAGCCGTATTCCCAGAACCCGTACCGTCCAACAGCGTCCCAGAGGTCGTATTTGCTGCAATCACATTAGCCGGCGACTTATCAGCTTGTTTCATGTCGATCGTAAAACCTTGATACAACCCTGCATCAGCATACAGTTCGATCGCAGAAAGATCCGCAGCAGTACCCACCGTCTGATCAATCGTAACGTCCAAGCTCAACTTAGCCACAGCATGTTTGAAAGTCAATTTCACCGGAGTAGCAGTCGTCCCAACCGCCGGAGCCTTGTCTTCCGTATTGTAGTAAGCATAGAGGAACGGACCCGGCCAAGCCTGATACGGCGAACCTGTTACATGTTCCCACGTACCGCTACCCGGAGTAGCTTCTGTGAACAAACCAGTCTGATTAGTCCAAGAATTAGTACTAATCGTTGCCGATTCGGTAGCCATATAATTAGTCAACGTTTTCCCTCCCTGTGCCGAAGTCGGGAAGAAAGCGTAGTAATTATACCCCTGTCCCCCCGGCAAATAGTAGATAGTTTCGTCCGACCCTGTTGTCGTAGAGGGGTTAAACGTTGCCAAGAACGGGTTGGCATCCGTCGCAGCAGCAATAGAAGAAGCTGCATAGAGTTTCTGTTTGTACTGAATTGCCGTATTGGTCGGGAAAGCATCTGCATCATCCAATACTTTTCCGTGAAGCACAGCATAAATTCCAATGACATCATCTTTTTCAAAGATAACACCATTTTCTTTCCCCGCTTCCGGATTGCCAGTCACTTTGGAATCCGGCGTAGCGGTAATCCCACCAGTCGAGAACATTACGGCGTTCGGGTCCTGTACCGGCCCGTCCCCCGGGGTTTCCATCGCCCGTTTCGAGCAACTGATCACAGCCAGTGAAGCAGCCGCCAAAAGCAAACTCTTTTTCATAGCTTTTTTGTTTGGTTTGTTTTGTTTGTTGGTTGTGTTAATTCTTCGTTTTATGGTCTGTTGTGCCGGAGAAGAGCCCGGCGATTTTGACATTTCTCCCAGTAAGGTAACGGTAGTATGTGCCTACTCGGCGAAAATCTCGGTCACGCCGCCCGCCGCCTGCCAATCTTCAATAGTCCCGCCCATCGTCACCTCCGGCATGGTCCCATTCACTTCCACGGTATAAGTGTACATCTTCCCCGGCTCGAACGTCACGCGTCCCCCCGTCCCCGTGGTCGGTATGCGGCACAAGAAAGTCTGCGTCCCTGTGGTCACCGTCCCATCGCCCGTACCGATATTCACCGTCGGGGTATCCTCGCCGAAAGTCAACCGGATCACCGGATTCGTCGTCTGCCCCGGCACAAAATACCCTTCGGTCATCCCCGTAGACCACGTCCCATCGCTCGTCCACTCCACCTCATTCGGCACCGGAAAACTATACGGATCCTCTTTCGTCGCCAGCTTGTCATCCCGTCCGCCATTGGTCGCCACCTTCGTGTAATCCCCGCGCTTCAAATCGATCACGCACTCGCGATACAACCCGTCCTCCGCCGAAAACTCGACCTTGCTCAGCATCTTCCCATCCAAGCTCAACTCATCGTACCTTACCTTCACCACAATCTTCGAAAACACGTTCCGGAACGCCAGCGTCACCACACCATCCCCAACTCCCTTCCCCTTCGCATTGTTGGAGTAGATATACGGCTCGAGCCTATCCGTCGTCCCATCCTGCCGACTAATATCGCCGAGGTCGATCTCATAAGTCGTATTATCGACCGTCGCACACTTCGGTTTCGGTCCGACCGCCGGATAAACGGCATAGAAGTCCAACTTAACCGACGACGACGAATACCGGATCTTATCTTCCTCATTCTTAGCGGAAAATCGGTTACTGTTATCCGCCAGATACCGCATATCCTTCCCCGCTTTCGAGACCGCCTGGTCATAGGTCCCGTGTATCGCATTCCCGGCCAACGGTGCAAAGATCGTAATTTCATCCCCCGCATCGAAGTTCGTCCCGGTCACCTTCGTTGCAACACTCCCCTCCGACGACGGCTGGTAGGCTGCAAACCGGACCACCCCGTCCTGACCGTTTTTTTTCTCCAAGTCACATCCTGTCAAGATCATCGAAGACAGGAATAGTGTGAGAATCGTTTGCTGCTTCATCGTCTTTAGTTTTCCTGTTCACCAACAATCGGCGGCAAGGCATCCCCGTCATTCCCCATCTCCCACGGCAACACCGTGGCCTGCCCATCCCCCACAATTTCCACCTCGCCCCCGCCTTTCAAGGTAACGTTATAAATATATTGCCGCCCCGGCAAAAAAGTCACATCCTTAGGCTTCGCCACATAAGTCCGCCCCCCCCGCGTAGCCACCAAAATCTCCAAACCACTGGTCAACCCCATCCCCGGCACCACCGTAGCCCGAGTCGTCGCCATCCCCGGTTTCAGCACAATCCGCCCCCTGGCATCCGCCGCCCCGCCACCGGCCACCTCGCTCACCGTCCCCGTCTCCACCGAGAACGCACATGCCGTCCGCAACCCCATCCCCTCCAAAGCCACTCCCGTCACGCTCCGTTCCACCGTCTCGCCCGTCGCCGGGTCATACTTCAAATTAATCACCACCTGCGCCATCACGTACTCGAACTCTAATCGAATAAACTCAGCCGTCGTAGCCACGTTATTCTGGTTATTCGAGTAAAGAATAGCCCAATCCTGTCCGGCACTCTGATCCGCCACATTCACCGCCAACACCCCATTCGCCGACATATCTTTCGAATAAGGGTAATATCCCCTGAAATTCAGCCATTTCGATTTATCGGTCGGAAAGTAAATCGGTTTCACTTCCACTCCATTCTCCCCCTCACTCGCCACCGTCAACTGTCCTTTTTTCGCTCCCCCCAAAACCGAGTACGGTACATTTTGTCTCGTATCCTCTCCCGTTCCGAACATGGTTCCAGCCGACGGATAAGCGTAAATCCCGATCACCTCACCTTCATCAAAACTGTTTCCGGTCACTTTCGTCGCAACACTCTCCTCCTTATCCGCCCCCGCCGCACTGCTGAATTGCACCGGTTGCCGCCCCGTCTCCTCTCCTTCCGAGCGATCGAAAGCCGTCTTGCGACACCCCCCGAGCAGCATCGCCACCATCACAGAAGCCCCGACAACGTATGATATATGTCTTTTCATAACCATTCCGAGAAAAGTCCTCGTTAATTTAATTTCCCGCCCCGGTAAATCCGCTCCTACAACCCCTCCAAATCCTCTTCCGACCCTCTGAGCCACTCGATCACAACGGTCATCAACCCCGCATCATACCGCACATCCAAACTCCCTTCGATCTTGATCTGCAAATCCCCTTCCGCACCTCCGCTATTCTTCAGCTGCTCGGTAATATCCTCTTCCAGCGGTATCCTCCGCCCGGATTCCGTCTCGAACGCAAACTGGAGATTATTCCGCACCTCGTCACTGAGTTCCGCTTCATTCCCGAAAATGAGCACTGTCCCTTGCAACGTCCCTCCCGCCGGATTGAACGTAAGCGTCACCGGCGAAGCCGCCTGATTCCCCGCAACAATCGCTCCGGTCGTCAAATCGATCTTGGAAGCCACCCCGCCCAACGCCGCACTCACGGTCTTAATTTCATTGGTCACCCCGCTGACCGTAAAGTTGAAGTTAATGACCTTCACCCGCCTTGCCATCGGCATGACGATCGACGACTTGGCACTCGAGCTGGTTTCTTCCGTAATCAACGGATCCCCCACTTTAATCTCCTGCAAAACCCCCGAGAAGATCCATCCCGGCTGTTCCACCATGGCCGACTTCCCATCCGCCTTGCCGAAAATACTGGCCAAACTCGAAGAGACCGGTTTAGCCACCAACTGCGTGGTTTCGAACTTATCCGGGTTCTGTATCTCTACGTTATTAGTAACGTTAACGCAAATCGCCTTGTACGTCCCCACGTCGAGCAATCCGGTCAACAACTGCCCCTCCTTCGGAATATCATACTGCGCCCGCAACGTACCGTTTTCCTCGAACAAGAGGAGTTTGAGTCTTTCCGGAATCTGGTTGGTTTCCTTAACCGCCGACCAGTCCAGTTTTATTTCCAGCGGCAGCTGTTTCACCCGGGTATACGGCCGTTTGTTACATCCGCCGAACGCCAGCACCGCCACGACAGCCTGTACGATCACCAGCCATGTCGCTCCACAAGCGTATTTCGACCTATTCTTCATCGTTTCGCGTTTATTTATCGTATCGCGTCCCCCGCAACAAAGGGGAAAAATTCATTCCACACCCACTACACAGCCCCCCCCACCGAAGTCTCCTATTTATGCCCGATCCGGAGAATCACCGTGGCATTGACCTTCGTCGGTCCGATCCACGCTTTGGTTTTGTACTCCTGCCACAAGTTTTTCTGCACAATGTCATTCCACTTGTAGACATCGATCTTATTCCTCAAATATCCGATCCCGATCCCGAACTCGAACGCCCAACGTCTCCCCACCGGCAAGTAGTATCCATAACTGATCCCCCCCCCGATTGCAGTACCTTGGCGTCCTTTTTCGTTCAATTTTATGTCAAAATCGGCATATTGCCCATAAAGTCCGATAACATGTCCCGCCATCGAACGATCATCGCCGAACCAATACCGGAACTCCGGTCCCCCGCCGGCCACATAAATCCCCTTATCCCCCGTATCCGTTTTTTTGTTCCAATACGTAATAGCCCCCTCGAGCAAGATCGAGAAGTGTCCGCCAATATGGAACTCCACCCCTCCATTCGGCGCCAGCATCAACCAATACGGAATATTCGTCCGCAGCGACATCACCTGATTGATCGGCCCGGTATAACGTTCTCTGAACGAATAGCTGCTCGCCCGCACCTGTTGCGGCTGCCGTTCCGCATAACTCCGCCCTCGTCCCCCTGTATGCGGATTCCACACCGGATACGGATTGGTCAGAATCGCCGCCAGCTGCCGTTCCTTTTGTGCATCGGAGATCGTATCAGCCATAAGTTCCGTGAGTTCCGACGTCACCGCCACCTGCGCCTCTTCGCGCACCGTACGTTCGTCATATCCCCCGACAACCCCCATATAGACCGTGAAATCCACCCGCCGCAACCGATCATACACCTCGGCCTCGTCCCCCCCCCCGCTCCACGTATCCTGGTCGACAAAATCCCCCCCCGCATCAATCCCCGCCGCCGGCGCCATGCAAGAAATAATCGCCACCCCGCCCAGCTCGTTATGTTCGAGCGTCCGAATGACATAATCCTTCACCCCCGCCAACCTGGCTTCAGCCAATTCCCTGCTCCCGACGCGGCTATCCTCCGCCGAAGTATACGCCGTCAAAACCACCGAGTCGATCCTCACCGCATCGAGTTGCGCCATCCTACTGGCCAACGAGTCGAACTGTTGGCGTTGTATCAAGTTCGAGCCGAACTGGAAGACCAGGTCGCTACTCCCCATGACGAAATCGAACTTCAGTTTTTTCGGTTGTGTCAGGTCGACCACGGTCCCTTCGCCCCATTCTCCATACCCCCCATAAAAGTCGCCGTTCACACCGTCCAAGCCGCTCTCCGCCGCCCTCAAGCCCGGAGCGCAAAGCCCGACAGTCAACGCCAAGACGGCCGTCGCTATCCCGCGTGTCAGATTGTAGGTTATTTCGGATCGCTGCATATACTAATTTTCCGGAGCGACGGACTGATTACTGTTTCCGTTCGTATTATTATTTCGGTTTTCGTTCCCCGCCGCGCCGCCGGACATTTTTCTGAGTCCGGCCACCCCGCGAAGTTTCAGGTACCGATACATACTTCGTTCGTTACACTGCACGATGTCGCAAATATCGCGCACCGTAAAATCCCCCTGACAGTACATTCTCACCGCCAGGTCGAGTTTTTCCTGACTCATTTTGATGGACCCTTTCGGCCGTCCCCCCTGCACGCACTCGCCCTTTCCCCGCTCCGTCCCCTCAGCCTCCTCCTCTGCGCTCAATCCCCCCGCCAAAAGCGGCACGAACCGACAGATATTCGCCATGAACCGCTCCATCCCCGGCATCGCCAACACCCGCTGCACCTCTCCCTCACCGATCCACGGCTCATCGAGCGACCTCAAGACAAACCGCCGCTTGGCACACACCCACAAGATCTCCAACAACTCCTCTGTTTTCCGGCAAACATCGCTCAGCGAGCACACCACCAACTCATCCCCTCCCTTCAAAAGCCGGGCGACATCCAGGAATTTTTCCTTCAAAGTCGACCGTCCGTTGACCATATCGATCTCATCCACTCCATATAACTTGAGCCGGGCGATTTTTTCTCTCACCCGGTCGGCTCCTTCCGTAATTATGACAAAACCTCTGACCACGTTCAAACACGCTACTGCCCGATCATCAGCTGTCGTTCACCCCCCGAACCGAATAACAATATGCTGAGAATCCGTTGTTTACAATTCACTTTACAGTCCGTTTCGCCCCACCACGACGGTTCTATACCCCATATTCTGACAGCAAAAATACAGAAATAAATTCCAATTGCAAATTTTTCGCCGGGAATTTTCACCCGAAATTCACAGCGCACAGCGGATGGAAGTAGCAAACGGGGTGTCGGAGCGAATCGGAATTTCTGACAACAACCCGCCGAGGGGTATGACAAAAACCATTGGCCCCGACACGAATCGGAAGAGTTATAATATAAAGTAGGTATCTTTGCGAACGATTCAACACAGAAGGCCATGAAACGAAACGCCCATTTCCCCCTCGCCGCGCTGGTGGCGACAACCGCCCTGCTTCTTGGGGCCTCGTCCTGCAACTCGGAGCCGGGCCCGAAAGAGCCGGGCTCCTCCAAGTGGATTTCGCGGGTGGTGGAGTACCGCCCCGCCCCCGGCCAGTTCATCAACACCGCCCAAGGGAAACCCGAAGCGGCACAAAAAATCGTCGGAGGACGAGACGGCTGCCTGTCGCTGGGCGGTTTCGGGGGGTACGTCGTGTTCGAGTTCGACCACGAGGTGCGCAACATCCCGGGCCCCGATTTCGTGATCTTCGGCAATGCCTTTTCGGGAAGCTCCGAACCGGGAATCGTGGAGGTCAGCCCCGACGGAAAGAGCTGGTACCGGCTCCGAGGTTCCGAAGACGAAGCCGACCGAGCGATCCGCGATTATACGATCGAATACACCCGGCCGGCCGACCTGTCCGCCGCCTCGCCGATCGCCTGGCACGACAGCCGGAACGCCACCGGGACGATCGGTCCGGTGGCGTTCCACCGACAGAGCTACTGGCCGGTATTTCTCGCCGATCAGCCGCACACTCTGACCTTTTCGGGGATTTGCCTGCCGGCGAACGCGTCGTGGGACGACCAGGCCAAGAAATATGTCTTGACAGCCTTCCAATGGGGCTATGCCGACAACTGGTCGGCCGATTACGACACCTCGGTGGGCAACGATCCGGACACGCGCGGCAGCAACAAATTCGACCTCGACCAGGCCGTCGATGCCGAAGGCTGTCCGGTCACTCTGACCATCGTCCGGCAGATCAAAGTCTACACGGCGCAAAACCAAACGGTGGGCAGCGGTTTGGGCGAGACTTCGACCGAAATCTGCGGCGCGCTGTCGCTCTCCGCGCATTAACGATGGGCTCGGCAATCAACAGATGCCCTGCCTGCCGCCGCACAACAACCGCAGGGGCACACGCCCTCTCCGGAATCAATAATGAAAACTGCTCCCGCCGAGAAACTCTCTTAGAATCGACGTCGGCGGCAACTCCTGGTCCGAGATTTCGACAAAGTGGTCCAGGAACTTGAGCAGCCGCAAAGCCTCGGCATACTCCGGCGTATTGGCCGGCACCCGCGCCAACAAAGGCTGCGCATGTTGCTTGAGGATGGAAATCTCGAAGAAAAGCGCCGTATTGACCATCACATCGGCCTGTTCCTGATACGGAAAAATATACTTGTCCTCGCCCCGCCGCACACTCGCCCACCCGCGCAGCGTATCATAAGCCGACCTCCCGCGATACTTGCTGTCGCGAACGATCCGCCTCAAGAGTCGGTTGTCGGTGGTCGAGATGACGCTCATGTTGTCGAGCGAGAGGGTAGTCAATGCCGAAGCATAGATTTTGTATTTCAAATGCTCCTCGACATGCGGCGTGAGCCCCGGATTGAGCCCGTGAATCCCCTCCACGATCAGGATTCCCCGTTCCCCCAGCTGAAGCGTCGTCCCGTCGTAGTAGCGTTTTCCGTCCGTAAACCGGAACTTCGGCATTTCGACCTGTTCGCCCGCAAAAAGCCGGTTCAGATCGGCATTGAACGTCTCGACATCCACCGCCTCCAACGCCTCGAAGTCATAATCGCCGTTTTCGTCCCTCGGCGTTTTCTCGCGGTCGACAAAGTAGTTGTCCAGCGACACCGTCTGCGGTTCGAGCCCCAACACCCGCAGCTGAATCGAGAGCCGTTTGGACATCGTGGTCTTGCCGCTCGACGAAGGCCCGGCCACCAGGACGATCTTCACCCCGTTCTTATTGTGCCGCTCAAGGATCGTGTCGGCGATCTGCGCCAAGGTTTTCTCCTGCAACGCCTCTCCGACCTTAATCATCTCGCTGGCCTCTCCCTCCAGCACGCGCGAATTCAGCGAACCGACATTCGAGATCCGGAGAATATCGGCCCACTCTTTATTTTGCTGGAAGACCGAAAAGAGTTTCGGTTCCAGTCGCATCGGCTCGACCTTCGAACAGTCGTCCCGCCGGGGCATCCGCAACACGAATCCTCCGCCGAACGCCTGGAGGTCGAAAACCGTCAGGAAGCCGGTCGAAACCACCATCGCCCCGTAGAAATAGCCCGGCAGACCGGCCAGATTATAAACCGTCACGAAACACTGCGGCCGGGTCCCCAACAAAGCCAACTTATCGGCATAGTTGAACTCCCGATAGATCTTTTCGAGGTCCGAGAACAAGAGTTTTTCGCGCACGATCGGGAGGTTCAACTCCACCAGCGCCCGCATTCGTTTTCGGATCGCCTCCACCTGCTCGGCCCCGACGCTCCCCGCCCCGTCGAGTTCGCAATAGTAGCCCCTGCCCGCCGTGTACATCACCCGTAACCGAGCCTCGGGATAGAGGTCCAGAACCGCCTTATGCAGGAGGAAAAAGAGCGACCGGGCGTAAACCCGCATCCCGTCCGGCGAGGTGAGTTCGACGTAGCGCAAGCTCTTGGGCGAATAAATTCGCGTACTGAGCTCCTTCATCCGGTTGTCGGCAAAGCAGGCCACCACCGGCGACTCGGTCCGCAAGGCCAGCATCTCGAGCACCTGCCCCAGCGTCGCTCCCTCGTCCACATAGAGGGTCGTCCCGTTATTTTCGCAATAGATCTGAATCGGTTTCACTGTCGTCATTTCTCCAGCAATTAGGTCTCAAAAAACACCCTGAAGTCACCATTTTTCCACCTCTCCGCACCTCCCTTCGGAGGGGAGACGTTCTACGTCTTTTGCGAGGCGATTCTTAACAGCGGCAGAAAACAGCCAAGACGCTGTGCCCGCCCCCCTCGCCCTCCGGTCGCATGCCAAGAACGAAGAAACGCCCGGTCGCCCACGGACGACGGGTACAAAAAACGAGCCACCTAACTTCATCTCGGCATAATATGCAATCGGTCTTTAGCGACGGGAGGGTACTGTTCTTTTTGTGAACAAAAAGAACCAAAAAAAC